>NZ_JABFNH010000001.1:0-3091 GCF_017168435.1 Micrococcus sp. KRD070
GTCTGGGGGGCCGGGGTGGGCTTGCGTCGCTGTGCTCGCAGACTCAGGTCGGGCTCAAGCTGCTTCTCGTTCATGCGGTGATCCTTTCGAAGATGAGGCCGGCCAGGTCGGCGTAGGCGGAGGCGACGGGTTCGCGCTTCTCATAGTGGCCCAGCCAGTCGCAGGCCAGACGTGCACCGGGGACGATGGAGCGGGCCGGCACCAGGGGGGTGAGCAGCAGCCCGGTCTCGCGCAGCTCCCAGCAGGGCCATGGACTGTTTGAACGCGGCCACGCTGCGGCAGGCTCCGTGCACCCCGACGCAGTCGTCCGAGGCGGGGCGGGCCGCATAGATCACCCGTCTGCGGCGGTGAACGCGTTGGGGGTCAACGGCCCGCCCTGACGGTCGGGGCAGTGGACGACGAGCTGTGGATGCCGCGAGCGAGACGAAGGGCGGGGGCTTCGCGTCTCCGCCTCTATCGTCGGGTCCCCGCGCCCTCCGGCCGACCCCATCCATGACGGCGCGGGGCTGCCGGCGTTCCGGACGGGCCCGGTTGACCGGCCTGCGATCACCCCACCGGCCCCGGGGACAGGGTCCACGTCGAGAGCAGCCGACCCAGCAGGCAGCCCCGCCCGGCCACCCTCAGTCCCGTGGCGTGACCGAGCGCAGCGCGAGCTCGGTGAGGACGGCCGCCTCGAGGGCCTCGCGTCCCTTGTCCTCTCGGGATCCGGGCAGGCCCGCCCGGTCGCGGGCCTGCTGGTCGGTGTCCACGGTGAGCACGCCGAAGCCCACGGGAACGCCGGTGCGCACCGAGACCTCCGTCACGCCCTGGGTCACGGACTGGCACACGTAGTCGAAGTGCGGGGTGTCCCCGCGCACCACGACGCCGAGGACCACGACGACGTCGAATCGCTCCGCCAGCCGCGCCGCGGCGACGGTGAGCTCGACGGTGCCGGGCACGCGCACGAGCACGGGCTCCAGGCCCAGGTCGGCCGCGGCGGCCTGCGCCCCGGCGATCAGCCCGTCCATGATCTCCGTGTGCCACTGGGCGGCGACGATCGCCACGTTCAGGCCGCTCGCAGCGGCGGGGTCGGGGGTGAAGGTCGGGGCTCCGGCGCCGCTCATGGGGTGTCCTCCTAGTGGGTCGGTGGTCGGGTCATCGGCCGGCGTGGCGGGGCCGCCGGTGGCCGTCGGCGGTTCGAGCACGCGGTCCGCCAGGGCGTGGGCCATGCGGTCCCGCTTGGTGCGTAGGTAGACGACGTTGTGCTCGGTGACGGGCGTGGGGGCCGGGACACGCTCGACGACGTCGATGCCGGCCGCCCGCAGCCCCGCGACCTTCGCGGGGTTGTTGGTGACCAGGCGGATGCGCCGATGGCCGGCGGCCGTGAGGACGGCGGCGGCCCCGGCCCAGTCGCGCGCCTCGGCGGGCAGACCGAGGGCGAGGTTGGCCTCGACGGTGTCCATCCCCTCCTCCTGGAGCCGGTAGGCGCGGATCTTGTTGGCCAGGCCGATGCCGCGTCCTTCGTGGCCCCGGAGGTAGAGGACGGCGCCGCCCTCGGCCGCCGCGCGGGCGAGGGCGTCCTCGAGCTGGGGGCCGCAGTCGCAGCGCAGGGAGCCGAGCACGTCGCCGGTGAGGCACTCCGAGTGCACGCGGACGGTGAGGGGACGCTCCGGGTCGGTCTCCCCCGCCACGAGCAGCAGGTGCTCGGCCCCGGTCTCGGCGTCCACGTGCACGCTCACGCGGAACAGGCCGTGCCGGGTCGGCAGGGTGGCCTCGGCGGGGACGGCGGTCAGGGTCGGCGTCGTCTCCTCCAGGTGGGCCACGAGGTCCTCGATGGAGATCAGCACGAGGCCGTGCTCGTCGGAGAACTCCCGCAGGGCGGGCAGGCGCATCATGGTGCCGTCGTCGTGGACGAGCTCGGCGATGGCGGCCACGGGCGCGACGCCGGCCAGGCGGCACAGCTCGACGCCGGCCTCGGTGTGGCCGCGGCGGGCCCGGACGCCGCCGGGGACGGCGCGCAGAGGGAACACGTGACCGGGCCGGGTCAGGTCACCGGGGGCGGCACCGGGGTCGGCGAGCACGCGGAGGGTGCGGGTGCGGTCGGCGGCGGAGATGCCGGTGGTGACGCCGGCGGCGGCGTCCACGCTCACGGTGTAGGCGGTGCCCTTGGGGTCCTCGTTGACGGTGGTCATGGGCGGCAGGGCCAGGCGGTCGGCCAGGCCGGCCGGCAGGGGCGCGCAGATGACGCCCGAGGTGTGGCGGACGGTGAAGGCGGTGACCTCGTCGGTGGCCAGGGCGGCGGCGTAGATCAGGTCGCCCTCGTTCTCGCGGTCGGCGTCGTCCACGACGACGACGGGCCGGCCGGCGGCGATCGCGGCGATCGCCGCGGGGACGGGGTCCAGACGGATGTGCTCGCTCACGGGCGGGCCTCCTCGGTGGGTGCGGCGGGGGCGGACGGGATGAGCGCGAGACGCTCGGCGTACCGGGCGAGCACGTCGGTCTCGAGGTTGACGCGGTCGCCCGGCCGCAGGGCGCCCAGGGTGGTGGCCTCGAGCGTGGCCGGGATGATGCCGATCTCGAACCAGTGCGCGGCCGCGCCCGGGTCGGAGACGGCGGTGACGGTGAGGGAGACGCCCTGCAGGGCGATGGCCCCCTGCGCGGGGACGTAGCGGGCCAGGCGGGCGGGCAGGCCGATGCGCAGGGTGGTCCAGGCCCCGTGCGGGGTGACCGCGAGGACCTCGCCGGTCCCGTCCACGTGGCCCTGGACCACGTGCCCGTCCAGGTGGTCGGTGGGGCGCAGGCAGCGCTCGAGGTTGACCCGGTCCCCCGGGGCGCGGTCGCCGAGGCTGGTCATCCGCAGCGTCTGGCCCATGAGGTCGGCACGGAACACGCCGGGGCGCTCCGTGGGTCCGTCGAGGGCCGTGAGGCACACGCCGTCGACGGCGAGCGAGCCGCCGGCGGGCAGCCCGTCGAGGGCGCGGCCGGCGTCGAGGGTCAGCAGGGCGGTGTCGGCGGCCGCGTCGTGCTCGAGGGCGACGACGGTGCCGAGATGGGTGACGATGCCGGTGAACACTCAGTCCTCCTGGAAACGGGTCGGGGCGGGGGCGGTGGG
>NZ_JABFNH010000001.1:3191-27610 GCF_017168435.1 Micrococcus sp. KRD070
GCACCGGGCTCAGGTGGGTCCAGACGTCGTCGCCGAGGGCCCGGGCGGGGCCGCCCTCCGCGGGGTCGGGGTGCCAGCGCGGTCCCTCGGACAGCGTGGCGACGTCCAGGCCGGCGACGGCGGCGCGGCCCGGGCCGAGCAGCAGGGGCGCGGTGTAGACCATGAGCTCGTCCACGAGGCCGGCGCGCAGCCACGCGCCGAGCACGCGGGGCCCGCCCTCGATGAGCACGTGCTCGGCACGGCGGCCGTGGGGCCAGGGCCCGGGATGGGCGGCGAGCGCGGCGAGGACGGCGTGCGGGTCGTGGTCCGGCACGTGCAGCAGGACCGGGTGAGCGCGCAGGGCGGCGCCGTCGGGCACGGGCCGGTGACCCTGGACGACGGGCACGGGCTGGTGCGCGAGTTCGGCGCCGGCGGCGTCACGGGCGGTGAGGCGAGGGTCGTCGGCCAGCACGGTCCCCGTGCCGACGACGATGGCGTCGACGCGGGAGCGCACCTCGTGGGCGTGGACGCGGGAGTCCGGGCCGGTGATCCACTGGCTCGTGCCGTCGGCGGCCGCGGCGTGGCCGTCGAGGGACTGGGCGAGGTGTCCGGTCACCCACGGGCGGCCTGCGTCGCGGGCCTCGCGCCAGCGGGCGGTGAGCGCGAGGGCGGCCACCTCGCCGGTGGGGCCGGTGACGCGCACCCCGTGCGCGGCGAGGCGGGCCGCGCCGCCGCCGTCGTGGCCGGTGGGATCCGCGACGGCGTAGCGCAGTGCGCCGACCCCCGCGTCCAGGACGGCCTGCGAGCAGGGGCCGGTGCTGCCGGTGTGGTTGCAGGGCTCGAGGGTGACGTGCAGCGTCAGGCCGGCGGGGTCGAGGGCGGCCAGGGCCGGATCCGTGGCGCGGGCGGCCCGCCAGCGGGTCAGGGCATCGACCTCGGCGTGGGCGGTCCCCCGTCCGCGGTGGTGGCCGACGGCCAGGACGCGGCCGGCCTCGTCGGTCAGGACGGCCCCGACGAGGGGGTTGGCGCCGCGCACACCGCGCAGCGCGGCGCGGACGGCGAGGTCCATGGGGTCGGCGGACGGGGTCTCGGCGGCGCTCATCGGGCGACGTCCCCCTCGGGGCCGTCCGGCAGCAGCGTCTCCACGGCGGGCTTGTCCCGGTCTGTGGCGCGCAGCCACACGAAGAAGCCGATCAGGGTGAAGGCGCCGTAGAACGCGTACATCACGGCCGAGGCGTAGTAGCCGGTGCTCCACAGCAGGGGCACGCCGACGACGTCCACGGCCACCCAGATCAGCCAGAACTCCACCCAGCCGCGCGCCATGCCGTAGGTCGCCAGCAGCGATCCCACGAACGTCCAGGCATCCGCCCACACCGGCTCCCACGAACCCAGCGCGCGGAACACCGGGGTGAGGGCGACGGTGCCGACCGCCATGGCCGTCACGAGGAACACGCGCCCGCGCCAGCCGGCCCACTCCGGGGTGATGGCGGGAGCGTCCTCGGCGTGGCCCCGGCGGGCCCGACGCCAGCGCGCCCAGCCGTAGACGGAGACGGCGATGAACATGACCTGTCGGCCGGCCTGGCCGAGCAGGGTGGCGTGATCGGCCCCCGTGAACAGGGAGGCGAGGAAGACCGTCAGCAGGATGAGGTTGCCGAGGATGCCCACGGGCCAGGCCCAGACTCTGCGCGCCATGCCGCCCAGGGCGGAGGCGAGGCCGAAGACGTTGCCCAGCACCTCGCGCATGAGCAGGCCGCCGCCGGCGACCGGGATGGTCCAGTTGAACGCGTCCACCAGCCAGTCCATGACCGTGACGCCACCTCCTCGGATCGGGACTCCGAGGGGTGCGCTCCGCAGCCCTCCCGCGCAGGGCGCGGAACGGCTCCGCCGCGTGCCTCTCCCATCCCGACTGTACGGTCGGCACCGGAATTCCACCGGTCAGGCCGCTCGGCACCGCCTCGGATGAGGACGGGCCGCGCGGTTAGCGGGCTGTCACCGCCGGTGCGGACTTCCACCGCATCTCGGAGCACGTTGCTGTCCAGCAGTATCGCACGCCGGGCCGGCCGGGAGCGCCGGACGACGCCGGGCGACGTCCGGCGCGGCGGGCGGGCGACCGCGTCGCCGGGCTCAGTGGCAGGCGCGGGCGGCGGCGGTGCGCAGGCCGACGAGCGCGGCGTCGGGGTCCGCGGCGCCGAACACCGCGGAGCCGGCCACGAACACGTCCGCCCCCGCCTCGGCCGCGCGTTCGATGGTCTCCCGGTTCACGCCGCCGTCGACCTGGAGGGCCAGCGGGGCGGGCCCGCCGTCGAGGGCGCGGCGGGCCCGGCGGATCTTCGGCAGCACGACGTCGAGGAACGCCTGCCCCCCGAAGCCGGGCTCCACGGTCATCAGCAGGAGCATGTCCAGCTCCGGGAGCATGTCCAGGTAGGGCTCGACCGCGGTCGCCGGCCGCAGCGCCATGCCGGCCTTCGCTCCGGCCGCGCGCAGCTCGCGGGCCAGTCGGACGGGCGCCGCCGAGGCCTCGGCGTGGAAGGTCACGGACTCGGCCCCCGCCTCCGCGTAGCCGGGCGCCCAGCGGTCGGCGTCCTCGATCATCAGGTGGAGGTCCAGCGGCAGGTCCGTGGCGCGGCGGATCGCCTCGACCACGGGCAGGCCGAGGGTGAGGTTCGGGACGAAGTGGTTGTCCATGACGTCCACGTGCACCGCGTCCGCGCTGGGGATGCGGGCCAGGTCGTCGGCGAGGCGGGCGAAGTCCGCGGACAGGATCGAGGGGTGCAGGCGCGGGGGGCGGGCAGTCATGGTCGGGTCCTCTCGGTCAGGCGCCGGGGGCGCGCAGCAGGGCCAGGAACATGGCGTCGGTGCCGTGCCGGTGCGGCCAGAGCTGGGCCGTGCGGGCGACCACGTCTCCCGGCTCCGGCGCGCCGGCGGGTTCGGCCTCGTCCAGGCGCAGGTCGTCGAGCGCGACGGCGTCGAGGGCGGTGCGGGCGTCGAGCAGCTCCAGCTCGGGGTGGCGGCGCACGAGGTCCTGGACCTGGACGACGGTCTCCGCGACGTGCGGGGAGCAGGTCACGTAGGCGAGCACCCCGCCGGGGGCCAGGACGGCGACCGCCGCGTCGAGCAGCTCGGCCTGCAGGCCGGTGAGCTCGGCGAGGTCGGCCGGGGTGCGGCGCCAGCGCGACTCGGGTCGGCGGCGCAGCGCACCGAGGCCGGTGCAGGGGGCGTCCACGAGGACGCGGTCGAACGCCGGGGCCGCCTCGGGGGCGTCGGCGATCGTGCGGCCGTCCCCGGTCCGGACGGTCCAGGCGCCGGCGGGCACGGCGGCGAGTGCCTGCCGGACGAGGTCGGCGCGGTGCGGGGCGACCTCGTTGGCCACGAGCGTCGCCCCCCGCTCGGCGGCGAGGGCGGCCAGCAGGGCCGCCTTGCCGCCGGGGCCGGCGCACAGGTCGAGCCAGCGCTCGGCCCGCCCCTCGGCCGCGGGGACGGGTGCCTGGGCCAGGGCGCGGGCGGTGAGCTGGGAGCCGGCGTCCTGGACGCGGAGCACGCCCTCGCGCACCCCGGGCAGACGGCCGGCGTCGCCGCCGGAGTGCAGGGCGGAGTCCGGGGCCAGCGGCCCGGGTTCGGCGCCGTCGTCGAGGGCCGCGGCGAGCGCCTCGGCCCCACCGGCCACGGGCAGGGCGACGAGGTTGACCACGGGCGGGGCGTTGTCCGCCTCGAGCAGGGCGGCCAGCTCGGCGTCGCGGTCGGCGATGTGGCGGGTGCCGCGGTGAGCGGCCAGGGCCTGGCGCAGCGCGCGGACGATCCACACCGGGTGCGAGGTGCGGACGGCCAGGGCGGCGTCGCCGCCGTCGGCGGGGGCGACGTCGGCCAGCCACTCCTCGAGGGGGCGTTCGGCGACCCGACGCAGCACCGCGTTCACAAACCCGGAGGCGCCGGCCCCGATCTCGGCGCGCACGAGGGAGACGGTGGCGTCGAGGGCGGCGTGGGCGGGCACGCGCATGCCCAGCAGCTGGTGGGCGCCGAGCCGCAGGGCGTCGAGCACGGGTGGGTCGATCTTCTCGAGCGGGCGGTCCACGCAGCGGGTCAGGATCGCGTCGTACAGGCCGAGCCCGCGCAGGGTGCCGTAGGCGAGTTCGGTGGCGAAGCCGGCGTCGCGCCGGTCGAGGCGGGCCTGGCGGATGCGCGCCGGGAGGACCAGGTTCGCGTACGCGTCCTCGGCGTGGACGGAGCGGACCACCCCGAACGCGACGCGGCGCGCCGGGTCGGCGGTGCGGGAGCGCTGCGACGGCGCCTGCGCCGAGTACTTCCGCCCGGCGCCGGAGCGACCCCGGTTGCGGGTGCGCCCCTGCGCATCCCGGCGGTCCTGGGGGTCTGGCCGGGGTGCGCGGCCGCGTTCTCCGCGGGCCCCTCGCTCGCCCCGGCCCTGTCCTGGCTGTCTCTCGCGGCTCATGCGCGCGCCTCCTCGTCCTGTGCCGTGGCGTTCCGCGCGGCCTCGCGTGCCGCGGCCCGGGCGGCGGCCTCCCGGCGGGCCTGTTCTTCGTGGTGGGCGAGCGCCTCCCCGGCCAGCAGCGCGGCCCCGGCGGCGGCGCCGCGCGCCCAGTCGGCGGCCGGCATCAGCTTCCTGCCCGCCGGCTGGACTCGGGAGAGCCGGACGGCCCCGCCGGCGGTGCGCAGCCAGGCGGCCTTCGCGGCCACCAGGATCTGCCCGGGAGCCGCGGCATCGAGGGCGGAGGGCCAGCCGTCGTCGCCGGCGCTGACCGGGGCGACGCCGTCGAGCTTGAAACGGGCCGGGGCGGCGCCGTCGTCGGCGGTCAGCCAGCCCCAGGCGCCGGGCTCGGGGGTGACGCCGTTGATCCGGGCGGCCACCTCGGCCGCCGGGCGGGCGGGGTCCACCAGGCCGTCTGCGGCCGTGAGCTTCGGCGCGTGGGTGGGTTCGCCGCGCTGGGGCGTGGCGGTCGCGGTGCCGTCCGCCAGGCGGTCGAGCACGTCGATCACGAGCGGGCCGCCGCGCTCGGCGAGGTCGGTGAGCACGGCCCCGGCGGTCTCGTCGGCCGCGACGGGGCGGGTGAGCCGGGCGAAGACGGGCCCGGTGTCCAGGCCCTCTTCGAGCTGGAACACGTCGGCGGCGATCTCGGTCTCCCCTGCCATCACGGCGCGCTGGACGGGGGCGGCGCCGCGGTAGGCCGGCAGCGCGGAGAAGTGCAGGTTGAGCCAGCCGTGGCGGGGGGTCTGCAGGGCCTCGGCGGGCACGAGCGCCCCGTAGGCGACGACGACGGCCACGTCCGCCTCGAGGGCGCGGATCGCCTGGAGGGCATCGGCGCCCTCGGGTCCGCGGAGTCGGTCGGCCTTGAGCACGGGCAGGCGGGCCTCCTCGGCCACGACCGCGACCGGCGACGGGGTCAGCACCCGCCGGCGCCCGACCGGGGCGTCCGGCCGGGTGAGCACGCCGACGACCTCGTGGGGCGAGTCGAGCAGGGCGCGCAGCACGGGCACGGCGGTCTCGGGCGTGCCGGCGTAGAGCACGCGCAGGGGGCGTAGAGCACGCGCAGGGGCGTCGGGGCGGTCATCGGGCGGCTCCTGTTCCGGCGGCGGGGACGGCGGGGGCGCCGAAGACCGAGCTGACGGCGGCCGCGCGCGCGGCCCCGATGCGACGAGCGGCGCGGTCCACCTCGCCGGCGCGCATGCGGCGGCGGGCCTCACGGCGTTCCTCGCCGTCGAGGCGGTCGACGTAGAGGATCCCGTCGAGGTGGTCGGTCTCGTGCTGGAGGCAGCGGGCGAGCAGGCCGGTCCCCCGGTGCTCCACCGGGTTCCCGTCCACGTCGGTGCCGCGGACGACGGCCTCCGCGGCGCGCGCCGGGTGGTAGCGCAGCCCGGGCACGGACAGACACCCCTCGCCCGGCTCCCGCAGCGCCTGCCCGGCGGTCTCGAGCACGGGATTGACCACGTGCCCGGCGACGCCGGCGACGTCGAACACGAAGACCCGCAGACCCACGCCCACCTGGGGCGCGGCCAGGCCCACGCCCCCGACGGCGTGCATCGTCTCGATCATGTCCGCCACGAGGGCGCGCACGTCCGCACCCGCGGGCACGGGCGACGCGGCGGTGCGCAGGACGGGGTCGGGGATGGTGCGGACGGGCAGGACGGTCACGCCGTCACCCTATCGCCGCCCTCGGCAGACGCCGGGCGCGACGACGACCCGTCGGGCGCCACGGCCGGGGCGGCGTGGGAGCCGCCGCCGAACGCCGCGGCGCGCACGGCCTGCAGACCGGTGGCCGCCGACACCGGGACCGACGGCGGAGGCGGGCCGATGACACGGAGCGCGGGGCCGGCGTCGTCCACGGCCTGCGCGTGCTTCCAGAGCTGGCGCAGGGCCCAGAACTTGTGCCAGTGGCGGGGCAGCACGCCCGGGTTGGCCTGGTGCACGGCGACCTCGGTCTCCCCCAGGGCGACGCCGAGCAGCATCTCGGCCTGCCCGTGCCGCCACTCCTCCCAGGTGCCGGCCTCGGGATCCACGAGGGACTCCTCCGCCTTCAGGCCGGCGGTCAACTGCATGACCACCTTGGGGTCGAGCGCCTTGACCCGTCCGTCCCGCCCCGTGCCCTTCGTCTTGTAGTCGATCAGGCACAGCCGGCCGCCGATTCGGGCGACGAGGTCCAGCGTGCCCGCGTAGCCCACCGTGTGGTTCCAGACGGTGATCTCGGCCGCGATCGGCCGGACGTCGTAGAGGTCCCACCACTCGTCGAAGCGGTCCGCGTAGGCGCCCTCGCCGTGCTCGATCAGCCGGGCCCGGGCCTCCGCCATGGTGTGGGGGCGGCCGAGGGCGCGCTGGGCCACCTGCTCGGCGTAGTCGTGCACGCGGTCCCCGCGCTCGGCCGCGGCGTCCCGGTAGCGGGCGGCGGCGTCGGCGGACTGGCGGGCCACCTGCTTCAGGCGCGCCGCGGAGCCCACGGATTCCGCCAGGCGCGGATCCTGGGTCACGGACTGGGCCGCCATCCACCCGACCCAGCCGTCCAGGTCCGTCTTCTCCATGCCGATCACGGTGGTGATGGACGGGACCTCGGGCAGGCCCGAGAGGGAGCGCGCGTACATGCGTCCGTGGGGGGTCTGATGCGCGAGGCGTGGCTGGGTCATGGTCAGCCATTCTGGCAGGGTCCGCGGACCCCCGACGGGGTGGCCCGACACGCCTGCCGACGCCGATTTTGCATCCGGGCGGAGATGGCCTAGAGTTCTTTCTCGTTGGAAAACGCAGGTGAGCGGCTCGGACGAGCGGATCCCGGCGGCACCGACACGCGGATGTAGCTCAGTTGGCTAGAGCGCCACCTTGCCAAGGTGGAGGTCGCGAGTTCGAATCTCGTCATCCGCTCGCTCAACCTTCACCCCTGGTCGGGTGGCCGAGAGGCGAGGCAGCGGCCTGCAAAGCCGTATACGCGGGTTCGAATCCCGTCCCGACCTCGCAGGCTTCTCCGACCGGGAGTGGCGGCATGTTCACCACCTCCTCGGAGGTGGACGAGCGCGATTGGCGCAGCGGTAGCGCGCTTCCCTGACACGGAAGAGGTCACTGGTTCGAACCCAGTATCGCGCACGGAGACGATCCGTGAGGATCGACTCAGGCGGATGTAGCTCAGTTGGCTAGAGCGCCACCTTGCCAAGGTGGAGGTCGCGAGTTCGAATCTCGTCATCCGCTCCACACACGAAGGGCCCCTCCTGGCGGAGGGGCCCTTCGTCGTTCCGGGGCGTGCGGTCGGCCTCGTGCTCGGAGCACGGACGCCGACCGTCGGACGGGATCAGAGCCGCGGGCCGTCCACCCGCCAGTAGCCGCTGAACATGATCGCGCGCTTCGGTGCGATGCCGCGGCGGACGATCACCCGCCGCGCCGCCGTCGCGAGCGACTGCTCGCCGCACGTCCACACGTGGTCGCGGGGCGCGGCGGGGAGGTCCTCGAGGTGCGGCGTGAGCAGGGCGCCCGGCACGGCGTCTCCGCGGTGCAGGACCGTGAGCGTGGCGCCCTCCGGGACCTCGAGGGCGGGGACGTGGTCACGGCCGGGCACCTCCAGGACGACGTCCATCCGGCCCCCGTGCGGCGTGCGACGCTGCGCGGCGAGGGCGGCGGCGATGCTCGGGACTGCGGTCTCGTCCCCCACCACGAGGTGCGACTCCCCCGCCGCCGGCAGACGATAGGCGCCCGTCCCGGTGCGGAAGCCGGCGACGTCGCCCGGACGTGCGGTGCGCGCCCACGTGCCGGCGGGGCCCGCATGGTCGTGCACGACGACGTCGACGTCGATCTCACCGACGGAGGGCCGGTGCTCGGCGACCGTGTACCACCGCAGATCCGGCCGCACGTCCTCGGGGATCCGCCCGACCGCTCGCCGCGCATTGAGCGCCGCGGGATCGGGCATCACGAGCGCCCGCCCCGGGGGCGGGGTGAGCAGCCCGAAGTACTCGTCGCAGCCCTGCGGGGTGAACGTGCGGAACTCCTCCGCGGCGAACGTGAGACGACGCAGCCGGGGGGCGAGCAGCCACGTGGCGCGGACCGTCATGGTCCACTGCGGATACTCGTCGCGGTCAACGGGCATCGCCTGGCCGAGGGCCGCGAGCCCGCGGTAGGCCTTCATCTGCAGGGCCTCGACACGCGAGGGACGGGCGGCAGGCGGGGGGAGGACGGAGGAGCTCGTCATCCGGTCAGCATAGGTGAGCCTCACCTTTGCTGGAGTCCTCCCTTTGAATACGTCACGTCATTGTTGCGTATTTGCTTTCTTAGGTAAGGCTTTCCTACTGTGCGGGACGTCCGTGGCGCACGCCGCCCGGAGCCGACGACCCCCTCACGGAAGGCCCTCCCATGCTCCCTCGCCTGTTCGGACTCGGCGATCCCGCCGCCTACCTCGACGCCACCGGCAGGGCGGCCCGGGTGGCCGTCGACACCGCCTACGACCGCGCGGGGGTCCACCCGGACACCCCGTCGACGCACCTGGCCGACGCCGTCGGCGCCGTCGACTTCTCGCAGCCGACGGGCAGCCTCGACGACGCCCTCGCCGAGGTCGCGGAGCTCTACGCCCACCAGACCACCGCCTACCACCACCCGCGCTATGCCGCTCACCTCAACTGCCCGGTCCTGCTCTCCAGCACCGCAGCGGACACCGTGCTCGGGGCGCTCAACACGGCGGTCGAGTCCTGGGACCAGGCCCGCTCCGCGGCGCTCATGGAGCAGCGGCTCCTGGCCGAGGTCGGACGCTGGTGCGGGTTCGCCGCGGGCGACGGCGTCTTCACCTCCGGAGGGTCGGCCTCCAACCTGCAGGCCATGACGCTGGCCCGCGGCCGCGCCGTGCAGCGCCTCACCGGCCACGCCGGGCTCGCCGACCTGCCCGCCGAGGTGCTCGGCTCGCTGCGCGTCTTCGTCAGCGCCGCCACGCACTACAGCATCGCCAAGGCAGCCGGCCTGCTCGGGCTGGGTCGCCACGCCGTGGTCGTCGTCCCCACCGACGCCGCCGGGCGTCTGGACCCCGGGGCCCTGGCCGAGGCGGTCGAACGTGAGGTGGCCGCCGGTGCCGTGCCGATGGCCGTCGTCGCGACGCTGGGGACCACCGACCGCGGCGCCATCGACCCGCTGCCGGCCATCGCCGACGTCGCCGAACGCCACGGGATGTGGGTCCATGCGGACGCGGCCGTGGGCGGGATCCTCGCCGCGAGCGCGGCGACGCGCCACGAGCTGCCGGGGCTGCACCGTGCGGACTCGGTGACGATGGACTTCCACAAGACGTTCTACGTGGGGCTGGCCTGCAGCGCGCTGGTGGTGCGGGACGCCGAGAGCCTGCGCCATGTGACGGTGCATGCGGACTACCTGAACCCGGAGGACAGCGTCCATCCGAACCTGGCGGATCGGTCCTTGCAGACGAGCCGCCGGTTCGACTCGCTCAAGCTGTGGCTGACGCTGCGTGAGCATGGGGCCGAGGCGGTGGTGTCCCTGTTCGCGGGGGCGCGCGAACGCACGCGGCAGGCGTGCGGGATCCTGCGGGCCCGGCCGACGTTCGCGGTGCTGGAGGATCCGACGCTGGTGACAGTGCTGTTCCGGGTGCGGGCCGAGGGACTGTCGGAGGAGGAGTGCACGGCGGTGCAGGCGGCGACGCACCGGGAGCTGGTGGCCGGCGGGCGCGCGCTGATCGCGACGACAGTGGTGGACGGGGTGCCCCATCTGAAGTTCACGATCCTGAACCCCGCGGTCACCTCGGGCGAGCTGGAGGAGCTGGTCGACGTCGTGGAGGAGGCGGCGCTGCGGCACGTCGACGCGGTGCGGGCGAGCCGTCATCGGTGTCGCGGGGTGGCGCGGACCCGTCCGCATGGCCCGTCGGTCGCCGTGTCCTGCACGCTCCCCGCTTCGGCGGGGCCACGTCCGTCCGCGGCGCGCGTGGACGAGCACGGAGAGCAGGTGTGCGCATGAGCCCGGCGTCCACGTCCCCCCGCCGCGTGCTCGCGATCGGGCTGGGCCCGTTCAACCTGAGCCTGGCCGCGCTGGCCCACCCGCTGCCCGACGTCGAGGTGGAGGTGGTGGAGAGCCGCGACGCGTTCGTGTGGCACCCGGGCATGATGCTGCCGGGCGCGCAGATCCAGGTGCCGTTCCTCGCGGACCTGGTGACGTTCGCGGACCCGACCTCCCCGTACTCGTTCCTGGCGTATCTCAAGGCGATGGGCCGGCTGCACCGCTTCTACATCCGGGGCTCCTGGTACCCGCTGCGGCGGGAGTTCTCGGACTACTGCGCGTGGGTGGCAGCCCAGCTGCCCGGCATCGCCTACGCGACCACGGTGACGGCGGTGCGGTGGGACGATCAGGCGGACGAGTTCGTGGTGGAGGCGGCCTCCGCGGCCGGGACCAGCACGCACCGGGCCGACCACGTGGTGGTGGGCACGGGCACGGTGCCGTCCCTGCCCGCGCCGCTCGCGCGCGTCGCGGAGGAGTCGGCCCGGGTCGGCGCGTCCCCCGTGGTGCACACGGGTGAGTACATGGGCCGTCGCGAGGACATCGCCGGGGCCGGGTCGGTCCTGGTAGTGGGCAGCGGCCAGTCGGCGGCGGAGTGCGCCCTGGACCTGCTGAACGCGGGCCACCCGGACCTCACGTGGGTCACGCGCTCACCCCGGTTCTTCGGCATGGAGGTCGGCCAGCTCACGCTCGAGCTGACCTCGCTGGACTATGAGCGGCACTTCGCCACTCTGCCCCGGGCGCGGCGGGATGAGATCAACGCATCCCACCGGTCCCTGTACAAGGGGATCAGCGAGTACACGATCGAGGACGTCTACCACGCGCTGTACGAGCGCCAGGTGGGTCCGCTGGACCCGGCCCGGCTGTGGCCGGGCACGTCGGTGGCGGACGCCCGCCTGGTCGCGGGCCCGGGTGCGCCCCGGGTGGAGGTCACCCTGCGCGACGAGGAGACCGGGGTGACCGGGCGGCACGTGGTGGACCGTGTCGTCGCGGGCACGGGCTACCGCCACCCGGACCATCCGTTCCTGGAGCCGGTGCGGCACCTGCTGCGCGCGGAGGACGGTCGGACGACGGCGAACGCGGACCACGCGATCGACGTGAGCGGCCGCCGGATCTTCGTGCACAACACCGCCGAACAGCCCCTGGGGCTCACCGGCCCGGACCTGGGCATGGCGGCGGAGCACAGCGGCCGCATCCTCAGCACGATCGCCGGCCGTGAGGTCTACGCGCAGGCCGAGTCGATCGCGTTCCAGGACTTCGGTGCCGTCGCGGCGGGCGTCCGGTGAGCGCCGTGACGCCGCCGCAGACCACCGTGGACGGTGCGGCCGCGAGCGCGGCCCGTCGTGTGGAGCTCCGTCCCGTGGGCGCGCAGGACCATCCGCTGCTGCACCGGTGGGTGACGTCCCCGCACGCCGTGTACTGGGAGATGACGGAGGCGGGTCTGGCCGACGTCGTGGCCGAGTACGAGGCGATCGCCGCGCACCCGCACCACCACGCGCACGTGGGGCTCGTGGACGGGACTGCGACCTTCCTGGTGGAGGTCTACGACCCGGCCCACTCGGAGCTGGCCGGACGGTATGCGGGCGCGCCGGGCGACGTCGGCCTGCACGTGCTCGTCGCCCCGACGGACACCCCGGTGCCCGGGACCACGGACCTGGTGATGGCCGCGGTGGTGCGCTGGTGCCTGGCCCAGCCGGGGGCGCGGCGCGTCGTCGTCGAGCCGGACGAGCGCAACGCCGCCATCCGGGCGAAGAACCTGGCCGCCGGGTTCACGGAGCTCGGTCCCGTGGCGCTGGGATCCAAGACGGCGATGCTCTCGATCGCCACGCCCGAGTCCTTCACTGCCAGCCGGATCGGCGTCCTCGCCGCCGGGCTGGACCTCACCCTCCCCGAGCCCCCGCTCCTCCTCGGTGTCCGCATGACCCCCGTCCCCCCGTCCTCCCCGTCCCGCCTGGACGCGCTGACGGCGCCGACCGCCCGGCACGCCCACCGGCTGCTCGTCGCCAAGGCGATCCGCGAGTTCACCCATGAGCGGCTCCTGACGCCGGTGCGCGGCGAGCGGGTCGACGACGCCGGCCGCCACGCCTACACGCTCACCCTGGGCGGGGTGCGGTGGACGTTCACCGCGCGTGCCCTCCCGCTCGAGCACCTCGGCGTGGATCCGGACTCGGTGTGCCGTGCCGGGGATCCGGACGCGGTGGCCGTCGACCGCTTCGTCCTCGACGCGGCCGAGGTGCTCGGGCTGGCCGGCGAGGCGCTGGACGTCTATCTCGAGGAGCTCGCCTCCACCTTCGCCGCCCGGTGCCACACCCTGGCCGGCGAGCGCCCGTCCGCCGCCGACCTGGTGGACGCGGACTACACGGCGGTGGAGGCCGCCATGAGCGAGGGACACCCGGGCTTCGTGGCCACCAACGGCCGCATCGGCTGGGGGGCCACGGAGTACGCGATGTTCGCCCCCGAGGGCGGGCGGGCGCTGCACCCGGTGTGGCTCGCGTTCCCCTCCGAGCTCGGGGGACGGTGGACCTGGCCCAAGACCGCGAGCGCGGGCGCCGCCGTGCCGGCGCCGCCCCCGCCGATCACCGAGGCGGTGGCGGGCCTGTGGGCGGAGCGGGCGGCGGCGCTCGACGTCGATCCGGAGGCGTACACGCTGATCCCGGTGCACCCGTGGCAGTGGGAGCACCGGATCCAGGTGGCGTTCGCCCCCGACCTCGCCGCGGGGCGGCTGGTGCACGTGGGCGAAGACCCGGACGCGTTCACGGCCATGCAGGCGGTGCGCACCCTGTTCAACGCGAGCGACCCGCACGCCCCGCAGCTGAAGACGGCGTTGTCCGTGCAGAACATGGGGTTCGTGCGCGGCCTCTCCCCCGCGTACATGTCCGTCACCCCGGCGATCAACGCGGTGGTGGCCGACCTCGTGGACTCCGACCCCCTGCTCGCGAGGTGGGGCTTCGGGGTGCTGCGGGAGTACGCCTCGGCCGGGTACACCGGGGACGCCTTCCATGCCGTGGGCTCGAAGGGTCCTCACACGAAGATGCTCGCCGCCCTGTGGCGGGAGAGTCCGCTGCCGCGCCTGGCGGAGGGCGAGCGGGTCATGACCATGGCGGCGCTGCTGCACCGGGACGGCGGGGGCCGCTCCGTGGCGGGGGCGCTCGTGGAGCGCTCGGGGCTGACGGCGGCGCAGTGGCTGCACGGGGTGGTGACGGCCTACGTGACCCCGCTGGTGCATCTGGCCGCCGCCTACTCGACCGTGTTCATGCCCCACGGGGAGAACATCGTGCTCCGCCTGCGGGAGGGACGGGTCACCGGCGCCTTCCTCAAGGACATCGGGGAGGAGGTGGTGGTCGGCGCGGACGGCGTCCCGCTCACGGAGCAGACCCGGCGCATCCGCATCGACCTCACCGACGAGGACCTCTCCCTCTCCTTCTTCACGGACATGCTGGACGGCGTGCTGCGCCATCTGGCCGACGTGATGGACGCGGACGCCCTGCTGCCGGCGGAGGAGTTCTACGCCGTGGTGGGGCGGGTCCTCGCCGAGTACACGGCCCTGGGGCTCGCGGATGTGGAGCGCCTCGGCCTGGACGCGGAGGACTTCGCGCACTCGTGCCTGAACCGGTTGCAGCTGCGGAACGCCACGCAGATGGTGGACCTGACGGACCCGTCGGGCTCGCTGCTCTACGCCGGTCGCCTGGCCAACCCGGTGGCCGCGCCGCTGCGCCGCGCGCTGGCGGAGCTCCGGCAGGACGCCGCGGCATGAGCGCGGACGCGTGGACCGGGACGGCGACGGGTGACGTGGCGGGCCGTTGCCACCGGGACGCGCACGGCGTGCCGACGCTCGTGGCCGCGTCCCTGCCCGAGCTGGCCTACCTCCAGGGGTGGCACGTGGCGACGGAGCGGGCCTGGCAGGTCGACTGCGAGCACCGCCGGGTCACCGGCATGAGCGCCGAGGTGTTCGGCCCGCCGGCGGTGGCGAACGACGTCGCCGCCCGGCAGATGGACCTGGACGGCGCGGCCCGCCAGGCGTTCAACGCCCTCGACGACGCGGAGGACCGGGCCTGGTTCACCCGGTTCGCCGACGGCGTGAACGCGGGGCTGGACGCCGGGGCCCGGCGCGCGCCCGAGTTCGCCGCCCACGGGGTGAAGCCGCTGCCGTTCGACCCGCACACGGCGCTCGCCCTGCACCTGGGCTACAACGTCTGGCTGACCAACGCGCCGGCCGCCCTGTTCCGCACCCTGCTGGCCGAGCGCTTCCCCGCGCTCGCCGCGGCGCTGATCTCGCCGCGCCCCGACGCGGACGGCTCGAACGCCTGGGCGGTGCGCGTCGGCGCCGAGGGCGCTCCGCTCGTGGCCGCCGACCCGCACCGGCTGCTCGAGCTGCCCGGCGTCTACCAGCAGGTGCGCCTCGTGGTGGAGGCCGAGCGTCCCCGGGACCGCGTCGACGTCGTCGGCCTGGCCTTCCCCGGTGTGCCGGGCGTCCCGCATGTGGGGCAGTCCGAGCACGTCGCGTGGGTGACGACCTCGGCGATGGTGTCCTCGCTCGAGATGGTCCTCGAGGACGCCCCCGAGGGGCCGGAGGTCCTCGACGCCCGGACCGAGCGGGTGCACGTGCGCGGCGGCGACCCCGTGGACTTGCGGGTGGCCCACACCCCGCGCGGGCGGCTCGTGGACGTGCCCGGCGCCGGCCCGGTGAGCATGCGGTTCCCCGCCTGGGACCGCGCCGACACCGGCCTGCCGAGCGCGCGCCGGCTGCTCACGGCCGCGAGCGCCGCGGAGGCCTGCGCGGTGCTGGACGGGCACGTCGAGCCGGTCAATCGCGTGATCGTCGCGGACCGGCGGACGGTGCTCACCCGGCACGCCGGGGCCGTGCGGCGCCGGGATCGACGCTCGGCCTGGGGTGCGGCGCGGGCCTCCGCGCTGGGCCGGGGCTCCGCCGACGGGTCCCTCGATCAGCGCTGGGTGCGCTGGCCCGCGCCGGCCGCGGCGGACGACGTCGTGGTGGCGGCCAACGAGCCCCACCCGGACACCGCCTGCCTCACCGTGGACGCGTGCGCGCCGTGGCGGTCCCGCCGCATCCGGGAGGCCCTCGAGGCGCTGGCACCGCAGGAGCGGACCGTGGACGCGATGGCCGCCCTGCAGACGGACACCCGGACCCCGGGCGCGCCGCGGGCCTGGCTCGCCGACGCCGTCGACGCGCTCGTCGCGGACGGCGTGCTGGCCGCGGAGTCCGTCCCGGCGTGGGCCGGCGACGCCGCCGCCGGATCGGCCGCGGCCCGCTGGTGGCTCCTCGTGGAGCACGAGGTGGCCGCCGCCCTGATCGCGCACCTGCCGCCCGCCTCGCGGGCCCTGCTCGGCGGCCCGTGGGCACCGTGGGGCGACGCCGCCGCATGGGTCGGCGCGGCGCTCGCCGAGCGCGGGCCGGAGCCGCTGCGCGCGGCCCTGGGGGTCGCAGCGTCGACGAGGGACCTCGTGCGGGCCGCCGTCGCCGCCGTCGGCGACGCCGCTGAGCCGCCGGGCCCCGACGACACGGCTCGGACGTGGGGTGCGGCGCATGCCCTGACCCCGTTCCTGTTCACGCACGAGCATCCCGGCGGGCCGGATGTGCCGGGGCTCGCCGACGTGCTCGACACGATCGGGTCCGTCCGGGTGGGCGGCACCGCGGACGCGGTCTGCGCCACCTCGCACGCCCCCGGCCTGGCCGTCGGCACCCACCGCGGGCCAGTGGCCCGGGTCGTGTTCGACCTCGGCGACCGCACCCGCAGCCGGTGGGTCGTCCCGTTCGGCGCCTCCAGTCTCGGAGGCGGGCACGTGACGGATCAGCTGGACGCGTGGGCCGCCGGCCGCCTGCTGCCCGTGCCGTCCGGTCCCGTCCCCCCGTCCGCCGGCAGCGGCGTCGCACCCGCCCGCTCCGTCCCCGGCGGGGCCCCTCCGGGACGCATCGTGGCCGAGGTCGGCGTCGGGGCGTTGGGCCTGACCATGACGCGCGTCCGCCCGGCCCTGGACGCCCCGCTGATCCACGCACTCGTCACGGAGCCGCGGGCGGAGTTCTACGGGATGCGCGGGCACAGCGTGCAGGACGTCGAGGAGGTCTACGACTTCCTCGAGTTCCAGCCCACCCACGCGAACCACCTCGTGTGGCACGGCGGGACCCTCGTGGCCCTCGTGCAGACCTACGACCCTCGCGCGGAGGAGGTCGGCGGCGCCTACGAGGTGCGGGACGGGGACCTCGGATTCCATTTCATCACCGCCCCCGGCGGCCTGCAGGGGCGCGCCCGCGCCACGGCCTACCGGAGCATTGTGGACTGGTTGGGCGCACGCCCCGGCACGCGTCGGCTCGTGATCGAGCCGGACGTCCGCAACACGCGGGCCGTGAAGACCGCCCGGGCTCTGGGCTTCACGGTGGACCGGGAGGTCGAGCTGCCGGGCAAGCGGGCGGCGCTGTGCTTCCGCGCCGTGCACTGACCCTGCCCCGCACACGGCGACGGCGCGCACCCGTCTCGGGTGCGCGCCGTCGTCGTGCCGGTCAGGGGCGGTGGCTCACTTGTGCTCGGCCACGCCCGTCTGGCCCTCCCGGACCAGGGCGGTCATGCGGGAGACCGTGCGGAAGTACTTTTTCATGTAGCCGCCGTGCATCATCTCCTGCGTGAACAGGGCGTCGAAGGGCACACCGGAGGCGAGGACGGGCACGTCCTTGTCGTACAGGCGATCCGCGAACACCACGAAGCGCAGGGCCGTGGCCTGCTCCGTGATGGTGTGCACGTCGTGGAGGGCGAGCACGTCCACGTCCTTGACGAGCTCGCGGTAGCGGGAGGGATGCACGCGGGAGAGCATCGCGGTGAGGTCCGCGAAGTCGTCCACGGCGAGCACACCCGCGTCGGGGAAGTTCTCCTGGGCGGTGGCCTCGACGGCGGCGTCGTCCAGCGGCGACGGGGCGGCGGAGAGGCCGCGGTGGCGGTAGTCCTCGCCGTCCACGCGGATGACCTCGAACTGGTCGGCCAGGACCTGGATCTCGCGCTTGAAGTCCTGCGCCGCGAAGCGCCCCTCGCCGAGCGAGCCCGGCAGGGTGTTGGAGGTCGCCACCAGGCGCACGCCGGCGTCGGCCAGCTCGCGCATGAGGCGGGACATCAGCACGGTGTCCCCCGGGTCGTCGAGCTCGAACTCGTCGATGCACACGAGGGTGTACTCCTTGAGCTCGTCCACCGCCTTGCGGAAGGACAGGGCGCCCACGAGGTTGGTGTACTCCACGAACGTGCCGAACGCCTTGGGCCCGGGGGCCGCGTGCCACGTCGAGGCCAGCAGGTGGGTCTTGCCGACGCCGAAGCCGCCGTCGAGGTAGATGCCGGCCGGCCCTGCCGCCCGCTTCTTCCCGCCGAACAGGCCGCCGAGGAACCCGCCGCCCGAACCGCCCCGGCCGAGGTCTGCCGCGAACCGGCGCAGCCGCTCCACGGCCTGTGCCTGCGAGGGGTGCGCGGGGTCCGGGATGTAGGTGTCGAAGGACACCGTGCCGAAGCGGTACGACGGGTGGAAGCCGGCCAGCAGCTGGTCCGGGGTGACCTGCGGCGAACGGTCGGCGAGGTGGACGATCTGAGCCACGGGACACTCCCAGGGTCGACGACGGGGATTCCGGGCCATGCTATCGGGCCGCGGACCCGACCCATGTGACCTCGCGTGTCCCGGACTGAGGGGCCCCTACCCTCTTACGTGACACCGATGTGCCGTAATCTGTCGCGCAGGGCACGGACACGGAACCCGCCGTCGTCGTGCCGCCCGCCCCGGGCCCGTGCGGGCCCGCCCGACGCGAAGGAAGGCAGTGCCATGACCGATACCGCCGCGAAGTTCTCCGAGTACGCCCACCCCGAGAAGCTGGTGTCCACGCAGTGGGTCGCCGACCATGTCGGCGACGAGGACGTCGTGGTCCTCGAGTCCAACGAGGACGCTCTCCTCTACTCCACCGGCCACATCCCCGGCGCCCAGCGCGTCGACTGGCACACCGAGCTCAACGACCCCGTCACCCGCGACTTCGTCGGCCCCGAGGCCTTCGCCGAGTTCGCCGCCTCCAAGGGGATCTCCCGGGACACCACCGTGGTGTTCTACGGCGACAAGTCCAACTGGTGGGCCGCCTACGCCCTGTGGGTGTTCACCCTCTACGGCCATGAGGACCTGCGCCTGATGGACGGCGGCCGTGACAAGTGGATCGCGGAAGGACGCGAGACCACCCGCGAGGTTCCGACCGTGGCCCGCGCCGAGTACCCGGTGATCGAGCGCGACGACCACACCGAGCGCGCCGCCCGCGAGGACGTCCTCAAGGCCATCGGGACCACCCCGCTGATCGACGTCCGCTCCCGTCCCGAGTACACGGGCGAGACCACGCACATGGCCGGCTACCCGCAGGAGGGCACCCTGCGCGGCGGCCACATCCCCACGGCGGCGTCCGTGCCGTGGGCGTCCGCGGCCAACGAGGACGGCACCTTCAAGTCCCGCGCCGAGCTGGAGCAGGTCTACCGCACCGGCGCCGGCCTGCAGGAGGGCGACGACGTGATCGCCTACTGCCGCATCGGCGAGCGGTCCTCCCACACGTGGTTCGTGCTCAAGTACCTGCTCGGCCACGAGGACGTCCGCAACTACGACGGCTCCTGGACCGAGTGGGGCAACGCCGTGCGCCTGCCCATCGCCGTCGGCGAAGAGCCGGGCGAGGCCCCCGCGCGCTAAGCCCCCGGCACGGCGTGGATCACTAGACTGGGACACCATGACCGAGAACCACGCCGTGCCCGCCGCCCTGGCCGAGATCATCGACGACTTCGCCGGGGTGCCCGATCCCGAGAAGCTCGAGCTGCTGCTGGAGTTCTCGGACGAGCTGCCGGCGCTGCCGGAACGCTACGACGGCCACGAGGCCGAGATGGAGCAGGTCGTGGAGTGTCAGACCCCGCTGTTCCTGGCCGTCGAGCTCGGGGGTGAGCCCGGCCCGCAGGCCCCGGTCCGCCTCTTCATCACCGCTCCCCCGGAGGCGCCCACCACGCGCGGCTTCGCCTCCGTGCTCACCCAGGGCCTGGACGGGCTGAGCGCCCTCGAGGTCCTGGACGTGCCCGAGGACATCCCCACCCGCCTCGGTCTGGCCAAGGCCCTCACCCCCCTGCGGCTGCGCGGCATGTCCGCCATGCTCGGCCGCATCAAGCGCAACGTGCGCGAGCAGGCCGGGATCGCCTGAGTCCGCCGTGGGCCAGCGCAAGAAGGATCGCGGCGCCCGGCACGGGGCGGCCACGCCGGCCGTCGCCGCACTCGAGGCCGCCGGGGTCCCGTACCGGCTGCACACCTTCGACGTGGCCCTCGACGCCGGCGGCGAGCGGTTCGGCGTCCAGGTCGCCCGGGCGCTCAGCGTGCCCGCCGACCGACTGTTCAAGACGCTGATGGTGGCGGACCCCGACGGCGCGCTCGCCGCATGCGTGGTGCCCGTGTCCGGTCAGCTGGACCTGCGGGCCGCCGCCGCGGTGCTGGGCGTCAAGCGGCTCGCCCTGGCCGATCTGGCGGTCGTCGAACGCCGGACCGGCTACGTGCGGGGCGGCGTCTCGCCCCTGGGCCAGCGCCGGCCCCACCCCGTCGTCCTGGACTCCTCCGCTCTCGACGCGGAGCTCATGTACGTCTCCGGCGGGCAACGCGGCCTGGATGTGGAGATCGCGCCCGCCGACCTCGTGCAGGTGACGGGCGCCGTCGTCGCGGAGATCGCGGCGGACTGACGGGCGGGTCCTGCGGCCGGGCCGGTCAGGCGTCGTCGCGCGCCTGGCGGCGCACCACAGCCATGCGCTGGCCGACGGTGACCAGGGAGGCTGCGGCGAGCAGCCCCAAGGTGACGGCCAGGACGACCGGGGGCAGACCGAGGCCGGTGAGGCCGGCGACCACGAGGGTGGCCACGAGCCGTTCGGCGCGCTCGGCGATGCCCACGTGCGCGTCCCAGCCGAGGGCCTCCGCCTTGGCACGCACGTAGGAGACGAGCATGCCCAGGGCGAGGCAGGCCCCGGAGAGCGCGCCGACCGCGGGTGCGGCGCCGACGCCGAAGCCCCACAGGCACAGCCCGAGGAACACGGCCGCGTCCTGCACGCGGTCCAGGGTGGAGTCGAGGAACGCGCCCCAGCGGCCGGTGGACCCGGCCTCGCGCGCCATGATCCCGTCCACCAGGTCCGAGAACACGAACGCGGTGATGAAGAGCGTGCCCCAGAACAGGTGCCCCAGGGGGAAGAGCACGAGCGCGCCCAGGCTCACGCCGAGTGTGCCGACGACCGTCACGGTGTCCGGACTGACCCCGGCCCGCAGGAGCGCACGGGCCACCGGGGTGAACAGGCGGGTGGTGACGCCGCGCGCGTGACGGTCCAGCATCAGGCGGAGTCTCCGGCCCCCGGGCGAGGATGCTCGGCCGCGGCACGGGCGTTGGCCGCCTGGCGCGCGGCGTGGTCCCGGGCGGCCCGGTCCCAGACGTCCGCGAGGATCTGCCGGGTCTCCCCCAGGGTCTGCGACATGTTCTTGGTCCGGGCGATGATCGGCAGGAAGTTGCCGTCGCCGGTCCACCGGGGCACCACGTGCTGGTGCAGATGGGCCGCGATCCCGGCGCCGGCCACCGCCCCCTGGTTCATGCCGAGGTTGTAGCCGGACGCGCCGGCGGCCTGGCCGAGGGCGAGCATCGCCGTCTGGGTCAGCTCCGCCATCTCGGCGGCCTCCTCCGTGGTGGTGTCCGTGTACAGGGGCACGTGGCGGTAGGGACAGACGAGCAGGTGGCCGGGGTTGTACGGGTACAGGTTCAGCACCACATAGGCGGTGCGGCCGCGGTGGACGATGAGGGAGTCCTCATCGTCGCGCTGCGGGGCCGCACAGAACGGGCAGGTGTGCTCGTCCTTGACCTGGCCCGTCCCCTTGGACACGTACGCCATGCGGTGGGCGTTCCAGAACCGCTCGAAGGCGTCCGGGGCGCCGGGCAGCTCGAAGCCGTCCGTGGCGGCGGCGTCCGCCGACGCGCGGGCCTGCGCCCGCGCGTCGGATCCGCCGGTGCCGGGGCTGGTCATGGGGTGACCTCGCGCTCGCGCACCGCCTTCACGATGCGTTCGATCGCCTCCTCCACCGGCACGCCGTTGTCCTGGGTGCCGTCGCGGAAGCGGAAGGACACGGCGTTCGCCTCCCTGTCCTCGCCGCCGGCGATCAGCACGAACGGCGCCTTCTCCTTGGCCGCGGTGCGGATCTTCTTCGGGAAGCGGTCCGAGGAGTCGTCCAGGCGCGCCCGGATCCCCTCGGCGCGCAGCTTCGCGACGACGTCGTCCAGGTAGTCGTTGAATGCCTCGGCCACCGGGATGGCCACGACCTGCTCCGGGGCGAGCCAGGCCGGGAACGCGCCGGCGTAGTGCTCGGTGAGGACGCCCAGGAAGCGCTCGATGGAGCCGAAGAGGGCGCGGTGGATCATCACGGGGCGCTGACGGGTGCCGTCGGCGGCCT
Organism: Micrococcus sp. KRD070; assembly: GCF_017168435.1. Lineage (NCBI taxonomy): Bacteria > Bacillati > Actinomycetota > Actinomycetes > Micrococcales > Micrococcaceae > Micrococcus > Micrococcus sp. KRD070. The sequence continues at coordinate 25,099 of NZ_JABFNH010000001.1, forward strand.
GGTACTCGAGGTCGAAGCGCTCGGGTAGGTTGAAGTCCAGCTGGATGGTGGACATCTGCCAGGTGCGGCCGATGGCGTCCCGGGCCTGGACCGAGATCTTCGGGCCGTAGAACGCGGCGCCGCCCGGATCCGGGACGAGCTGCAGACCGGAGGCCTCCGCGACCTCGGCGAGGGTGCGGGTGGCCTCCTCCCAGATCTCGTCGGAGCCGACGAACTTCTCCGGGTCCTTCGTGGAGAGCTCGAGGTAGAAGTCGTTGAGGCCGTAGTCCTTGAGCAGGTCGAGAACGAAGTTGAGCGTGGTGGTCAGCTCCTCCTTCATCTGCTCGCGGGTGCAGTAGATGTGGGCGTCGTCCTGGGTCATGCCGCGCACGCGCGTGAGCCCGTGGACCACGCCGGACTTCTCGTACCGGTACACGGAGCCGAACTCGAACAGCCGCAGCGGCAGCTCACGGTAGGACCGGCCGCGGGAGCGGTAGATCAGGTTGTGCATGGGGCAGTTCATCGGCTTGAGGTAGTAGTTCTGCCCCTGGCGCGTGATCTCGCCGGTCTCGGGATCACGGACCTCGTCGATGTGCATGGGCGGGAACATGCCGTCCGCGTACCAGTCGAGGTGGCCGGACACCTCGTAGAGGTGCTGCTTGGTGATGTGCGGGGTGTAGACGAACTCGTAGCCGGCCTCGGTGTGGCGCCGACGGGAGTAGTCCTCCATCTCCTTGCGGATGATGCCGCCGCGCGGGTGGAACACGGGCAGGCCGGAGCCGAGCTCGTCCGGGAAGGAGAAGAGATCCAGCTCGGCGCCGAGCTTGCGGTGGTCGCGGCGCTCGGCCTCGGCGAGGCGCTCCTGGTAGGCCTTGAGGTCGTCCTTGCTGGCCCACGCGGTGCCGTAGATGCGCTGCAGCTGCTTGTTCTTCTCGTTGCCGAGCCAGTAGGCGGCGGCGGAGCGGGTGAGCGCGAAGCCGTTGCCGATGAGCTTGGTGGAGGGCAGGTGCGGGCCGCGGCAGAGGTCGCACCACACGGCGTCGCCGGTCTTGCGGTCCACGTTGTCGTAGATGGTGATCTCCCCGGCCCCGACCTCCACGGAGGCGCCCTCGCCGGCGGTGTCCGCGGCATCCTTCTTGCCGAGCAGCTCGAGCTTGTAGGGCTCGTCCGCCATCTCGGCGCGGGCGGTCTCCTCGTCCACGACGCGGCGGCGGAAGGTCTGGCCGGACTTCACGATCTTCTGCATGAGCGAGGAGATCTGCTTGAGGTCCTCGGGGGTGAAGGGCTCGTCGACGTCGAAGTCGAAGTAGAAGCCGTCCGTGATGTACGGGCCGATGCCGAGCTTGGCGCCCGGGCGCAGCTGCTGCACGGCCTGGGCCATCACGTGGGCGGTGGAGTGCCGCAGCACCTCGAGGCCCTCGGGCTCCGTGATGTCCACCGCTTCGACGGACGCGCCGGCGGGGATCTCCCGGGCCAGGTCCCAGAGCAGGCCGTCCACCCGCATGACGGCGGTGGTCGGCTTCTCGCGGAAGAGGTCGAGGCCGGTGGTGCCGTGCGTCACCTCCCGCAGCTCTCCGTCCACGGTCAGCAGGATGTTCTTCGGCTCCGACACGGTGCTCCTTCGAGGTCTGGCTTCGGGATCGGTGGCGTACGGGGGCCACCGTCGGCCGCGTCCCATTCTAGGGGTGCGGCCGGACGGCGGGGCACGGAGGCGGACGGTCTCATCTGTCCGGGGTGGGCAGCAGCTCCCACGTCTCCGGGTGGGGCACCGGGATCGGGGGGTGCTCCGGCGCGGGCCGACCCGGTGCCGTGCGGCCGGGGCGGGCCCCGCCGGCCGGCCCGACGTCGGTGCGCACCTTCACGGGCCAGCCGCCCGTGCCGTGGTGCGGGATGTCCGGCAGGGGCTGCGCTCCGGTGCCCGCCCGGCCGCTGCGGCGCGCGGCGGCGGCTCGGCGGTCCGCCGCGAGCCAGTCCCGCCACTGCTGCCGGGTGGCGTCCAGGTAGTCGGGGTCCGGGAGCGTCTCGGGCCGGTGCAGGTCCCAGGCGCGCACGGCCTGGACGGACACGGCCCGGTCGCCGGTGCGCCGGACGGTGCCCTCGATCAGCAGGAGGCGGGCGGAGAAGAGCATCTCCCCGGAGGCGTGCTGGGCCTCGGTGAAGAAGGAGGCGTCCACGCAGCCGGTGCCGTCGTCCACGGAGAGGAACACCACCCGCTTGCCGCTGCGCATGGGCGGGGTCTGGGTGGCCACGCGCACCCCGGCCACGAGCACCCGGGACTGCGTGCGCAGCCCGAGCAGGTCCTTCGCCCGGGTGACGCCGAGCGCGTCCAGGTACGGGGCGTGGGAGTCCATGAGGTGGGCGGTGACGTCCAGGGCGGTGAGCTCCAGCTCGGTGCGGACCCGGGCGGCCGGGCCCGGGTCAGGGAAGAGCGGGGCGAGGGCGGTGAGCTCGGTGTCCGGCAGGTCCAGGGCCAGCTGGCCCTCCACCTGCCGCGGACGGGCGGACCGCGAGCGCGGGGCGGTGCGGCCGGGGG
>NZ_JABFNH010000001.1:27710-29249 GCF_017168435.1 Micrococcus sp. KRD070
ATAAGAGACAGGCGGAGTGGTAGGTGGGGACGGCGAAGGCGGCGCCGTGGGCCTTGCAGAAGCCGAAGGAGCCGAAGGCGGAGAGGGTGGCCCAGACCTCGTCGATGACTTCGAGGGAGTAGCCGCGGGCGAGGGCGCCGGTGCGGAAGGCCTCTTCGACGAGGTGTTCCTGCGGGCCGCCGAGGAGGCGGCGGTGCTCGTCGGCGCGGGCCAGTCCGCAGCCGGTCATGACGTCCATGGTGCGTAGGACCTGTTCGTGGAAGACGGTGACCCCGTGGGTCTCGGCGAGGACGGGCCGCAGGTCGGGGTGCGGGTAGTGGGCGGGTGCCCAGCCGTGCCGCTGTTCGAGGAAGGGCCGGACCATGTCGGACTGCATGGGGCCGGGGCGGAAGAGGGAGATGTCCACGGTGAGGTCGTTGAACTCGCGGGGGGCGAGTTTGCCGACGAGTTCGCGCTGGCCCGGGGACTCGATCTGGAAGCAGCCGAGGGTGTGGGTGGTGCGGATCATCGCATAGGTGGCGTCGTCGTCCAGGGGCACCTGTTCGAGGTCGATGCGCTCGCCCGTGGTGCGTTCGACCTCGGCGATCGTGTAGGCGATGGCGGACTGCATGCGCACGCCGAGGATGTCGAGCTTGAGGAAGCCCATGGGGTCCATGTCGTGCTTGTCGAACTGGCTCATGGGCAGGCCCATGCCGGAGGGCTGGACGGGGGTGCGGTGCAGCAGGGCGGCGTCGCCGAGGATGACGCCGCAGGGGTGCATGGAGATGTGGCGGGGCAGGCGGTCGAGGCGTTCGGTGAGGTCGACGAGCAGGTCCAGCTGGCGGTCGCCCTCGGCGCGGCCGGACTCGATGCGGCGGGAGAGGCCGCCGAGTTCGGGCATGCGCTGGAGGGCCTCGCGGAAGTTCGAGGCGGAGAAGCGCCAGAGCTGCTTGGCGATGGCGTCCACCTCGGGTTCGGGCATGCCGAGGGCGAGGCCGGCGTCGCGGACGGCGCCGCGGGCCCGGTAGGCGTTCTGCATGCTCATGAGGGTGGTGCGCTCGGCGCCGAAGCGCTCGACGACGGCATGGTAGATCTCGTGGCGGCGGGCGGACTCCACGTCGATGTCGATGTCCGGGAGGGTGGAGCGGTCGGTGGAGAGGAAGCGCTCCATGATCAGGCCGTTGGCCATGGGGTCGACATGGGAGATCCGCAGGGCGTGGTTGACGAGGGAGGAGGCGCCGGAGCCGCGGGCGGCCACGCGGATGCCCATGCCCTCGATGAGGTCGACGACGGCGGCCACGGTGAGGAAGTAGGAGGAGAAGCCGAGTCGGGTGATGATGCCGAGCTCGTGTTCGGCGCGGTCCTGCAGGTCCCGGGCCGCCTGGCTGGTGCCGGGGAGGCCTCCCCCGGTGTGGAGGTGGGGGTAGCGGGCGAGGAGGCCGGTGCGGGTGCGCTCGCGCAGCACGTGCTCCGGGGGGCCGTCGATGCCGATGACGGCGGCCTCGGGGACGCGGGGCACGCCCCAGCCGAGGTCGGTCTCGGGGTCGAGCGCGCAGGCCT
>NZ_JABFNH010000001.1:29349-41413 GCF_017168435.1 Micrococcus sp. KRD070
ACCATCCTCCCCGCCTCGCCCCCTCCCTCCGTGATCCTGCTCGGCGGCGCGTCGGGCTCCGGCAAGTCCTACCTGGCCCGGCGGCACGGCCGGCCCCACCTCTCGCTCGATGCGTTCTACCGTCCGCAGTCCGACGACGGCGCCGCGGGCGGGCCCGGCCCCGTGTTCCCGCGCACCCCCTACGGTGAGATCGACTGGGACCACCCCGGAACGTGGGATGAGCAGGCGGCCGTGGACGCCGTCGTCGAACTGCTCGAGGAGGGCGCCACGCGCGTGCCCGACTACGACATCTCCACGTCCTCCGTCCGCGGGCACAGCACCGTCGCGCTCGAGCCGGGCGGGGTGATCGTGGCGGAGGGCATCTTCGCCGAGCGCATGCCCGCCGCCCTGGACCGGGCCGGAGTCCGCTACGCGGCCTGGTACATCGACCAGGCGCGGACCACGACGGCGGCCCGCCGGTTCGTGCGCGATGTCGCCGAACGCCGCAAGCCGGTGCCGTTCCTCGTGCAGCGGGGCTGGTCCCTGTACCGGACGGACGCGGCGCGCCGGGCGGCGGCCGTGGCGGCCGGCTTCACCCCGCGACGCAAGCGGGAGATCATCGCGGATCTCACGGCCTGACGGCCCGCCCGCAGCCAGTCCGTGCCCTCAGCCGGAGGTGCGCGCGCCGAGGACGGCGAGCTGCTCGGCCACGACCTCGATCCCGGCGGCGGCCGCCCACGCCGTGTACTCCTCCCGCAGGGCCGCGGCGAACGCGGGAACGCTCACCCCGGGACGCACGTCCTCGGCCGCGCCCGCCGTGCGGGGGTCCATGTCCAGGCCGAGCTCCCGGTAGACGTCGACGAGCACGGCCCGCAGCGGAGCGGGGTCGGACACCACCACGTGGGTGGAGAACAGGAACGCCCCCTTCACCACGCGCTGCGCGGAGCCGGCCAGCTTCACCGGGTACGTCGGCGCAGGACCCTGCACGGAGAACTCGCCCGGGCAGTACTCCCCCGGGATCTCGCCCACGGAGGCGGGCACGTCCATGCGCGCGAACGCCCGCACGAACAGGTCGGCGAACTCGGCGAACCGGGCCTGCTGGGTGAGTGCCGCGTCCTCCTGCTGGCTCAGGTGGTCCACCACCAGGCAGCCGTGATGGTAGGCCGCCGCCCTCCCGCCGGCCCGGCGCACCGCCGGCGCGAAGCCGTGGGCCCGGGCCGCCGCAGCCGCGGCCGCGAAACCGGGCAGCCGCGCGTCGCGCTGGCCGAACGCGACCGTCGGTTCGGGCACGTAGACGCGGATCAGATCGTCGAGGGCCCTTCCCTCGGCCGCGGCGGCGCGGAAGACGGCCAGCTCGCCCATGGCCCAGTCGAGGTCTTCGACGGCCCCGAGGGTCCGCTCCTGCACAGCCCAGCGCAGCCGGGGAGCTGCACTCACAGGCCGCCCTCGACCGGCCAGGAGCGCAGGGTGAGGGTCTGCTCGACGTGGGCGAAGGGGCCGTCGTCGTCGTGGAGGACGGTGCTGGTCAGGCCCACGCCGTCCGGGCCCACCGTGACCTGCCCCGCGAGGCCGAGCCAGTGGCCGGTGGGCTCGCGGTACAGGTGGATCTGCAGGTCCACGTTGGGGAAGAACCACCCGCCCGGCTTCGCCGGCAGGGCCGGGGCGATCCCGTTGGCTGCGTCGGTGAGGCTGATCAGGCGCACCAGGTCGCTCGTGCTCTCCCCCGCCACCATCTCGCGGTCCGTGGTGAGCCACACCCGGCCGTGGCCCGGCCCGTGGCCGGGCAGGATGACGCCGTCGAGGGAGGCGATGTACCCGCCTCCCCATCCGTGGAGCGCGTTGTGCGACTGCGCCTGCGAGCGCGGCGGGAGGGGCTCGTCCGGCAGCTGGGCGACGGCGGAGGTGTCCGAGGTGGACAGCAGCCAGGCCCGCAGGGTCAGCACGGTGCGGCCCCGGGCGTGGAGCACGGACTCGACGAGCTCGATGGTCCGGCCCGGACGCAGGGTGCGCGTGACCACCTCGAGCTCGCCCGACCAGAGCGTGCCCAGGATGTCGTAGGAGAGCCGTCCCACCCGCAGCCCGGGAGTGGTCTCGTGCGCGGCGACCTCGTGCAGCAGCAGGCCCGAGACGGCGGCCATGTGCATCTCCTCTTCCCGCCATGCGCCCTGGGCGTGCACGGTGGAGCGCACGCGGGAGGTGCGGACGCCGTCGGCGTCCACGGTGGGCTCGCCGAGGCGGACGTAGAAGGCCAGGGGATCGTCGGCGACGGAGGTCGCGGGGGTGGAGGTGATGTCGGTCATGGGCCGAAGTCTGCCAGAACGACGACGGCCGGTGACGTCCCCGCGGGGATGTCACCGGCCGTCGTCGTGCGGACCGAGCCGGGGTTCAGCGGCGCATGACCTTGCGGGCGATGCCGTTGCCGATCAGCTGCAGCGCCTGGACGAACACGATCACCACGATCACGGCCAGCCAGGTGACCTCCGGACGGAACCGGTTGTAGCCCTCCACGATGGCGAAGTTGCCGACGCCGCCGCCGCCGATGATGCCCGCCATCGCGGACATGTCCACGAGCGAGATGATCACGAACGTGAAGCCGAGGATCAGCGGGCCGAGGGCCTCGGGCAGCACCACGGCGCGCACGATCCGCATGCGGGAGGCGCCCATCGCGCGGGCGGCCTCGATCACGCCGGGGTCCAGCGAGACGAGGTTCTGCTCCACGATGCGGGCGATGCCGAACGTGGACGCCCAGATCATGCAGAACACCACGGCGGTGTTGCCGATGCCGGTGCCGAGCACCGCGATGGTCAGCGGCTGCAGGGCGGCGATGAGGATGACGAACGGGATGGGCCGGATGAGGTTCACGATGAAGTTCGTGACCAGGTAGACGGCACGGTTGGCGAAGATGCCGCCCGGGCGCGTGGTGTAGAGGACGAGCCCGACCAGCAGGCCGAGGATGCCGCCGAGGATGAAGGACCAGCCGACCATGTAGAGGGTGTCCCCCACGGCGGTCATCAGCTCGGGGCCGTAGTACCCCCAGTCGAGGTTCTGGAATCGGTCGATCACTGGTGCACCTCCTGCACGTCTCCGGCGCCGGCCAGGTCCGCGACAAACGCGTCCACCGCGGCGGCCTCGCCCGTGAGCGCCACGGTGAGCAGGCCGTACGCGGAGTCCTTGGTGGCGGACATGCCGCCGTGGACGATCTCGAAGCCCACGCCGCGCGTCGATGCGGTGCCGAGCACCGCCGAGACCGCGGCGGAGTCCTTGAGCGAGACCATGATCAGCCGACCCTCGGTGCGCGCCCGGATGCGGGCCACCTCCTCGGCATTCGGCCGGTCCTTGAGCGCCGTGGCCACGAAGGACGCGGCGTCGGCGGAGTGGGCGGGCCGAGAGAAGAGGTCGTAGACCTTGCCGGACTCCACCACGCGGCCGCTGTCCATCACGGCGACGCGGTCGGCGATCGAGCGGATGACCTCCATCTCGTGGGTGATGGCCACGATCGTGACCCCGAGCTCCTCGTTGACGCGGCGCAGCACGGAGAGCACCTCGTGCGTCGTCGAGGGATCCAGGGCGCTGGTGGCCTCGTCTGCGAGCAGGATCTCCGGCTCGGCGGCCAGGGCGCGGGCGATGCCGACGCGCTGCTTCTGGCCGCCCGAGAGCTGCTCCGGGTAGTGCTTGGCCTTGTCCGCCAGGCCGACGAACTCGAGCAGCTCCGCCACGCGAGCGCGGCGTTTGGACCGCGGCCAGCCGGCCGTGTCCAGAGCGAACTCGATGTTCCCGGCCACCGTGCGGGAGGTCAGCAGGTTGAACTGCTGGAACACCATGCCGATGCGGGTGCGCAGCGGACGCAGCTTCGCTTCGGAGAGATGGGAGACCTGCTGGCCCAGCACCGTGACGGTGCCCGACGTCGGCTTCTCCAGCCCGTTGATCATGCGGATCAGGGTGGACTTGCCGGCGCCGGAGAAGCCGATGACGCCGAAGACCTCGCCGCGGTTCACGGCGAGCGAGACGTCGTCCACGGCCTTCACACCGGCACCCTTCTTGGCGGCGTAGACGCGGCTGACGTGGTCGAAGACGATGACCGGCTCCCCCGGGGCGCCCGCGGAGGGGCGCCCCGGGGTGACCGCGTCACGGTCGGACGTATGGGAACCTGCCATGGATCAGGCGCCCTGCTTCGCGATCGCGTCCTGGTACTGCTTCAGGGTCTCGTCGATCTGGGCGGTGTCGAGCTGCACCGGCACGCTCGTGCCGGAGGAGAGCTTCGCGGACTCATCCAGCACGGGCTGCTCGTGGTACAGGGCCGCGATCTTCTTGTAGGTCTCGTTGTCGCGGTCCTCGCGACGCACGGCGAAGCCGTTGACGTACGGCTTGGCGGAGTCGTCCTCGGGGTCGTCCTTGAACAGGGCGGTGTTCGTGTCGATGCCGGCGTCCGCCGAGAAGGTGTTGTTGATGACCGCGCCCTGCACGGACTCGAGCGCGTTCACGGTCTGCTGCGCGGCCACGGGCTGCACCGTCACGGTGGAGGCGGCCTCGTCGATGTCGCGGACCTCCGGGCGGATGGTCTCATTGGACAGCTTCAACAGGCCGGCGGCGACGAGCACATTGATGGCACGGGCCTGATTCACGGTGTCGTTCGGGATGGCGACGGTGTCGCCCTTCTTGAACTCGGAGACGTCCGTGTACTTCTTGGAGTACAGGGGCAGCGGGATGATCTCGGTGGTCCCGATCATCGTCAGGTCCTTGCCGGAGGCCTGGTTGTAGTCGGCCAAGTAGGCGATGTGCTGGAACCAGTTCATGTCGATGTCGCCGTTGTCCAGCGCCGGGTTCGGCTGCGTGTACTCGGTGAAGTTGCGGATCTCGACGTCGATGCCGTGCTTCTCCTTCGCGAGCTTCACCAGGGCGCGGTGCGACTCGTTCTCGGACACGACGCCGATGCGCACGGTCTGGGCGCCGTCGTCGCTCTTCTCCTCGGCCTGCGAGTTGCAGGCGGTCAGGGCGAACGCGCCGACGGCGGCCAGGGACAGGCCGGCGAAGGAGCGGCGGGAGATGTTCGAGGGGGTCGTCATGGGGTTCTCCTTGGAGGACGGTGCGACGTCGCCGGCGCGGGTGGGCACGGCGGGTGCGGAACGGTGCGGGGTGGGCCGTGCGGGTGGGTGACGACGTCGGCGTGGGGGCTGCCTGCGGGCAGGGCCGCCTTCCAGCGGTGCAGGGCGGCGAGGCCGGCCGCGTACCGGCGGCGGGCCAGGTGGCGGCCGACGTCCGAGTCCGGGCCGAGGAGGACGAACAGCTCGGGGGTGGACGGGTTGTCCCGGTTGGCGGCGGTGGGGACTCGGCCGGCCGCCGCGGCGGCGAGCTCGGCGACGCTGGCCCAGGGGCTGCCGCCTGCCGCTCCCCCGGTGGTGCGGGCGTGGGCGGCGGAGACGAGCTCGCACAGGGAGCGGTAGCCGGAGCCGTGGCAGCCTCCTCGGGCGAGCACGACCACGCGGCCGGCGTCCTCGTCCTCGCTCCACCGGACGGCCAGGTCCACGCCCACGATCGGGGTGATGCCGTGGCGCAGGCAGGCGCCCACGTGCTTGGCCATGCCGTAGAGCCCGTCCCGGTCGGTGCAGGCCAGCAGGTCCATGTCCGCGGCCGCGGCGGCGGCCACGAGGTCCTCGGGCCAGCTGACCCCATGGTGGGCGCTGAACGCGGAGGCGACGTGCAGGTGGGCGAAGGGTGCGGCGGTGCGTCCGGCCGCGGCGGCCTGGCTCATGCCGACCGCCTCAGGTCCTGGGCGTGCTCGTGGACGCGCACGAGCCGCCACCGGCCGGAGTCCAGGTGGTGGGCGACGTCGAGGGTCTGCAGGGGCGCGGCGCCGGCCCGGGCCAGGCGGACCTGCAGCCGCCACATCTCGTGGTCGACGAGACCGGCGCCGCGGCCCTTCTCCGCGCGGACCTCCTCCGCCCACCAGCGGCGCCGCTCGAACCAGCGCACGGGGCGCTCTGCGAGGACGTAGTCCCGCCCGTTCCAGCGCAGCCCCTGCGGGGTGCCGTCTGCCCCGCACTCCACCGCCACCGACTGTGTGAGGACTCCCATTCTGCTTCTCTCCCTGTGCACTGCTGACCGGACCGACGACGGGGTGCCGTCGGGCGATGGGAGCGCGGCCCGTCCGGCGGACCGGACGCGGGGAAGAAGTGGGAAGGTGGGGCCGCACCCCCGATCGTACTCGAACATGTGTTCGAATGCGATGAGTGCGAAGGTAGGGTGGCCGCCGGACACGTTAAGGACGCATCGCCCCGAGACGAGCGAGGCCGGGAACGCCCTTTTCGTGAGACCGGCTGGCCGAGTCCTGGCCGGGGACCTCGAATCCGACCCTGGAGCGCACATGCACGAGAAAATCGTCTCTTGGGCCGGAAGAAGTGCGTCGGCACGGCCCTGTGGACAATGCGAGCAGGACCACAATCCGTCTGCGTATACTCCGAACCAACCGGGCCTCGCATGCCACGGGCACCGCGCTGCGGGATCAGCGCGGGAGGCGCGGACACACGACGGACGTCCAGTTGGAGGGGAAATGTCTCTCACCGCACCCGGGCGCGCCCTGCGCCGCCACCGATTCGCCCAGGCCGGCACGCTCAGCGTGGCCTTGGCGCTCGCACTGACCGCCTGCGGCGGGCAGTCCGAGCCCGCCGAGTCGTCGACGACGTCGCCCTCGTCCGCCAAGCCCGCCGTCGAGACGTCCGCGCCCGCGAGCACGAGCGAGACCGCGAGCACGAGCGAGACCGCGGGCGTCAGCTCATCCCCCATGGCCACGGAGAGCGGGTCCGGCGAATACGTGCCCGCGTCTGCCGACGGTCCCGCTCAGAACGTGCCCAAGCCGGAGATGCCCGCCGCCATGAAGGAAGAGACCAAGGAGGGCGCCGAGGCGGCGATTCGCTATTTCTGGGACGTGCACTACTACGCCGAGCAGACCGGAGACACGGAACTCCTCGACTCTCTCTACAGCGAGTATTGCGAGTTCTGCCAGTTCAGCTCGAACGACCTGCAAATGATCTACAAAGACGGGGGGTGGTACACCGGCACTGAGGTACAGATCGATTCGATTCTGACTCATCGATCCGAAACCGGGTATGTCTCGACACTCCTTGTCACTACGGGCACAGGAACGGGATACACCAAGGGCGGGGTTGTTCCCGAGAACGGAGATGTTGAAGCGGCCTCCAAGCAGCCTTGGATCGCGGAGGTCTCGTTTAACCCCGAATCTTCACACTGGATTGTTGATGAGATGTCATATGAAGGTTCGATCGGATCTAACTGATGGGGCGCACCTGGATTGTATTAGTGGCATTATTGATCAGCCTCCTATTCGTGCCTACCACTGCCGCCGCCACCCCTTCACACGCACGAGACATCGAGTCGTGCACTTCTTCGAAGAGCCACTACTCAATAAATAAAAAGGGCATTGCGGCGAATAAGAGATGCTCAGATAGACACTCAGCAACCTCGAGTTCAGTTGTTGCAACTGATTACTCAGCGACCGCCGCCCGCCCGGACCCACACCTAGAGCACAAAACGGTCAGTGCATGCTTCTCGGGGCAGCTGGGCAATCCGGATTTCGAGAGTTGTCGAGAGCAAGAGGCGAACTTCTGCCCCGAGGGTTCGTGGATCCGGGCGCAGACCGTAGACACTCGTCAGCCTGATGCTAATCCCGCCTATGGCGCCCCTAAATGTTGGACGGCCAAGGCCTCCAGCAACGGCGCCCCGCCCGTCTCCATCGACGAGGTCCGCACGCTCCTCGTGCTGGAGCCTGAGATCCGGTCGGACAATGGCGGACGCGGGATCCGCAATGCGGAGACCAACTTCTACGCAGACGCCGAGACACGCACGCTCGTCACCACCCTCAACGGGGTCGAGGTCGAACTCCGCGCCACGCCGGTGAGCTTCCACTGGGACTACGGGGACGGCTCCCCCACCAAGACCACCTCGGTCGCAGGCCAGAGCCAGCCGGAGTTCAACGTCCCCACCCCCACGAGCCACGTGTACGAGGACACCGGGCAGTACACGGTCCGCCTCACCACCGTCTACATCGGCGAATACCGGGAGGCCGGGGGCGAGTGGGTGCTCATCCCGGGCACCATCAGCCTCGACTCGGCCCCTGTCACCGCGAATATCTGGCGCACCATCACCCGCAATGTCGCCGATGACTGCAGCGTCGACTCCTCAGCCTGGGGCTGCACCGGCCCCATCGAATCCGCTCCGGCCGGCTGAGCACAGACCGCGGGGCGGCCGACGGTCTCCCGTCCACCGCCCCGCGGCCCCCTCGTCGGCCGGGTGTGTCAGACCCGGCGCACCCGCCCCCGGGCCATGAGCACGAGTCCCGCGCCGAGGGCCGCGAGCGCTCCGAGCGCGCCCGCCGGAACCTCACGCCCGGTCTCGACCGTGTCCGGGGTCGTGTGGGCGTCCTCCCCCGCCGGCACGTTCAGGGCCCGGGGCTTCTGCCCATCCGCGAGCGACTCCACGAGTGCGAAGACGTCGGACCGCTCCGCGTCCTGGGTGATAATGACGTCCTCACTCCTGGTCACCCCGTCCAGCGACCAGTCGCGAACGAGGCGGTCGTCGGTCGGGTATGTCGCGTCGGCGAGGTAGTGAAACCCGGTGAAAATTCCAACGCGGTGTCGCGCCAGAGGGTGCCCCAGCGCGGACCCCACGAGAGTTCCGCGACCGACGCGTCGTCGCCCTGGCGCTTGGACCACAATGGCAGCTCCACGCCCGGCTCGGCGTACTTCAGCGCGAGGACCCGCTCGGGGTAGTCCCCAAACACGGGGTCGGCCCGGCTGTGCTCGCCCCACGCGTAGACGAGCCCGGCAGAGGGGCCTCTGTTGCCCTCCGGAATGCCGGCGGTCTCGTCGTCGAGGGCGGCCACCGGGGTGCCGCCCACGGACAGGGTGAACAGGAGATGACCGTCTCCGGCCTCACCGCGGCACCGCGCTTCCGCGTCTCACGGGCAGGTCATCCCCGTCGCCCCGTCTCTCAGAGCAGCGTTCCCTGCTGCTCTCTCATCTCCTGGATCAGTTCTGGCCCGTTGTTCCGGACGTTCCCCACGGCGCTCCCCACGGGCCGCAGCGACCAGCCCGCCGCGACGTCGTACGCGCCGGCGCACACCTGGCCCACGAGGGCGTCGGCTTCTTCGGCAGACCCGAGCGTGTCCGGAGCGAGCCACCGGTCCATCGTCTCGGCATCCATGGGCACGGGCAGCCGGTCGTGCAGCTGGCCGAGCGCGGCGAGCACCGGATCGTCGTCGTCCGCGTCGGGCGCGGCCATGGTGAGGATCGTCGTCGAGAGGACCCAGGCGTCCTCCCCCGCGGCCTTGGCCTCGGGGTCCTGCCACCACTCGTACAGGCCGGCGAACCAGATGACCGGCCCCTCGCCGTCCCCGGCCCCGGCCGGGTGCACGTAGTAGGGCTGCTTCTTCGCGGCCCGCCCGTCGGGACCCTTGGCGCCAGGCTCCGGCGTCTTCCACTCGTAGTAGCCCTCCACCGGCACGGCGCAGCGTCGAGCGCGGACGGCGGCCCGGAACGTCGGCTTGGAGGCCACGGTCTCCGAGCGCGCGTTGAACGCACGGGACCCCACGGACAGCTCCTTCGCCCACGGCGGCACCAGGCCCCAGCGCGCCACGTGGATCCGCCGGGTCACTCCGGCGCCGACGTCGTCCGCATGCGCCACGAGGATCGGCACCTCGGCTGTCGGCGCCACGTTCCAGCTCTGGCGCAGCACCAGCTCCTCATTCGTCTCGGCATCGCCCAGGGCCACCAGGTCGCTCGTGGCGCGGGCCATCACGTAGCGGCCGCACACGTCAGCGGTCCCTCCCGTCCCGGCCACGATCGACATACATCCACGCGATGCCGAGGGCGAAGCCCATCATCGCGCAGCCGAGCACAGTGCCCCAGGGACTCTCGGTGCCCAGTCCGAACACCACTCCCAGGCCGACGCCGATCAGCAGCCCCACCAGCAGGATGCGCCACTGAGCGAGCGTGCCGGCACCGGCCGGAGCCCCGGCTGGAGCCTCCGGAGCCTCGTACGCCTCGTCCTCGTCTCTGCCATGTCCTGCCACGGTTCGCCCCTCCGTTCACATCGGTGTTGCGGGTCAGGTTGCAGTCTCCCCCGGCCGCCATGGTGACGCCATACACCAGGCCCCCCGGCTGCTCACCGATGCGTCGCACAGGGTCCTGTGATGGGATGGGCAGAACGAGCCCGCCCGCCGCGCCGCCTCACGCATGCGCGGCCTCGGGCAGATCCCCACCACCAGGAGGAACAACGTGTCCCAGAAGGTCCGCGGCGTCGTCGCCATGGCGAAGGACGCCCCCGTCACCATCGAGACCATCGTCATCCCCGATCCGGGACCCGGCGAGGCCGTCGTCGACATCAAGACCTGCGGCGTCTGCCACACGGATCTGCACTACCAGCAGGGCGGGATCGGCGACGAGTACCCGTACCTGCTCGGCCACGAGGCCACGGGTGTGGTCTCCGCGATCGGCGAGGGCGTCGACCACGTCCAGGTCGGCGACACCGTGATCCTCAACTGGCGCGCCGTGTGCGGCGAGTGCCGCGCGTGCCGCAAGGGCGAGCCGAAGTACTGCTTCAACACCCACAACGCGACCCAGAAGATGACCCTGGAGGACGGCACGGAGTTGTCCCCGGCCCTGGGCATCGGGGCGTTCGCGGACAAGACGCTCGTCCACGCCAAGCAGTGCACCCAGGTCGACGGCGTCGACACGCCCGAGGAACAGGCCGCGGTCGGCCTGCTCGGCTGCGGGATCATGGCCGGCATCGGCGCGGCCATCAACACCGGCGAGGTCAAGCGCGGCGAGTCCGTGGCCGTGATCGGCTGCGGCGGCGTCGGCGTGGCCTCGATCGCCGGGGCGAAGCTCGCCGGCGCCACCACGATCATCGCGGTGGACATCGACGCCAAGAAGCTCGCCAAGGCCAAGGAGCTCGGCGCCACCCACACCGTGAACTCGAAGGACGAGGACCCCGTGGAGGCCATCCGCGCGGCGACCGGCGGCTTCGGCGCCGACGTGGTCATCGATGCGGTCGGCCGCCCGGAGACCTACGAGCAGGCGTTCTACGCCCGGGACCTGGCCGGCCGCGTCGTCCTGGTGGGCGTGCCCACCCCCGGCATGGAACTGAAGCTGCCCCTGCCGGAGGTGTTCGGCCGCGGCGGCGCGCTGAAGTCCTCGTGGTACGGCGACTGCCTGCCGGAGCGCGACTTCCCCATGCTCGTGGACCAGTACCGCCTGGGCCGCCTGCCGCTGGACGAGTTCGTCACGGAGACCATCGCCCTGGACGAGGTGAACGAGGCCTTCGAGACGATGAAGTCCGGCGACGTCCTGCGCTCGGTGGTGGTGCTCTGATGGCGCGCATCGATCACCTGGTCACCTCCGGCACGTTCTCCCTGGACGGGGAGACGTTCGACGTGGACAACAACGTGTGGATCGTCGGCGGCGCGGAGCAGTGCGTCGTCATCGACCCGGCCCATGACGCCTCGGCCGTCTGGAAGAAGGTGAACGGCCGCCAGGTGCTGGCCATCGTCCTCACCCACGGCCACGACGACCACATCCGCCAGGTCCAGGAGTTCCGCCAGATGGTGGACGCCCCCGTGCTGCTCCACCCCGCAGACCGCATGCTCTGGGACGACGTCTTCCCCGACGAGGAGCCCGACGGCGCGCTCGCCGAGGGCGACGTCCTGCGCGTGGCCGGCGTCGAGCTGCGGGTGCTGCACACCCCCGGCCACTCCCCCGGCTCGGTCTGCCTGTACGCCCCCGCGCTGGGCGAGGCCGGCGACGACGGCGCCCCGACCGGCGTCGTGTTCTCCGGCGACACCCTGTTCCAGGGCGGGCCCGGCGCCACCGGCCGCTCGTACTCGGACTTCGACACGATCATCGAGTCCATCCGCGAGCGCCTGTTCCCGCTGCCGGAGGCCACCGTGGTCCACACCGGCCACGGCGACTCCACCACAATCGGCACGGAGAAGCCGCACCTGCAGGAGTGGATCGACCGCGGCCACTGAGGACGCGCCGAGGTGGGGAAGAATGGTCCCCCGTGACCATCCTCC
>NZ_JABFNH010000001.1:41513-86167 GCF_017168435.1 Micrococcus sp. KRD070
ACCCCGCACCGTTCCGCACCCGCCGTGCCCACCCGCGGGGCACAGCACGGCGGGCGGGGGGCGAGAGACGCCCCGAGCCGGAGGCCGGGATCCTTTCGAACGCTGCTCTTGCCCGTCCCCCAGTCACCGCGGGCTCCCCTCGAGGGGTCTGCACGCAGCGGAGGCAGGCCGCTTCTCGGTCCGTTGCCACCCGTGAACATGGGGTTGGCGAGCGGCTCGTCGTGGGACCACGTGGACCCGCCGAGGCGGGGTCCACAGCCGCTTCTCCTGAAGCTGGGCCCAAGCGTATCGCAGCGTGTGCGCTCCATCGGGCAGGGCGGTGACGCGCAGCGTCATACTGCGGGCCCGGGTGTCGACGTGTGATGCCCCCGCGAGACGACGACGGCCGGGCGCCTCCGCGGGGAGGCGACCGGCCGTCGTCGGGACGGGGCTCAGGCGGACGGGATCAGAAGTCCCAGTCCTCGTCCTCGGTGTTCTCGGCCTTGCCGATCACGTAGGAGGAGCCGGAGCCGGAGAAGAAGTCGTGGTTCTCGTCCGAGTTCGGGGAGAGCGCGGAGAGGATGGCGGGGTTCACGTTCGTGGTCTCGGCCGGGAACATGGGCTCGTAGCCCAGGTTCATCAGCGCCTTGTTCGCGTTGTAGTGCAGGAACTTCTTCACGTCCTCGGCCAGACCGACGGCGTCGTAGAGGTCATGGGTGTACTCGACCTCGTTCTCGTACAGCTCGAACAGCAGCTCGAAGGTGAACGCCTTGAGCTCCTCCCGCTTCTCCTCCGGCAGGGTCTCGATGCTCCGCTGGTACTTGTAGCCGATGTAGTACCCGTGCACCGCCTCGTCGCGGATGATCAGGCGGATCAGGTCGGCGGTGTTGGTGAGGCGGGCGTGCCCGGAGAGGTACATGGGCCAGTAGAAGCCCGAGTAGAAGAGGAAGGACTCGAGCAGGGTGGAGGCGATCTTCTTCTTGTACGGATCCTGGCCGTCATAGCGCTCCACGATCAGGCGGGCCTTGGCCTGCAGGTTCCGGTTCTCACGAGACCAGCGGAACGCCTCGTCGATCTCCGGGGTGGAGGCCAGCGTGGAGAAGATCGAGGAGTACGACTTCGCGTGCACCGACTCCATGAACGCGATGTTCGTGAGGACGGCCTCCTCGTGCGGGGTCATGGCGTCCGGGATGAGGGAGACGGCGCCCACGGTGCCCTGGATCGTGTCCAGCAGCGTCAGGCCCGTGAACACGCGCATGGAGAGCAGTCGCTCCTCATCCGTGAGATGGGACCAGGACTGGACGTCGTTGGACAGCGGCACCTTCTCCGGCAGCCAGAAGTTGTTGACGAGGCGGTTCCACACCTCCACGTCCTTCTCGTCCTGAATGCGGTTCCAGTTGATCGCCTCGACGAGGTGGGACTGCTGGGTCTCGGTCACGGCAGGGCACATCCTTCAGAAGAATTCGTTGAGAATCCGCGGATTCCGGGGGCTCTCGAGAGCACGGGCATCGGGGCGCGGGTCCGGGTCAGTCTAGGCGCTGGGTGCCGCTGGGGCCATGGAGGCGAGGGTGTGGTCGGCCACCCTGGCGCGAAGTCGCTTCCACCCCGCTGGACCGATGCCGGTCCGACACGTCCCCAGATTTTAACCCTCGCCGCGCTCCGCCATGCTGGCGACGGTGAGTGCTCGTTCGAGCTGGGCATGCGCCATCGGCGCGTCGATCATGCGCCGGATGGATTCAGGATCCGAAGCCTTTCCAGGGACCCGGAGCGCGTCAGCCACGATCCGTGTCACGTCGTCCGCTTGGAGTCGGGCCACTGCCTTTTCCCACTCGTCGCGACGCACCACTGAGGCATCGGTCTTGTCGGCACCGGTAGCATCCGCTGTCGCCATCCGATCGCGCAGGGCGAGGCCGAGCATGAAAACGCTGACAAGATTCGCACGGGCCGCCTGCCCACTCGGGTCATCCCGTATGGCTTGGAGTGTTTGTTCCACAGACCGGCGGAAGGCCTGAGGTGACATGGCTGCAACAACCTGCACCTGCCGGACCTGCTGCAGTCGTTCGGTCCGCGTCAAACGGGCCCAGAGTGCTCGAGCCTTGGGAACGGCGACTGCGCCTGCCCAACGCCCAACGGCGGGTAGGGCATAACGGATGCCGACACGCACGAGCGCACCAGCTGCCAGCACAAGGAGCGCCTCCCACTCCTGGGCGGCCTGGCCGCCAATGCGGTGGCTGGAGGCCCCGCCCGTCGGCCCGTCCTCGACCCACCGCCATGCCGCATGACCGCGGAGTTTCCCTTGATCGTCGAAAAGGTGACCGGTCTTGGCCCCGCCGCCATTCCTGGCATTTCCTAAACGCAACCCATCCGGAATCTCCGGCTCCCAGCGTCCCATCACTCCACCTCCAGCGTCGGCAGTGCATCGACGATCTTCATGGTCTCCACGCTTACCGTCACGATGCGGCCGAGCAGGTCGCGGATGTAGCGCGGGTCGCCGTGTTCGCGGCCCCAGTCATTGGGGTCGTTGACGATCCCCGAAGCCTTGTCCGTCTTCACCTGGTAGCGCTCGAGGATCCAATCCACGGCAGAGCGCGACCCGAGCGTGTACCGCTGGACCTCTTCCGGCAGGCCGGTCAGGGTGAGGTAGCCGTTGTACTTCACGGTGGTTTGGTCCCACGCACCGGCCTTGCCGCCGTACTTCATCTGGGTGACCCGGTACCGCTCGACCTCGTCGAGCGCCTCCGGATCGATGGCCCAGTGCTCCTGCAGCGAGTAGGGCTCCACGGACTCGTAGCCGATATGCAGCTCGGAGAGCGCCCGGCCTGCATTGGAGAACGCCCGGAAGTCCGACGACGGCACCTGCGGAATGCGCGGCAGCATCTTCCTCAGGTCCGCTGCGAACCTCTCCCGGTAATCGGGCGAGTGCAGCACGCCGTAGACGTAGTAGAAGATATCGTCCTTCGTCACCGCCTCGCCGTATTTGGCACGGTAGGACGCCAGGGTGGCGTCCGTGATGTTGTCCACTCGCGTGTAGGCCGCGCTGCCCGAGGTTGTCATCGCGGCTTCGGCAAACAAGTCACCCTCAAACTCGACGTAGGTGTAGCGAGGAAAGAACTGACCCTGTCCAGATCCCCAATAGGAGAGATCCGGCAGAGCGTCCGTCGCCAAAACACTGAACCACTTATCGCTACCAGGGCCTACCATATAAAAACCTACGTTTTTCGAAATCTCATCCGGAAAAAATCGTCGCATAGCGGCCGGACGATGGATCAAATCTGGATTTGCTGTGACGTAACGCTTGTTGAATGGGCGATACGACGCCGGGTGGAACCGAATCGGGTTGACGCAGATCTTCCGGCCCGCCTCGTGACGCGCAACGAGTGACGAGCTCCAGCTAACGTGGCTGGGGTCCATGTCGCGTTGACCAGCTTCTATGCCAGCATTGAAGTAATCAGAAATACGTTTCACTTTCTCATGAAGGGATTCCTTTGAATCAGAGTAGACCCAGGCATCACGATTCGTCTGGAGTCCAGCGCCATTGGACGCAAAAATTGCGTTGCGACCGTCTTTCATGGACAGCGGATGGAATGTGTGGAACCGTTCATCCCGCTGATTGATCCAATCACCCTCGGCGTTCGGGGTGATCTCCTGCCAGTTCAGAGACCCCAGCGTCGCCTGATCCACCAGGTTCAGTTTGGCCTCCCGGTCTAGGTAGTCGCCGATGTCCTTGTAGTGCAGGCGCGCCGCCTCCACATCTCCGGGCCGCTTCACCAGCAGAAGCACGGCCACGGTTGCCCTACTGCCCGGACCAAAGATCTGCCCACCTTCGCGACGAGCTCTCTCCCCAGACGTCCGTGTGTTCCCCCGGAGGTTATACACGTAGACCTCGTGGAACTCGGAGTACAACGTCTTGCGCAGACCAGCCGCCGTGTTCCCGTCGATGTACCCGCCGTTGGACACATAACAGAGCACTCCGCCCTGCTCCGATTTCAGCAGCCGGTCAGACCCCCACCGAATGGCCCGGATGTACGAGTCATAGAGCGAATTCTTGTTCTGCGCTGTCGAGAGCTTCGCGTAGCTGTCCCGGATGGATGCGTCCAAGGTCGGGTAGCTCAGGTTCGCGTTGTCGTCGTTGCCGGAGGTCTGCCCCACCGAGTACGGCGGGTTGCCGAGGATCACCCGGATGTCCAGGTTGTTCTGCGCCACCACGCGGTCGTTATTGGAGCGGAACACCTTCTCATCCAAGGTGTCCCCGTGCTCCGTCATCTGGAAAGTGTCCGTCAGCACAATCCCATTGAACGGTTCGTACCCGACCGCCGCGGCATCGTCCCCGCGCGCCGCGGCCTGCTCCACCATGAGGCCGTGGAACGTGGCCTCGATGTTGATGGCCGCAATGTAGTAGGCCATAAGCAGCAGCTCATTGGCGTGCAGCTCCTGCGTGTACTTGCGCAGCAGATCCTCCGGCCGGATCAGCCCGGACTGCAGCAGCCGCACCACGAAGGTGCCCGTGCCCGTGAACGGATCCAGCACGTGCACGCCCTCATCCGTGACGCCCACACCGAAGTTCTCTCGCAGCGCCTCGTCCACGGCACGGAGGATGAAGTCCACCACCTGCACCGGCGTGTACACGATCCCCAGGGATTCCGCCGTCCGCGGGAACGCCAGCTTGAAGAACCGCTCGTACAGCTCCGTGATGATCTTCTGCTTGCCCTCGGCGCTCTCGATGCCCTCAGCGCGCACCCGCACACCCCGGTAGAACTCCTCGAGGGAGTCCACCTCCGTCTCCAGGTTGCACGAGTCCAACACCTGCACCATGGCGTCCATCACCTGGGACACCGGATTGTGCGCCGCGAAGGAGTAGTCCTCGAACAGCGCCTCGAACACGGGCTTCGTGATGAGGTGCTGGGAGAGCATCTCTACCGCGTCCCGCTCGGTGATGGACTCGTTCAGGTTGCCCTGCAAGCCCTCGAGGA
The DNA here is from genome assembly GCF_017168435.1 of Micrococcus sp. KRD070. NCBI lineage: Bacteria > Bacillati > Actinomycetota > Actinomycetes > Micrococcales > Micrococcaceae > Micrococcus > Micrococcus sp. KRD070. The sequence continues at coordinate 46,463 of NZ_JABFNH010000001.1, forward strand.
ACGCCGCGAACTCCTCCCGCGGCCGCGGGTCCGGGCCGTCCAGGATGCCGCGGATGCGGATGATGTGCCGGTCCGCGATGTCCTTGACGTCCTTGGCCCAGTCCTCCCAGTAGCGCCGATCCCCCACCTTGCGCACCAGACGCGCGTAGATGGCGTCCTTCCACTGCTGAGCGTCCTGCATGGCGAACAGGGCCTGACGCGTGCCCCGAACGGACTTGTCCTCGCCCGAGCCGGGAGCGCCGTCGTCCTCCGCGGCGTCGCCCGAACCGATGCCGATCACCTGCACCCGGTCCTCCACCGACCGGCCCAGCGCGATCTGGTTGACCATCGCCTCGAAGCGGTCGTCGTGGGCGCGCAGTGCCTGCAGCACGTCCCACACCACCTTGTAGGCCTTCGAGTCGTTCAGGGCCGACTCCGGGTCCGCCGTCGCATCCACCGCGATGGGCAGGATGATGTAGCCGGTCTTCTTGCCCTCGGCCCGCCGCATGACCCGCCCCACGGACTGCACTACGTCCACCTGCGAGTTCCGCGGGCTCAGGAACAGCACCGCGTCCAGGGTGGGGACATCCACGCCCTCCGAGAGGCACTTGGCGTTGGAGAGGACCCGCACCGTGTTCTCCCCCGCCGGCTGCTTCAGCCAGTCCAGCTCACGCACCCGCTGCGCCATGGGGAAGGTGCCGTCCACATGGGAGGCCTCCACCCGCAGGTCCGGGGTCATGGGGTCCGTGGAGGTGGCCAGCTGACGGCTCACCTGCTCGAACTGGAGGGCCAGCTGCTTCGACTCCTTGATGTTCCGGGCGAACGCCACCGCGCGGCGCATCGGCGCGGCATCCACCTCGTCCAGCCGGCCGCCGTCCACCCCGCGCTTGGCCAGCCCATTCCAACAGCCCACGATCCGCGCGGCGTCGTCCAGGTCCAGACCCTCGGTGTCCGCGAGCATCTGCTGGAAGGAGGCGCCGATCGCATTGGTGTCTACCGCGAGGATCAGCACCTTGTAGTCCGTCAGGTGGCCCTGCTCCACCGCCTTGCCGAACCCCAGCCGGTGGAACTCCGGGCCGTAGATCGACTCATCGTCCATCGAGTAGACCGTGACCTGGTCCTGCGCGGCCTTCGCCTTGGCCTCCTGCACATAGATGCGCGGGGTGGCCGTCATGTACAGGCGCTTGGCCGCCCGGATCTTCGCGGCGTCGTGGACCATCGTGAACGCCGAGCCGTCCTGGCCCAGCTCGGTCACACCCGTGGTGCGGTGGGCTTCATCGCAGATGACCAGGTCGAACTCAGCGAGGCCGAGGTCCTGGGCCTGCCGGACGACGTCGATGGACTGGTACGTGGAAAACACCACGGTGATCGCCTCGTCCCCAGTGGAGACGGCCGTGCGGGCCGCGAGCTTCGCCGGGTCCGTGCTGGCCGGGAAACCCAGGTCCGAGGCAGCGATGTCCTCACTGGCCCGGCGCCGCCCCACAGAAGCGTCCGAACACACGGCGAACGGGCGCAGCGGTACATCCGCATTGGCCGTCCACTCATTCAGCGTCTGCTGTAGCAGCGCGATCGACGGCACCAGGAACAGCACCGAGCCGCCCACCGGCACCATCCGCTCCACCAGCTTCAGCGACGTGAACGTCTTGCCCGTGCCGCAGGCCATGATCAGGCGGCCACGGTCCTTGGTCTCGAATCCGGCCACGACGTCGTCGATCGCCTCCCGCTGGTACCGACGGGGCTCCTTGCGTGGGCGCTGAGTCAGCTCCTCCGGGCGGTCGAAGGTGAACTCGGACCAGTCCACGGTCGAGTCCACCAGCGTCTGGATCCCCACCCTGGTGACGTCCTTGGACTGGCCCGCCCGCGCGGCTTCCGCAGACGAGGACCACTCGAGCGCCGTGTCGATCACCATGCCGTGGGCGAAGTCCACCTTGCCCAGCTCGGTGAAGAATGAGTCAATGCTGCCCTTCTGCAGCTTCTTCTCCGGATCGAAGAACTTCACCTGGACGCCGGTGAGTTCACCGGTGTAGCGATCCTTCGCGACGATGTCGATGCCGTTGTCCGGCCTATTCTCCCGGCCGGGCCATTCGTTCCACAGCCACACGTCCGAGAACTGGTCCGCGAACTTCGGCTCCACCTCGAGGAAGCGCTTGGCCAGCCGCTCGAAGCGACGGCCCTGTTCCTGGCGGGAGAGCTCCGAGAGCCAGAGACGATCGAGCACCTCGTCGAAACCGACGCGGGATTCACTCCCGGGGTCCCCCTGGTCCATGGCGGAGGGGTCGGTCAAGGATGCGGCGTCCGGCGTCGAGATGGTCATGCGGACCATTGTGACCCGGGGCCACCGGGGAGTGGAATGCGGCTCGCGGGGGTGTCTCACCGGGTGGCCGGCTTATTGGCGGCTCAGCGGTTCAGCGGCGCCAGCCCTCCGGCTGCGCGGCCAGGCCGACGATCATGTCCCACGGCAAGACGGCGCGGATCTTGCCGCACCGGCGTCGGTGGTCAGACTCCGCTGCGGCCGCGTCGGCGGCTTCCCTCACCGTGGCCTCGTCTGCTCCCAGGGCCTCGGCGATCCAGAGGATCGCCTCGCTGCACAGGAGCCGGTTGTACGCCCGCCGCGCGGAGGTGTTGGGCGTCCCACGGGTGTACGCGCCGGATCCGTTGGTCGACTGCGTGCTGAACCACCGGACCATGTGCTGCCGCTGCGACGAGTACCAGACGTTCCGTCGCTGCCCGTGACGATCCTCGTAGTCCTGCGCGATCGGCGTGCGCTCCGTGAGGGTGCCGAGAATGGTGGCGAAGGCTCGGGTCGTGAAGTCGCCGGGCGCGACGTCATCATCCGTTGCATGCTGTGCCCCGCGCTTCCGGCGGGCCCAGGACTGTGTTGGACTGCTCATGATCACCATTCTGGCCTGCACCGGACCCTGAGCGCCGAGCCTCCCGTCAGTTCGTGCGCTTGAGGCCGCGGCGCAGCCAGGGGTCGGCCCAGCGGGTGAGGGCCGGCAGCACGAGGTAGACCATGAACGGCATCACCAGCACGACGTTCGCGAGCACCCGCAGCGGCAGGGGCACGTCCGCCGGCAGGAGGTGGGACAGCAGCCACTGGCCGAGCAGGCTCATGGGGAAGAACCCGGAGAAGATCACGATCATCTGCTTCCACCGGGGCGGGGTGACGGGGTCGGCGAGCTCCGCCGGATCGAACCAGCCCTCGAGCCCGGTCCGCGCACTGACCTGCTCGGACACCACCTGGCCGGCCATCTGCGCCGCCCAGGCCGCCCGCTCAGGCGACTCCTCCCACGCCCGGCACGTGGCGTCGTCGGCGAACCGGTACACCATGTGCCACACGTGCGAGTCCCGCTCCAGGCGCACCAGCCCGGAGCCGAGGTAGCCGTCGAAGCCGAGCATGACGTCCTGCCCCGCGCGCACCCAGTCGCGGATCCGCGGAGCGGCCTCGGGTGCCATGTGCCGGGCGATCTGCTTGGTCACCGTGCTCATGCCAGGAGGATACGGGGCGCGGGTCGGCCGGGCCTGCCCGCCCTCCCCGACCAGGCGCGCCGCCCCACTTCGAGGCGGGAAATCGAGCGCACCCGCGCTCAGAAGCGCGGAATACGCGGGATTTCCCGCCTCCAAGGGTCGGCTGTCAGAGCATGCAGCTCACGCAGCCCTCGACCTCGGTGCCCTCCAGCGCGAGCTGGCGCAGGCGGATGTAGTAGATCGTCTTGATGCCCTTCGTCCACGCGTAGATCTGCGCGCGGTTCAGGTCACGGGTGGTGGCCGTGTCCTTGAAGAACAGCGTCAGGGACAGGCCCTGGTCCACGTGCTGCGTCGCCGCGGCGTACGTGTCGATGATCTTCTCGTAGCCGATCTCGTACGCGTCCTCGTAGTACTCGAGGTTCTCGTTGGTGAGGTACGGCGCCGGGTAGTACACGCGGCCGAGCTTGCCCTCCTTGCGGATCTCGATCTTCGAGGCCACCGGGTGGATCGAGGAGGTCGAGTTGTTGATGTACGAGATCGAACCCGTCGGCGGGACGGCCTGCAGGTTGCGGTTGAAGATGCCGTGCTCCATGACGGAGGCCTTCAGCTCACGCCAGTCGTCCTGCGTGGGCAGGGCGATCCCGGCCTCGGCGAACAGCTCGGCGACGCGCTCGGTGGCGGGCGCCCACTCCTGGTCCGTGTACTTGTCGAAGAACTCCCCCGAGGCGTACTTCGAGTCCTCGAACCCGCCGAACCGCTGGCCGGTCTCGATCGCGATCCGGTTCGAGGCCCGCAGCGCGTGGAACAGCACCGCGTAGAAGTACATGTTCGTGAAGTCGATGCCCTCCTCCGAGCCGTAGTGGACGCGCTCGCGGGCCAGGTAGCCGTGGAGGTTCATCTGCCCCAGGCCGATGGCGTGGGAGGCCGCGTTGCCCTTGGCGATGGACGGCACCGACTGGATGTCGGACATGACCGACACGGCCGTCAGCGCCCGGATGGCGGTCTCCACGGACCGGCCGAAGTCCGGCGAGTCCATGGTCTTGGCGATGTTCATCGAGCCGAGGTTGCACGAGATGTCCTGGCCCACGTGGGCGTAGCTCAGGTCCTCGTTGTACTCGGAGGCCTCGGAGACCTGCAGGATCTCGGAGCACAGGTTGGACATGGTGATGCGGCCCTTGATCGGGTTCGCGGCGTTCACGGTGTCCTCGAACACGACGTAAGGGTAGCCGGACTCGAACTGGATCTCGGCGATGGTCTGGAAGAACTCGCGCGCGTTGATCTTGGTCTTCTTGATCCGCGCGTCGTCGACCATCTCGTAGTACTTCTCGGTCACGGAGATCTCGGAGAACGGCACCCCGTAGACACGCTCGACGTCGTACGGCGAGAACAGGTACATGTCCTCGTTCTTCTTCGCCAGCTGGAACGTGATGTCCGGGATCACGACGCCGAGGGAGAGGGTCTTGATGCGGATCTTCTCGTCCGCGTTCTCGCGCTTGGTGTCGAGGAAGCGGTGGATGTCCGGGTGGTGCGCGTTGAGGTACACCGCTCCGGCGCCCTGGCGCGCGCCGAGCTGGTTGGCGTAGGAGAAGGAGTCCTCGAGGAGCTTCATCACGGGGATGACGCCGGAGGACTGGTTCTCGATCTGCTTGATGGGCGCGCCGTGCTCGCGGATGTTGGTCAGCGAGAGGGCCACGCCACCGCCGCGCTTGGACAGCTGCAGGGCGGAGTTGATGCCGCGGGCGATCGACTCCATGTTGTCCTCGATGCGCAGCAGGAAGCAGGAGACGAGCTCGCCGCGCTGCTTCTTGCCCGAGTTGAGGAACGTGGGGGTGGCCGGCTGGAAGCGGCCGGCGATCATCTCGTCCACCAGGTGGGTGGCCAGCTCCTGGTCGCCCCGGGCCAGGTGGAGGGCGACGACGGCGACGCGGTCCTCGTAGCGCTCGAGGTAGCGCTTGCCGTCGAAGGTCTTCAGGGCATACGAGGTGTAGAACTTGAACGCGCCGAGGAAGGTCGGGAAGCGGAACTTGGCCTTGTAGGCACGATCGAACAGGCCCCGGATGAACTCGAACGGGTACTGCTCGAACGTCTCGGTCTCGTAGTAGTCGTTCTTCTGCAGGTAGTCGAGCTTCTCCTCCAGGTCGTGGAAGAACACCGTGTTGGTGTTGACGTGCTGCAGGAAGTACTGGCGCGCGGCCGCGTGGTCGGCCTCGAACTGGATGCGACCGTCGGCGCCGTAGAGGTTCAGCATGGCGTTGAGCTCGTGGTAGCCGAGGTTCTGCCACTCGGCGGGCATGTTCTTCGCCTGGCGGATGAGGTCCGCCTCGGTGGGTGCGGTGGTGGTCATGTCCACAGTCCTTCCAGGCCGCCGCGGACGCGTTCGACGTCGTCGGGCGTGCCCATCAGCTCGAATTTGTACATGAGGGGCACCTGGCACTTGCGGGAGATGATGTAGCCGGCCAGGCAGTAGCCCTCATGGAAGTTGGTGTTCCCGGACGCGATCACGCCCCGAATCCAGTGACGGTTCTCCGGGACGTTGAGGAACTTGATCACCTGCTTCGGGACCGCGCCCGGCCCGCTGCCCCCGCCGTAGGTGGGGGTCATCAGGACGTACGGGGCGGTGGCCCCGAGGGTGGGCTCCCGGGTGATCAACGGCAGTCGAGCCACCCGGTCCTCGGGCAGCTCGAGCTTCTCGACGAAGCGGTGCGTGTAGTTGGAGGCGGAGGAGAAGTAGATCAGTCCCGCGTCGGTGGGGACGAGCCCCTGCGCCTCGGCCGAGCGGATGTGGCTCGGGTCCGCGGCGACGGTCATGTCGGCTCCGGTCAGGCCACCGATGCCGCGGCGGACTCGGCGAGCTCGGCGATCTTGTCCGGGCGGAAGCCGGACCAGGAGTCGGTCTCGGTGACGACGACGGGGGCCTGCATGAAGCCGAGGGCACGGACGCGCTCGAGGGCGGCGGGGTCCTGGGACATGTCCACGACCTCGTAGGCGATGCCCTTCTTGTCCAGTGCACGGTAGGTGGCGTTGCACTGCACGCAGGCCGGCTTGGTGTACACGGTGACGGTCATGGCGATCCCTGTTCCTTCGTGGTCTCTGGTGGTCTGCGGGTGTCGGCGCGGCGCTCGCGAGGTGCATCGCGGGGCGTGCCGAACATCTGCGTCGATACTACATCTAGTGATCACGGCCGGGAACCATCCCTACATGTAGTAGTCACACCGCTGTAGTTACGTATCCCCACCCTCTGCCCATCCTGTCCACACCCTGCTGTGCGAGACGATCCGCGCGGACATGCGGGACACGCCGGGACCGAGGTCGACTGTCCACAGCCGGTGGAGATCTCGGGGCCGGGTTCCCACAGCCGGAAAGTCGAGTTCGCCACGTCCGCGAGCGGCGTGTCCGACCCCCGCGGACCACTACATGTAGGAGCCCGCCACCGTCCGGCGTCGGAATGCCCCGTCACCACCGGGGGTTGCCCCGGCATGAGCACCTCCCCCACCGTCACCCGCAATGACGCCGAGTCCCGCTACGAGCTCCACGACGGCGGCACACTGCTCGCCGTCCTCGACTTCCGGGACAACGGCGCGGCCGTCTCCCTGAACCGCGCGTTCACCATCCCCGTGCACCGCGGCCAGGGCCACGCCGCCACGCTGACCGCCGGTGCAGTCGCGGACATCGAGACGAACGGCGGCCCCGCAGGGGGCCGCCGCATCGTGCCGATGTGCTGGTACGTCGCCCAGTGGTTCGACGAGCACCCGGAGAAGAGCGCGCTGCTCGCGCCCCGCTGACCGGAGCGGTCAGGCCGCGACGCGGTGCCGGCGCACCACGGCCAGGACGCCCGCGGCCAGCACCGCGACGGCGACGGGCCACGCCGCCGGACCACGCCCGGTCTCGACCGCGTCCGGCACCGTGTGCTCGCCCTCGGCCGGGTCCGCAGGGGTCTCGGGATCCGCCGGCGAGGTGGGAATGTCGGGATCGGCCGGCTGGCCCGGAGCTGCAGCGTCGTCGAACAGGCCGGCCACGGGGAAGGTCACGAACCCCGGGATCCGCCCGTTCTCCCAGTCGTAGAGGTCCACGCGGGGGTCGCCGAACCGCACGGTCACCGTCCGCGTCGTCGTCACGCCGTCCCTCGTGGCCCGCAGGGTGACGGTGTCGGATCCGGTGAAGCCCTCGGGCGCCTGGTACACGTAGCCGCGCGGCCCGCCGGTCTCCTCCTCCGTCACCTCGACGACCCGACCCTCGGCCGGGCCCGCGACGAGCGTCAGCGGCGCCGCCTCATCGCCCGTGTACGAGGAGATGAACACGTGTCGCTCCCCCGGCGCCGCGAGCAGGGTGGTGTCCCAGGCGGTGGGGAGCATGTGGAAGCCGAGCTCATGACGCTGGTCGGCGCGCAGCGGCTCGCCCGGGTCAGCGTCGGTGAGGTCGGCGTCCGGACCGTAGGTGAGGGCGGCCACCTCGCCGCCCAGGACGTAGAGGGTGTAGACGACGGGACCGGTCCCCGACTCGCCCAGGCTCCGCCGGGCCGCGGCGACGTCGAAGTCACCGCGCTCCAACTCGTCGTCGTACGTGAACGGGACCTCGGTCTCGGCGCCGCGGGCCTCCCCCTCCAGCGCCGGAGCCACCGTCAGGCGGACGTCGGACTCGTCCACCTCGAACTCGGTGCCGAAGGAGGCACCGGTCTCACCCTCCGCGCTGGCCACGAGGAAGGATCCGCCGGGCAGGTCGTGCTCGGCGGTCCATCCAGCGGGGTGGGCGGGTGAGGCGAGGGCGGGGGTCGCCCCCAGGCCGGTGAGAAGGACGCCGGCGCCCAGGGCGGCGGCAAGGCGGGTCGGTCGGGCGGTGCGCATCGTGCTCCTCCAGGGGTGCGGTGCTGCGACGGGCCGAAGGGTTCTCCGGCTCGGACGCCCGAGGTCGACCGGATGCCGCACTCGCCGCTTCGGCACGAATCTACGCCGCGCGGACGTGAGGCGGGTCACCATCCGGTGACGAAGCGCTATCGACTCGGTCACGGCGACGCGCGATGCGGATCGGGCCGGCCGGCCGGTGTGTCAGCGGGATGCGCTGGGCGAGGGGCTCGCCCCGGAGGAGGGGCGCGGGGTGGCCTGCGCCGTGTCGGCCGGGCTGGGCGACGGGCTCGCCGATGCGGTGTCCCGCCCCCGCTGGTCCTCGGCATCCCGGCCCGACGCGCTGGCGGGGCCCGACGCGCTGGAGGAACTGGGCGAGCTCGACGACGGCAGCACCGGTTTCTGGGTGGCGCGGAAGTTGCGCACCCGCTGCAGCGGCTCCGGGACGAAGTCCGAGGGGACGGAGCCGCCGTCGGCGCCGGTGCCCTCGATCTTGATGGGGCCGGTGAACCCGGACGGTTCCGCCGTGCGCGCCCCGCTCGACCCGATCACGCCCATCTCCGCGAGCGTCTCGGCCAAACTCTCCAGCTCCTTGCGATGGCCCTCGACCACGCTGGAGGCCAGCTCCTTCGCCGCGTCGTCCGAGCCGTCCTCCGCCTCCGTGGCGGAGATCGTCAGCGCGCCCTGATAGAGGCGGCGCATCTGGAGCAGGTAGATCCGTCCTGCCTCCTCCGGCTCGGCGGCGGCCAGCACGTTCTTCTCCCGGTCGGACAGGAGTCCGGCGCGCAACTCGTCGCCCACGATCTGGGTCGGCTCCGCGTCCTCCGTGGACTCGGGCTGCGCAGACGGGGTCGACTCGGCACCCGCACCGCGCACGTCATCCGAGGGGACGCCCCAGCCCTCGAGCATCGACTCGAGCCGGCGCGCCCGCTCCTCGTGCTCGGACTTCATCCGTTCGGCGGTGGCCCGGATCTCCTGGTCCACGCCGTCCTTGCCCAGCACCTCATCGGACTGCTGGATCGCGTCGCGGTGGTTGCGCAGCAGCAGACCCGCGAACTGGATGTCCGCCGCGAGCGGGTCGGCGGACGTCTGGCTGGGGCTGGCCAGCACGCCCTCCAGGTAGGTGTTCCCCGCCTCCGTGCCACCGGTCTGTCCGGGCTCCTCGGCGACGCTGCAGCCGCCGGTGGCCAGGGTGATGCTCAGGAGCGCCCCTCCGACGGCCACGCTCCAGCGGCGGGGGCGCACGCGGGCGGGGGCGATGTCGGCTCGGCTCATGGGCGCAGGTCCTCTCGGCGGTCGTCACCCGGTCACGGGGTCAATGGCGGTCCGACGCGGTCGGCCGCCCCGGCCTCCCCAGGGTACCCCTCCGGCCTCCCGGCCCCGGGGTCGCCGCGGCCTCAGGCGACGCGGGTGGCCTGCACCACCCAGTTGTTGAAGGCGTTCCCGGCCATCCCGGTGCCCGGCACGAGGTCGCACGTGATCAGCGTGACCTTTGCGTCATCGCCCCCGGGCTCCCAGGCCCAGCGGTGCGCCGGATCCTGGGTGAGCGCCTCCTTCTCCACCGAGACCGCGTCCGCGTCCGCCTCGAAGGCGGCCTGCGTGCCGTCGTCGTACGTCACCACGACGACGGCGCCCGCCCGCACGTCGCCCAGGTTCCAGAACACGTCCCGCACGCCGTAGTAGACGACGTGCCCGGCCAGGACCCCCGCGTACGGGGAGCGCTCCCCCGGCGTGGTGCCCCACTGCGGCGGACCGTACCAGCCGACCGTCTGCGGCTCCGGGTCGAGGTCGCCGCCCTCGTCCAACTGTGTCAGGTCGATCCCCGCTCCGACGATCTGCTCGCCGTCCTGGTGGACGTCCACGTGCACGGGTGTCGCCGTGATCTCGTCCCACGGGGCGGCGGGGCCGGAGCTGTCTCTTGAGACAGGGCCGGCTCCTCGGTGGGGGTCGGCTCCTCGGACGGCGTGGGCTCCGCCGATGTGGGCGTGCCGGCGGGTTCCTGGGTCCCGCCGGGAACCGCCGCTTCGCCCGTGGGTGCCGCGGAGGACGGGGTCGGCGTCGGGGTCGGTGTGGCCGTCGGTGCAGGGCTGGGCGTGGAGCGTGCTGAGGACGACGGCGACGGGGTCGCGGACGCCGTGGCGCTGAGGGTGGGGGCAGCGCTGATCGGCACGGCGCCGACCGCCAGCACCCCGCGCAGCGCGAGGAACACGAGGCCCAGGCACAGCAGCACCAGGACCACCCACAGGGCGCGTCGGACGGTGGTGTTCATCCGGGTTCTCCCCTCGTGTGCATCGACGCGGCCCGCCCGGGGCCGCGTCCGACGACGGCATGGTCTCACGCGCTCCGGCCTCAGCGCGGCGCGTCATCCCCGGGCTCGGCATAGCGGTCCCGGACGAAGGCCTGCAGGCGACGGGCGAGCGCCTGCAGCGTCTCGGCGGCGAAGTGGTCCTCCCGCCACGCCGCGTGCAGTCGTACCGCGAGCGTCCGCCCCTGCGCGATGACCCGCACCGGCGTCAGCCCGAAGGCCGGGTCCTCGGTGACGACGGCGACGCCCGCCCCCGTCGCGACCAGGGCCTGGGCCACCCGCCCGGAGTTCGCCTCGACGAGGGCCGGCGGCGTGAGGCCCGCCACGGCCACGGCGCCGTCGAGGACGCGTCGCGCCATGAAGGTGCGGGCGGGCGCGACGACGGGTTGGGCCACGAGGTCGTCGAGGGACACCCGCGTCCGGCCCGCCCAGGGGTGGCCCGGGGCGACGTACGCCCAGACCGGCAGGTCCATCAGCGGCAGCGACGCGACGGAGGGGGGCGGCACCGTCGGCATCACCACGAGGTCGTGCCGCGCGACGGCGTCGAGCAGCGAGTCGTCCAGCTGGGTCTCCGCGACGCGCGGGCGCGGGTCCTCCTCGCCGAAGGTGGCCACGAACGGCAGCACGACATCGATGAGGGTGGTGCCCGGCGCGGCCACGGCCACGTCCGTGAGCCGACCGGAGGCGAGCGCGCGGGCCGCCTGCTCCGCCCGTCGATGGGCGACGAGGACCTCGCGCGCCACCGGGAGGAACGCCTCGCCGGCCGTCGTCAGCTCGAACCGGCCGGCGACCCGGGCGAACAGGGGCAGGCGCAGCTCACGCTGAAGCCGCTGCAGCTGCCGACTGAGCGCGGACTGCACGAGATCCAGGCGGATCGCGGCCCCCGAGACCGTGCCGACCTCGGCCACCGTGACGAAGGCCCTGAGCAGTTTCTCCTCCATGCCGGATGAGCATAGCCACCATGCCAGATCATCACTGGACGGCATGGACTCGACGCCCCACCATGGGAGGACGCGGCCCGACGCGTCGTCGTCGTGCCCGCCCGTCGTCCACGCTCCCCGTGAGCCGTCCCCAGGAGGCATCCCCATGACCGCCACCCCCGACCTCGAGCAGACCCGCCATCTGGCCACCGAGCTGCCCGGCCCTCGCTCCCGTGAGCTCGCCGAGCGCCAGAAGCGCGCCGTCCCGGCCGGCGTGGCCACCACCATGCCGGTGTACGCGGCCCGCGCCGCGGGCGGCATCCTCGAGGACGTGGACGGCAACCGCCTGATCGACCTGGCCTCCGGCATCGCCGTCACCTCCGTGGGCGCCTCCCACCCGCGCGTCGTGGCCGCCGTCCAGGAGCAGGTCGCGCAGTTCACCCACACCTCGTTCATGATCACGCCCTACGAGGGCTACGTGGCCGTGGCCGAGCAGCTGGACCGCACCAGCCCGATCCCCGGCGAGACCCGCACCGCCCTGTTCAATTCCGGCGCCGAGGCCGTGGAGAACGCCGTCAAGGTGGCCCGCGCCTACACCGGCAAGCAGGCTGTGGCCGCGTTCGACCACGCCTATCACGGCCGCACCACCCTGACGATGGCGCTGACCGCCAAGTCCATGCCCTACAAGCACAGCTTCGGACCGTTCGCCCCCGAGATCTACCGCGTGCCCGGCTCCTACCCGCTACGCGACGGCCTGTCCGGCGCCGAGGCCGCGCAGCGTGCCATCTCCGCGCTGGAGAAGCAGATCGGTGCCGACAACCTGGCCGCCGTGATCATGGAGCCGATCCAGGGCGAGGGCGGCTTCATCGTCCCGGCCGAGGGCTTCCTGCCGGCCGTGGTCGAGTGGTGCAAGGCCAACGACGTCCTGTTCATCGCGGACGAGGTCCAGTCCGGCATCGCCCGCACCGGCGCCTGGTTCGCCTCCGAGACCGAGGGCATCGAGCCGGACCTGATGGCGACCGCCAAGGGCATCGCCGGCGGCATGCCGCTCTCCGGCGTCACCGGCCGCGCCGAGGTGATGGACTCCGTGCACCCGGGCGGCCTCGGGGGCACCTACGGCGGCAACCCCGTCGCCACGGCGGCGGCGCTCGCCGTGTTCGAGGCCGTCGAGGAGGACGGTCTCCTGGAGAAGGCCCGCCGGATCGAGCAGGTCATCCGCGAGCACTTCGCGCAGAACGCCGACGACCGCATCGCCGAGGTCCGCGGCCGCGGCGCGATGATGGCGATCGAGTTCGTGGACCCCGCCACCGGCGAGCCGGACGCGACGCTGACCGCCACCGTGGCCGCGGCCGTGCGCGCCGCCGGCGTCATCCTGCTCACCTGCGGCACCTACGGCAACGTCGTACGCTTCCTGCCGCCGCTGACCATCGGTGAAGACCTCCTCAAGGAGGGCCTGAGCGAGGTCACGAACGCGCTGCAGTCCGCCTGAGCCCCCGCCACCGGCGGACCGACGACGACGGCCCCGCATCCCTGCCCGGGATGCGGGGCCGTCCGCCTGTCGGCGGAGGACTCAGATGTCGTCCTCGTACGCGGGGCCGCCTTCGTTCTCCATGGCCTCGATGCGCCGGGACTTCTCGGCGGTGAAGATCCGGCGGACCCCCGTGCCGCCGAACTCGTCCTCCGGGACCAGCCCGACGCCGTACTTCAGCAGGGCCTTCTCCAGACGCAGACGCTCGTCCACCCGCAGGTCGGCCAGCCCCTTCTCGAAGCGGCGCAGCTGCTCCTTCTCGAGACCGGCCGCGGTGGCCAGGGTGCGGACACTGACCTGGGCGAGAGCGCGGCCGGCGCGCGCCACGTCGAAGGTAATCGGGGTGGGGTACATCAGACATTCTCGATTCTGCAGTTCTCGACGGGGATCCGGTCCATGATGGCCGCGCCCCGGTTGAAGGGACAAGGGCGCGCCAGCCTAGAACCCGCTGTGCGACATGCGCGTCGCTGACCCATCGCTCCCGCCACGCCGGCGGGACGCGGACGGGCCCGCCTCCGGTCACCGGAGGCGGGCCCGTCGTCGTCGTGGGGTGTCAGTCCTGGACGAAGTACATCTGCTTGTTGACGAACTCGTCCATGCCGAGCGGGCCGAGCTCGCGGCCGAAGCCGGAGCGCTTGATGCCGCCGAACGGGATCTCCGCCCCTTCTCCCGCCGGCGTGTTGACGTTGGCCATGCCGACCTCGAGCTGCCGGGCGATCCGCTCGGCCTGAGCCTCGTCCTGGGAGAACACGGCGCCGCCCAGGCCGTACTGGGAGTCGTTGGCGAGAGCGAGCGCCTCGTCCGCGGACTCCACCTTGTAGACGACGGCGACGGGGCCGAAGAGCTCCTCGCGGTAGGCGTCCATCTCGGAGGTGACGCCCGTGATCACGGCCGGGGCGAAGCGGGCGCCCGCCTCGTCCGTGACGGTCCCGCCGACGTGGACGGTCGCGCCCTGCTGACGGGCCCGCTCCACCTGCTCGGCCAGGCCCTCGGCGGCACCGCGCGAGGACAGCGGGGTGAACACCGTCGGGTCCTCGTCGGCGGCCTCCCCGGGCTTCATGGCCTCGGCCAGGGACACCAGCTCGGCCACGAAGGCGTCATGGATGTCCGCCGAGACGATCATGCGCTTGTTGGAGTTGCAGGCCTGGCCCATGTTGTACATGCGGGTCGCCCACGCGGTGCGGGCGGCCTCGGCCGGATCCTCGGCGTCGAGCACGATGTACGGGTCCGACCCGCCGAGCTCGAGGACGGCCTTCTTGAGGTGCTGGCCCGCGAGCGCGCCGATCACGGAGCCGGCCCGCTCGGAGCCGGTCAGGGAGACGCCGGCCACGCGCGGGTCGGCGATGAACTCGGCGATCTGGTCGTGCGTGGCGAACACGTTGGTGTACACGCCGGCCGGCACGCCGGCGTCGTCCATGATCTGCTGCACGGCCAGGGCCGAGCGCGGGCAGATCTCGGCGTGCTTGAGCACGATCGCGTTGCCGAGCATGAGGTTCGGCGCGGCGAAACGGGCGATCTGGTAGTACGGGAAGTTCCACGGCATGACGCCCAGCAGCACACCCAGGGGCAGGTGGCGGATCATGGCGCGGCCGCCCCCGTAGGTCTCGATGGGGCGGTCCGCGGCGAGGGTGGGGCCCTTGTCCGCGAAGTAGCCGAAGATGGCCGAGCTGAACTCCGCCTCCTCGACGCCCTCGGTCACGCGCTTGCCCATCTCGGTGGCGATGATCTGCGCGAGCTCGTCTTTGCGCTCCTCGAAGAGGTCCGCGACCTTCTGCACGATGGTGGCGCGTTCCTCGATGGGGCGGGCGGCCCATGCGCGCTGGGCGGTCTCGGCGGCGGCCAGCACCTGGTCGACCTCACCGTCGGCGAGGGCGGGGAAGGTCTCCACGACCTGGTCGGTGCTGGGGTCCTGCACGCGATAGCCGGTGGGGGTGCTCATGAGTGGGTCCTCTCGTTGGGGTCCCGGACCACGGCACTGCCGTCGTCGTCCGGACGGATGATCGGGATGGGTCGGGTCGAGTCCGTCTGCGGCAGGGTCTCGCCACGGAAGTAGGCCGGGTGGCGCAACCGCGTCCACATCATCAGTACCACGCCGATCGCCAGCACGCCCATGCCCAGGATGAACACCGTGCCCACGCCCAACACGGACGAGCCGGAGCCGTAGTCGGGGTCGGTGGAGTCCAGCGCGGTCACGCAGAACATCACCAGCAGCACGAGGCCGCCGATCAGCGGGAACAGGAAGGTGGTGAGGGCGTTGCCCACCGAGGTGAACCACTCGCGGCGGAAGTACCAGACGCAGGCCAGGGCGGTGATGCCGTAGTAGAAGCAGATCATCAGGCCCAGGGCGGTGATGGTGTCCCACAGGGCGTTCTCGGAGAGCAGCCGCGTGACGACGTAGAAGAGGCCGGCGAAGCCCGCACACACCCAAGTCGCGAAGGCCGGGCTGTTGAACCGGGGGCTCAGCTCGGCGAAGCGCGCGGGCACGGCCCGGTAGAAGCCCATCGCCAGCAGGGTGCGGGCCGGGGAGACCATGGTGGACTGCAGGGAGGCCAGGGAGCTGACGAGGATCGCGCTGGACATGATCACGGCGAAGGGGCCCAGGATCGGGCCGGCGAGGACCGCGAAGATCGACTCCTGGTTGTCCGGGTTGCCCGCGCCCAGGCCCTCGGAGCCGATGCCCGCCCAGGAGATCACGGCCAGGGCGGACAGGATGTAGACGGCGATGATGACGAACACGGTGACGGCGGCGGCCCGGCCGGGGGTGCGCTCGGGGTCCTTGGTCTCCTCGTTTATCGTGAGGGTCACGTCCCAGCCCCAGAACAGGAAGATGGACAGGGAGACGCCGGCCGCGACCACACTGAAGTCGCCCGCGGTGAACGGGTTGAACCAGTCCAGCTGCACCGGGGTGGGGTCGAAGCCCGCACCACGGGAGGACTGCGTCAGGGCGGCGATGGCGAACGCGCCGAGGGCCAGGATCTGGAAGGCCACCAGGATGTACTGCAGGTGCTTGGTGGTCTCCATGCCGCGGTGCGAGATCCATCCGGCCAGGGCCAGGTACACCACGGTCAGGGGGATGTTGACCCACAGGTTGCCGGCCAGGTCCGCGATGGCCTGGCTCCCGGTGATCTGGGCGAGCAGCAGGAACGTGAAGTCGACGGCGACGGCCGCCAGGTTGGATAGCACGATCACGGAGGCCGCGATGAGCCCCCAGCCGCCCATCCACCCGACATACGGCCCGAAGGCGTGCGTGGCCCAGGTGAACGACGTGCCGGAGTCCGGCACCCGTGTATTCAGCGCCCGGTAGCCGAGGGCCACCAGGAGCATCGGGATGAAGCCGAGCAGCAGGATCGCGGGCACGTGGGTGCCGACGGTGCTGATGGTCGGCCCGAGGCCCGAGGTCAACGTGTAGGCGGGGGCGACGACGGAGACGCCGATCACCACGGCCCCGAGCAGGCCGACCTTGCCGGCCTGGAGCCCCTTGTTGCTCACTCCTCCCGGGTTGAGGAGGTTGACCTGCTCGATGGCGGAGGTGGTCGGGTACACGTGCTCGTGTCCCTCGCTGTCGACGACGCGGCGTCGTGGGGTGGATGCGCTCATGAGGATGTCCCTGTCCGTGGGGCCGGTCAGCCGGTGGGCTGCCCCGCGTCGGTGGCTTCCCGCTCGGCGATGGCCAGGGCGGCGGCCTCGCCCATGCGGATCGCGCCATCCACGTGCTGGTAGCCCTCGGCGGCGATGTCCGAGCACGCGTAGTGGATGGGGCCGGTCGGTCGGTTCTGGAGGTGGCCCCAGCGGGAGAGCCCCCCGAGGTCGTAGCTGGTGGCGTAGGCACCTCGGGTCCACTCCTCGGCGGCCATGTCCGAGAGGAAGAACGCGATCGGCTCGAGAGTCCGGGGGCCGAGGTACTCGGCCATGGCGCCGAGGATCGCGGCCTTGCGCTCCTCCTCCGGCAGGGCCCACATCTGCTCCGCATACACGTCGGACACGAAGCCGACGAGGGTGCCGTGCGGGTCCTCCTCGCCCGGGGCGCCGCCGGCCGGGTTCTCGCCGCGATTGGTGTTGTCATAGATCTCCTGGACGAGACGGCCGCCGCCGAAGCACGTGCCGGACAGGCCCTCCTCGCGCCAGAACGGGGTCTCGTACACGGCGTGCACCTTGATGACCAGGCCCATGGAGATGTGCTGGTGCGCGATCTGCTGCTCGCGCGGCATCGGCGGCTCGAAGGAGATGCGGCTGTAGAGGTTCGGCGGGACGGCCAGGACCGCGTAGCGGGCGTGCACCTCGTAGTCGTCAGTGAGCGCCACGACGTCGCCGGCGGCGCCGTCGTGCGCCACGCCGTTGCGCACGTCTGCGGCCACACCGTTCTTCTCGTCCGCGGTGGACGGGTCCGGCTCGGCCCAGCGCAGGGTGCGCACCGGCTGGCCGAGGACGACGTCGTCGCCCAGCTCGGCGGCCATGGCCAGGGACACGGACTGCATGCCGCCCTCGACGCGCTTGTCCAGGATGAAGTCCTCGTCCACCAGGTTGCGGAACGACCCCGCCGAGGCGGACATGAGCAGCGCCTGGAGCAGGGAGAAGGTGTGGGAGGGCTTGGTCAGCATGCCGGAGGCGATGTAGATGGAGACGTTGTCGATGGCCTCCGGGTCGTCGGACTGCTGCTCCAGCCAGTGCCGGAAGGAGATCTTGTCCAGCTCGGCGGCCCGCGGGTGCTCCCACGGGGCGGCGGCGTCGATCTCGGCGGTCAGTTCGTCGATCTTGGCGATCAGGCGATCCATCTCCCGGTCCGTCTTCTCGGCCACCGGGAAGTCGAGGCCGTCGTAGACGTGGCGTTCTCCGCGCGGGTCCACGTAGACGTTGCGACCGTCGCGGAAGCGGGAGAACGTCGGCAGGCCGAGCTCCTCCACCAGGGAGATGAGGCGGGTCTGGTCCGGGGAGATCCACTGGCCGCCGATCTCGATGAAGTGGTCCTTGCCGTCGGCGCCCTCGACCAGGCCGTTCCAGGTGCGGCCGCCGACGCGCCGGCGAGCCTCCAGGACGGTGACGGACAGGCCCTGGGCCTTCGCGGTGCGGGCGGCCATGAGGCCGGCCGGGCCGGCGCCGATCACGACGACGTCGCTCGTCCGGCGCTCGCGGCCGGCGGTGGCGGGGGCGGTGGTCATGGGGTGCTCCTCTGGCGGGGACGGGGCATCGGGCGGGGCCCGGGTGAATGCCGTTCATTTAGAGTGTCGGCGCTCACTGTACGGGCCGCGCGCCGGGAAGGGAAGGCTGGTCCGTAGCCGGCCTGACACCTCCTGCCCGTCCGACGGGTCAGAATGGCCGGATGGACGAGACCACTGAACCGCCCCGGGCGCGCCGACGCCGCGGACGACCTCTCTCCCCCGCTCTGAGCCGCGAAGCGATCGCGGACGCGGCGCTCGCGGTCGCCCGCACCGAGGGATACGAAGGGCTCACCATGGCGGCGGTCGGCCGTCGCCTGGGCGTGGCGCCGAGCGCGCTCTACAACCACATCAGCGGCAAGCATGAGCTGCTCGTCCTGCTGCAGGACGCCGTGATGGGCGAGGTCTCGCTCGTCGAGCTGGAGGCCGCGATCCGGGGCGAGGTGCCCGTCGTCGCCGCCCTGCGGGCGTGGGCGCGCTCCTACCGCGACGTCTTCGCGGCCCATCCGCCGCTGATCCCGCTCATCGCGACCCTGCCGATCGAGGGAGCCCCGTCGACGCAGCGGGTCTACGAGACGGTGTGCGCGGTGCTGGCCCGGACCGGTCTGGCGCCGGAGCAGGTGCTGGCCCGGGTGATCGCGCTCGAGTCGTTCATCTACGGGTCTGCGTACGACGTCGACGCTCCGGCCGACATCTTCGAGGTGGCGGGGGCGCAGGAGCGCCTGCCCGCGCTTGGCGCGGCCGCCGAGGCCTTCCGGGCGGGCGGGGGCACGCGCGCGACGGGGGCGCGGAACCCCTATGCGGACGCACCCTTCGAGGAGGGACTGGACCTGCTGCTGGCGGGCCTCGGCGACTGACCCGCGGACTGCCGGCCGCGTGTCAGGCCGGCACGGACGCGCCGCCCCTGTGTGTGAGAGGGGCGGCGCGTCGACGGGGCCGTGTGCGGCGGGCCGTCAGCGGGTCAGGCCGAGACGACGGCGGGCCGCGACCAGCACCCCCGCGGCGGCGGCGCCGAGGCCGGCCAGCCACCAGCCGGTGGACTGCCCCGTCTCGACGGTGTCCGGGGTCGTGTGCTGCTCGTCGGCGTCGTCCTCGACCGGAGCGGGCTGTTCCTCCTCATCCTCCGGAGCCGGGGCGGCCTCGTCGCCCCGGAACGCGGCGAGCGCCGCTGCGGTGTCCGGGTCGGTCAGGTCGAGCGGCTTCCCGTTGAGGACGCCGTCCTCGGCATCGAGGAAGCCGTCGTACGCGGCGGAGATCTCCTCGCCGACATGCACGGTGACGGTCTGGACGTGGGCGACGTGGTCGCTGTGGAAGTCGACGGTGAAGGTGTCCGTACCGACGAAGCCCTCGTCGGGGATGTACCAGGCACGGAGCTCGGAGTGCTCCGAGTCACGGAACGCGAAGACCTCACCGTGGGCCGGCTCGGCCACGACCGCCGCGTAGGCGTCCTCCATCGTCGGCGCGGCGACCAGGTGGACGATCTCAGCGCCCGCCACCCCGGGAGCCAACTGCATGGCCGAGTCCCAGACCAGGGGCCGGTCCCCGAGGTCGGCCGTCTGCGGGCCGTCGACGGCGTGCACGGCCGCCCCCTGATCGTCGGCGAGGTCGGCGTCCGCCTGGAGCGTGATGCCCATGTTCAGCATCTGCCCGTCCACCTCCACGTCGTACCGCACGAGGCCTTCACCGGCCGCGCCGAGCGCGCGGCGGGTCTCCAGGACGTCCACCGCGCCGCCGTCGATGACGTCCAGGGCGGTGAACTCCACCTCCTGGCCGCCCTCCAGGCGGGTGCCGTCCTCGGCCACCGGGGTGAGCGTGAGCGTGAGGTCCTCCGGGTCGTAGCCGTCGTAGGTCTGGAAGAAGGCGGCGGTGACGTTCTCGTGGTCGACGGCCTGGAAGTAGCCGGCCTGGGGGCCATGGGCGTCGTCCCAGGCCGCGGCGGGGCCGGCGAGGGCGACGGTGGTGATGAGGCCGGCGGCGGCGACGGCGGCGGGCAGGTGACGGAGGGAGGGACGACGGGTACGGATGACGGACATGGCAGATCCTCACTGAGTCGGCCGGACAGGGGTGGCGGTCCCCGCCTCTGCAGCACCGGTGGTCCGGGCTCCACGGGTGGAGACGCCTCGAGTCTGTCCGCCGAGAGCCTGCCGTGAAAGGGCTGTGCGACGTCGATGCGTGATCGACGCTGGACCGCAACCCGGTCGTGACCGGTGGTTCTCGACGGCGAGCTGGCCGTCACGACGACGAAGGCCCGGTCCGCACGGACCGGGCCTTCTGACGGGTGGAGGTAAGGGGATTCGAACCCCTGACCTTCTGCATGCCATGCAGACGCGCTACCAACTGCGCCATACCCCCAGGTGGGTGGTGACTCCGTTTCCGGCGGACCGGCCGGAGCACCTGAACAGAATACCCGGCCTGCGGCAACCGCGCAAACCGGCCGGGCGGCGTCGATGGACCGCCGCGACGCCACGGCCTAGCGTGCAGGAGACGCCCCCATGCCCCCCCGCCAGCCCAGGAGGTCCTGCATGTCCCGCACTGACGCACCGATCCGCACCGCCCTGATCGGCTACGGGTTCGCCGGGAAGACGTTCCACGTCCCCCTGCTCCACGCCACGGAGGGACTCGCTCTCACCCATGTCGTCTCGAGCCGCCCGGACGCGGTGCACGCGGACCTGCCGGACGTCGTCGTGGTGCCTGACGTGGACAAGCTCCTGGCTCGCCACGACGTGGACCTCGTGGTGATCGCCGCCCCGAACGACCAACACGCGCCGCTCGCGCGCACGGCCCTGAGGGCGGGTAGGCACGTGGTGGTGGACAAGCCCTTCACGCTGAGTCTCGCCGAGGCGCGGGAGCTTCGCGACCTCGCGGTCGAGACCGGGCGGGTGCTGCGGGTGTTCCAGAACCGCCGCTTCGACAGCGACTTCCTGGGCATCGCCGAGCTGGTCCGCTCCGGCCGGCTCGGGGACGTCGTCCACCTCGAGTCCCGGATCGACCGCTTCCGCCCGACCGCCCGGGACCGCTGGCGGGAAGCCGCGGTGCCCGGGGGCGGCATCTGGTTCGACCTCGGACCGCACCTGGTCGACCAGGCGCTCCTGCTCTTCGGTGTCCCCGAACGCGTAGACGCCGACCTCGCGGCCCTGCGTCCGGGCGCCCCGGTCGAGGACTGGGCGCACTGCGTGCTGCAGTACCCGGGCCGGCGCGTGGTCCTGCAGGCGTCGATGCTCGTGGCCGGCGGCAGCCCGCGCTTCGCGGTCCACGGCACGCGTGGCTCCGCGGTGAAGGAACTGCCGGATCGGCAGGAGGTTCAGCTGCGCGCTGGTCTGCTCCCCGGCGCCGAGGGCTGGGGCGTCGATCCGGACCCGATCCTCCTGCACGACGGGGAGGGGAACACCGAGCGCGTCCCCGCGCCGATCGGAGCCCAGCAGCGGTCCTACGCGGGCGTGCGCGACGCGATCCTGGGCCGCGCGAGCAGCGACGCCGCCACCCCCGACCAGGCCGTCGCCGTGATGGCGGTGCTCGAGGCCGCCGTCGCCTCGGCGCGGGAGGGCCGTGCGGTGGAACCCGCACTCACGGCGGCGGAGCGCGCAGCGTACCCCGGCGTGTCCCCCGCACCGACCGCGGCGGAGCGACATCACCGCAGTGCAGAACCGCGGTGATGTCGCGGGGCGGCGGTCGCCTCCCGGCCCCGCACGGGAGTCCGACGACGACGAAGGCCCGGTCCGTGTGGACCGGGCCTTCTGACTGGTGGAGGTAAGGGGATTCGAACCCCTGACCTTCTGCATGCCATGCAGACGCGCTACCAACTGCGCTATACCCCCAGATGTGGGCGCCACCCGCGATCTTCACGCGCCGTTTCCGGCCCGTTCGCCTCGCTGGCAACTCGACCAGCGTACACGGTCCCCGTGCGGGCGCCAAATCGGCGTCCGGGCCGGGGCGCCCTCAGATGCCGTAACCCTCGAGGGTCCAATCGCCCCAGCCCTCGGCCCCGGTGTCGGCAGTGAACGCGCCCTGCAGCACGGCGGCGCGGGCGTTGCCGATCCGTTCCATCGCCGCGAAGGCCTCGCCCTCGTGACGCAGGAGCAGCCCCGTGGCCGCGCGGATCAGCGCACCGTGGGCCACGACGAGCAGGGTGTGGGCACCACCGTCGCGCGGGGTGTCCGCCCAGTGCGGGGGAACGTGTCCGCGCAGCGCACGCAGGGCCCGCTCGCCGCCCCCGCGCAGGGTCTCCCCGCCCACGGGGCCGGCGTCGAGCGCCGGCTCGGCCCGCCAAAGGCGGTGCTCGTCCGGCCAGCGTTCCGCGATGGCACTGAGCTCCAGGCCCTCCCACTCTCCCCCGGCCAGCTCCATCAGCTCCGGGTCGACGGCCACGGACGCCGCGCCCACCCGGGCCTCGAGGACGATCTCGGCCGTGCGGCGCGCCCGGGCCAGCGGGGAGCACACGGCCACGAGCTCCTCCGCGTCCTCGACCAGGTCACCCACGGGCCCGCCGGCGGCGCGGCGGGCCTGGCGCTCCCCCTCGGCGTTCAGCTCGATGTCCGTGTGCCCCTGGTAGCGGTCCAGGACGTTCCAGTCGGTCTCGCCGTGACGCAGCAGGATCAGGCGCATCTCCCGGCCCGCTCAGGAGGCGTGCGAGGCGGAGGCGCCGTCGTCCTGGGTGGCCGCGTCCGGTCGGGTGCTCTCCTCCGGCAGGCCGAGGTCGATCGCCGGGGTGTCCTTCCACAGGCGGTCCAGCGCGTAGAACTCGCGGTCCTCGCGATGCTGGACGTGCACCACGAAGTGTCCGTAGTCGAGCAGCACCCAGTGGCCGTCGGACCGGCCCTCGCGACGCAACGGCTTGAGCTGCTCGTCCTTCAACAGCGCCTCCTCGACGCCGTCGACGATCGCGTTGACCTGACGCTCCGAGGCGCCGGAGGCGATCAGGAAGGCGTCGGTCAGGCCGAGCCGCTCGGCGACGTCGAACGCGACGATGTGCGTGCCGAGCTTGTCCGCGGCGGCGGCCGCGGCGGTGGTGAGGGCGTCCAGGGTGGTCTGGGGAACGGTCACGAGGTCTCCTCTTCCGAGACGTAGAGGTGGTGCTTGGCGATGTATTGGACGACGCCGTCCGGGACGAGATACCAGACGGGCCGGCCCCGGCGGACGCGCTCCCGGCAGTCCGTGGAGGAGATCGCCATGGCGGGGATCTCCATCAGGGAGACGTCGGCGCCCAGGCCCATGTCCGAGAGGTCGTGGCCGGGACGGGTGACACCGACGAAGTGCGCCAGGTCCCAGAGTTCGTCCACGTCCTTCCACGTGAGGATCTGGCCCATGGCGTCCGCGCCGGTGATGAAGAACAGCTCGGCGTCCGGGTGCAGGCGGCGCAAGTCCCGCAGCGTGTCCACGGTGTAGGTCACGCCGGGGCGGTCGATGTCCACGCGGGAGACGGTGAACCGGGGGTTGGAGGCGGTGGCCACCACGGTCATGAGGTAGCGGTCCTCGGCCGGGGAGACCTGCCGGTCCGACTTCTGCCACGGCTGGCCCGTGGGGACGAAGACGACCTCGTCCAGCTCGAACTCGGCGGCCACCTCGGAGGCGGCCACGAGGTGCCCGTGGTGGATCGGGTCGAAGGTGCCGCCCATGATGCCGAGGCGACGACGGTGCGCGCCCCCGGCGGTGGGCGCGGGGACGGGGGTGCGGGAGGCGACGGTCATGCGCTCAGGAGACGAACGGACGGCCCGCCGCGTCGCCCCCGGCGGAGGCGGCGACGCGACGGGCCGGTGAGACGTCAGTGACCGGAGGTGTGCGAGCCGCGGCCGGTGCCGTGGTGCTGGACCGCGGTGGTGGGCTCGGGCAGGCGCAGCGCGCGGGAGCGCATGGACATGGTGGCGGCCAGGGCGGCCATCAGCAGCGCGAAGACGAGCAGGCCGTACCAGATGGGGTCCATCGGCAGCTCGTTGACGACGTGGTGGCCCTCCTCGGCGGCGGCCAGGATCAGGGAGGTGTTCAGCATGGATGCTCCTCGGTGCAGCGGGTCAGACGGCCGGGCCGGGGCCGGGCCGAAGGGGTCCTGGTGTCCATCGTAGCCCGGCTCAGCGGCGGATCTGCCCGTCGCCGCGCAGGATCCACTTGGTGGTCGTGAGCTCCTCCAGGCCCATGGGCCCGCGGGCGTGCATCTTCTGGGTGGAGATGCCCACTTCGGCGCCGAGGCCGAGCTCGCCGCCGTCGGTGAAGCGCGTGGACGCGTTCACGATGACGGCCGCGGCGTCCACCTCGGTGATGAACCGCTCGGCCGCGGCCAGGTCGTTCGTGACGATGGCCTCGGTGTGGCCCGTGGACCACCGGCCGATGTGCTCGATCGCCTGGTCGAGGGAGTCCACGACGCGCACGGCCATCTCCATGTCCAGGTACTCGGTGCCCCAGTCCTCCTCGGTGGCGTCCACGGCGTCCCGGGCGTGGTCGCCGCGGTCGGCGAGCGTGGGCAGCCAGGCCCGCGCGGCCTCGTCCACGTGCAGCAGCACGCCGGCACGGGTGAGGGCGCGCAGCACTTCTCGGCCCACCTCCTCCGCGTCCCGGTGGAGCAGCAGGGTCTCGGCCGCATTGCACACGGAGGTGCGGTGGGTCTTCGAGTTGAGCACGATGTCCACCGCCATCTGCTTGGGTGCGGAGGCGTCCACGTACAGGTGCACGTTGCCCTCACCCGTCTCGATCACGGGCACCCGGGCCTCACGGACCACGCGCTGGATCAGCTCACGGCCGCCGCGCGGGACGAGGACGTCCACCGCGCCACGGGCGGCCATCAGGGCGGCGACGCCAGGACGTCCGAGGTCGTCGATGCCCTGGATGATGTTGGGGTCGAAGCCCTGGTCCACGAGCGCCTCCCGCAGCACCTGGATCAGGACCGCATTGGTGGACTCCGCGGCCGAGCCGCCGCGCAGGATCACGCCGTTGCCCGACTTCAGGGCGATGCCGGCGATGTCCACCGTGACGTTCGGACGGGCCTCGTACACGGCGCCCACGACGCCCAGGGGCACCCGCACCTGGCTCATCCGCACGCCGTTGGGCAGCGGGCCGCCGCGGACCACGGTGCCCACGGGGTCCGGCAGGCCGGCCAGGGTCTCCAGGGCGAGGGCCAGCGCCTCGACGCGCGCCTCGTCCAGCTTGAGGCGGTCCAGCATGGCCGCCGAGGTGCCGGCCTCGCGGCCGCGGCTGCGGTCCTCGCGGTTGGCCGTGATGATCGCGGCCGCGTTGGCGCGCAGGGCCTCGGCCATGTGGCGCAGGACGGCGTCCTTGCGGACGCGGCCGGCGGTGGCCAGCTCGGGCACGGCCTGACGCGCCCACTCGGCCCGCTGGCGGACGGCCTCCTCGACCTCGGGCGTCGGCGCCTCGGCGTCCTGGCGGCCGGACTGATCCTGGGGTGCGGTGCTCTCGGTGGTCTGCATGCCCCCAGCCTATCGAGCGCCCCGGACGAGGCACGAGGCCCCGGTCCGTCGCCGCGGCCGGAGCCCGTGCCGGTCAGCGCTGCGGCGGAGCCAGGCGCACCCAGTCGTCGGCGTGCACGACGACGCCGTCGTAGCCCGCGCCCAGGTCCTCGCGGAGGTCGGCGGTCGTCCGCCCGAGCATGGCGGGCAGCTGCGACGAGGAGTACTGCACGAGGCCGCGCGCCCGCACCCGGCCGTGCGCGTCCACGATCTCGACGACGTCGCCCGGTGTGAAGTCGCCCGTGCAGCCGGTGATGCCCGCGGCCAGCAGGGAGCGGCCGCGGTCGATCGCCCCGGCCACCGCGCCGTCGTCGATGACGAGCCGGCCCCGGACCTCCGCCGTGAGGCCGAGCCACGCCGCGCGCGCGGACCGGCGGCGGCCGGTGGCGGAGAACCACGTGCCCACGTCCTGACCCGCGAACGCGGCGCCCGCGTTCGCGGCCGAGGTGAGCAGGGTCGGGATGCCGGTGGTGGCCGCGATGCCGGCCGCGTCCACCTTGGTCACCATGCCGCCCGTGCCCACGCCCGCGGAACCGGGCACGCGCACGTCGACGCCGGCCAGATCGTCGTCCGAGGTGACCTCCGGGATGCGCCGTGCGTCCGGGTTCGAGGGGTGGCCCGTGTAGAGGGCGTCCACGTCCGAGAGCAGGACCAGCAGGTCCGCCTTGCAGAGGTTGGCGGTGAGGGCCGCGAGGCGGTCGTTGTCGCCGAAGCGGATCTCGCGCGTGGCCACGGCGTCGTTCTCGTTCACGATCGGCATCACGTCGAGCGTGAGCAGCCGCGACAGGGCGCGGTGCGCGTTCGTGTACTGGGTGCGCCGCATGAGCTCCTCGGCGGTCAGGAGCACCTGGGCCACCTCGGTGTCGTGCCGGCCGAAGCTCGTGGTGTAGTGCGCCATGAGCTTGCTCTGGCCGACCGCCGCCGAGGCCTGCTGGGTGGCGGTGTCCTTGGGGCGTCGGCCCAGCCCGAGGTGGGGGAAGCCGGCCGCGATGGCGCCGGAGGACACGAGCACCACCTGGGTGCCCTTCTGCCGCTCGGCGGCGAGGACGTCCACGAGCCGGTCGATGGCCGCCACGTCCAGGCCGTCCGGGGTGGTCAACGAGGACGAGCCGATCTTCACGACCACTCGGCGTGCGGCCTGCATCGTCTCCCGCGAGGTCACGGGGTTGGCCTGCGGGTCCTCAGAGCCGCGCGTGGCGGGGGTCGGATAGCGGGTGACGACGGTGCGCCGCACGGACATGGATCATCCCTCTCGATCGTCGGTGTCGGTCCACAGGCCGGAGCGTCGCTCGGCCTCCATCTCGGCCCGGGTCGCCGCACGGGCGGCCCGGCGGGCATCCTGCTCGGCGCGCTTCTCCGCGCGGGTCGCGCGGGTGCGCTCGTCGAGCCGCAGGTCGGTGCCACGGGGCCCGGCGAGCAGCTCGGCTCCCGCGGACAGCGTGGGCTCCCAGTCGAAGACGACGCCCGTGACGTCGTCGCCGATCACGACGGCGTCGCCCGGCCTCGCACCGGCCTTGAACAGGCCGTCCTCGACGCCGGCCCGCTGGAGCCGGTCCGCAAGGTAGCCGATCGCCTCGTCGTTCTGGAAGTCCGTCTGGGCGACCCACCGCTCGGGCTTCTCGCCGCGCACGCGGAACAGCGGCTCGAGGTTGCGCTCCTCGCGGCGGATCGTGAATTCGGCCCGCTCGCCACGGCGGCGATGCCGGCGCGGCACCTCGACGGGCGCGGCCGGCGCGGGCTCGACCACCCGGGAACGGGCCTCCGCCACGAGCTCGGCCATGGCGTACTTGAGGGCGTCCAGGCCCTCGCGGGCCAGCGCGGAGATGTCGAAGACCCGTAGGCCACGGCCCTCGAGCTCGTCGCGGACCATGTCCGCCATCGCGGCGCCGTCGGGCAGGTCGGTCTTGTTCAGGGCGATGAGGCGGGGCCGCTCGTTCAGCGGTACGACGCCCTCCCCGCCCTGGGAGAAGACGGGCTCCACCGCGTAGGCCTCGAGCTCGGCCTCGATGGCCTCGAAGTCGGCGATCGGGTCGCGGTCGGACTCGAGGCTGCCGCAGTCGAGGACGTGCACGAGCGCGGCGCAGCGCTCGACGTGGCGCAGGAACTCCAGGCCGAGGCCGCGGCCCTCCGAGGCACCGGGGATCAGGCCCGGGACGTCGGCCACGGTGAAGCGCACGTCGCCGGCCTGCACGACCCCGAGGTTGGGCACGAGCGTGGTGAACGGGTAGTCCGCGATCTTGGGACGGGCCGCAGACAGGGCAGCGATGAGGGAGGACTTGCCGGCCGAGGGGAAGCCCACGAGCGCGACGTCCGCCACGGTCTTGATCTCGAGCGTCAGGTCCCGGCTCTCCCCCGGCAGGCCGAGCAGCGCGAAGCCGGGCGCCTTGCGCTTCACGGAGGCCAGAGCCGCGTTGCCGAGGCCGCCCTGACCGCCGGCGGCGGCGACGTAGGTCGCGCCCTCCCCCACGAGATCGGCCACGATGTTGCCCTGCTCATCCTTGACCACCGTGCCGTCCGGCACGGGCAGCACGAGCGACTGGCCGTTCTTGCCCTCGCGGTGGTCGCCCATGCCCGGCTGGCCGTTCTCAGCGGACCGGTGCGGGGCGTGGTGGTAGTCCAGCAGCGTGGTGGTCTGCGAGTCCACCACGAGGGTGATGTCGCCGCCGTCGCCCCCGTCGCCGCCGTCGGGGCCACCCAGGGGCTTGAACTTCTCGCGATGCACGGAGACGCACCCGTGCCCGCCGTTGCCGGCGGTGAGGTGGAGGACCACGCGGTCCACGAAGGCTGCCATGGGAGTGCTCCTAGGGGCTGGAGGGATCGGACTCAGACGGCCCAGGGGCCGGAGACGCCGACGGCGGGGGCGGGTCCGGTGGATGCCGGGCCCGCCCCCGCCGGGGCGTCAGGGGGTGCGGGTGTCCTCGCCGGGCGAGGGTCCGCACGCAGACCGCACGAGTGTCAGATCACTCCGCGGCGGGGACGATGTCCACGACCTTGCGGCCGCGGCGCTGGCCGAAGGCCACGGAGCCCGCGGACAGCGCGAAGAGGGTGTCGTCCTTGCCGCGGCCGACGTTGCGGCCCGGGTGGAACTTGGTGCCACGCTGGCGGACGATGATCTCGCCGGCGTTGACGTCCTCGCCGCCGTAGCGCTTGACGCCGAGGTACTGCGGGTTCGAGTCGCGGCCGTTCTTCGAGGAACTGCCGGCCTTCTTATGTGCCATTGCTGTTGCCTAACCTCTCGGATGCTCGGTTTCGCCGGTGCCGGTGACGGCTCAGGCGATCCCGGTGATCTTGACCGTGGACAGCTCAGAGCGGTGGCCCTGGCGCTTCTTGTAGCCGGTCTTGTTCTTGTACTTCATGATGACGACCTTCTTGCCACGGGAGTGGGAGACGACCTCGGCGGTCACCTTCACACCGGCGGCATCGGCGCCAGCCTTGACCTCGTCCCCGTCCACCAGCATCAGAGCGGGCAGCTCGACGGAGCCACCGGTCTCAGCGGGAACGCGGTCAAGGGTAACGAGGTCTCCGACGGAAACCTTCTCCTGGCGGCCGCCAGCGCGGACAATCGCGTACACCACTTGGGACTCACTTCTCTCGACGTTTCAATGGATCAGATCGGGTTCTGCTCGCCCGCACCTCGACCGCGGCTGCGTCCGGGTCCGGCGGTCCCTCACCGGGACATGCGGGAGCGTGCGGGCGGTGAACACCGATGGTCCAGCATACTCGCTGCCGGGCATCCGGACCAAACAGAGGCGTGTCGGCGCGTCGCCGCCGCCCGGGGCAGGCCCGGGGCGGCGGCACCGACGACGGTCAGCGGCCGCGACGGGCCAGGTCGGCGGCCTTCACGCCGACGCCGAGCATCACCGGGGCGGCACCCTGCGGCTCGGCGGGGGTGGACGCCTCGGCCACGGCCGCCGTGAAGCGGCCGCCCTGGGCGCCGCCGGGCGCGGCCTGGACCTGGACGTGGACGCCGTCGGACGACACGGCACGACGCGAGCGCCGGCGCGGCGATCCGGGCGCCGGGGCCGCCTGGGCCTCGGTCGGGGCGTCCGCGGCGGACGCCTGGTCCGCGTCCGCCGTGGGCTCCGCCGTCGGCTCGGTCGCCGCAGGCTCCACCATCACGGCCTCCTCGACGGCGGCCGGGGCGGCGGGCTGCTCGTGGACCTCGGTGGCGTCCGTGGACTCCTCGGGCGAGGGCTCGGTGGCCTCCACCGGAGCCGCGTCCGTGCGGTCGGCCGTCCGCTCGGCGGACGCGTCCGCACCGGCGGCCGGACGGACGACGCCGTCGCTCGAGGCCCGGCGGGACCGGCGGCGCCGGGGCGCCAGGGCATCCTCGGCGGGCACGGGCGCCGAGGCATCCTCGACCGGCTCCGATGCGTCCTCCGCGGGCGCGGCCGCCGAGGACTCGGCGTCCGCGGCGTCGTGCCGCGACGGCGTCGCGCGCTCCGCGCCCTGGTCCTCGGCGTCGGTCTCGGTCGAGGCCGCCTCGCCGTCCCGCCGGGACCGCCCACGGCCACCCCGACGACGCCGGGACCGGCGGGGACGGTCGTCCTGCGCGTCCGCGTCCTCCGGGGACTCGGCCTCCTCGGCCTGCGCGACCGGGTCCTGGTGCTCGGGGGCCTCGGCGGCGGCCGGCTCGGCCTCCTCCTCCGTCTGACGGGGCTGATCGGCGGACTCGGCGGGGCCGTCGTCGTGTGACCGCGCGGCATCCTCAGAGCCCGCGACCTCGGCGCCGGTGTCCCCCGACTCCTCGGTGCGGCCCCGGCCGCGGCGGCGGCCCCGACGGCGCCGGCGACGCGGCGTCTCCTCCTCGTCCGCCCCGGCCGGCTGCCCGGCCTTCGCGGGCCCGGCCGACGCAGCCTCGACGGCCTCGGCCACTGAGTCCTCGGCGGCGTCCGCCGCCTGCTCGGCGGGGGCGGGCTCCTGCGCGGGGGTCTCGTCCTCGGCCACCTTGCCGGAGGCCTTCGCGATCGAGTGCAGGGCGACCCGGGCGGCCTCGGCCCGCTCACGGCGCTGCCGCTCGTCCTCGGAGTCGACGTGCTCGGCGCCCGTCGTCGTGGCCGCGGCGGCGTGGGCGTGCTCGCCCTCGCCGTTGCCCCGGCGCCGGCGACGACGGCGGCCCTCCGCTTCGCCGCGCTGCTCACCGCCGGAGCGGCCCCGCTCGACGGGGGTGTCCTTGATGATGATGCCGCGGCCGGCGCAGTGCTCGCAGGTCTCCGAGAACACCTCCACGAGCCCGGTGCCCATGCGCTTGCGCGTCATCTGGACCAGGCCGAGCGAGGTCACCTCGGCGACCTGGTGCTTCGTGCGGTCCCGGCCCAGGCACTCCACGAGACGGCGCAGCACGAGGTCGCGGTTGGCCTCGAGCACCATGTCGATGAAGTCGATGACGATGATGCCGCCGATGTCCCGCAGGCGCAGCTGCCGGACGATCTCCTCGGCGGCCTCGAGGTTGTTCTTGGTGACGGTCTCCTCGAGGTTGCCGCCGGAGCCCGTGAACTTGCCGGTGTTCACGTCCACCACGGTCATGGCCTCGGTGCGGTCGATCACGAGCGAGCCGCCGGAGGGCAGGTACACCTTGCGCTCGAGCGCCTTGTGGAGCTGCTCGTCCACGCGGTGGGTGGCGTACAGGTCCTCGCCGTCGTGGTCCTCCGGCACCCAGTGGTGCAACCGGTCCAGCAGGTGCGGGGCCACGTAGGTCACGTAGGCCTCGATGTTGTCCCACGTGGCCTCGCCCTGCACGAGCATGGCGGAGAAGTCCTCGTTGAAGACGTCGCGGACCGTCTTGATGGTCAGGTCCGGCTCGGCGTAGAGCAGCTCGGGGGCGAGCACCTTGGTGCCGGACGCCTTCTCCTGGATGCCCTCCCACTGGGCGCGCAGACGGTTGATGTCGTTCTGCAGCTCCTGCTCGGAGGTGCCCTCGGCCGCGGTGCGCACGATCACGCCGGCGTCCTGCGGCAGGTGGTCCTTGAGGATCTTCTTCAGACGCGAGCGCTCCACGTCCGGCAGCTTGCGGGAGATGCCGGTCATCGAGCCTCCCGGCACGTACACGAGGTAGCGGCCGGGCAGGGAGACCTGGCTGGTCAGACGGGCGCCCTTGTGGCCCACCGGGTCCTTGGTGACCTGGACGAGCACGGTGTCGCCGGACTTGAGCGCGTTCTCGATCTTCCTCGGCTTGCCGTCCAGCTGGGCGGCGTCCCAGTTGACCTCGCCCGCGTAGAGCACGGCGTTGCGTCCGCGGCCGATGTCCACGAACGCGGCCTCCATGGACGGCAGCACGTTCTGGACCTTGCCCAGGTACACGTTGCCGATCATCGAGTCCTGCGTGGTGTGCGAGACGAAGTGCTCGGCCAGCACGCCGTCCTCGAGCACGGCGATCTGGATGCGCTGGTCGCGCTGGCGCACCAGCATCTTGCGGTCCACGGCCTCGCGGCGGGCCAGGAACTCGGCCTCGGTGATCACGGTGCGGCGACGCCCGCCCGAGCGGGAGTCGCGGCGGCGCTGGCGCTTCGCCTCGAGCCGGGTGGAGCCCTTGACGCTCTGGACGGTGTCCGAGGCGGTGCTCACGGCCTGGCGCGGCGCGCGCACGCGGGTGACGGTGTGCTCGGGATCGCCGGCCTCGCCGCCGTCGAGCTCCATGTCCACCTCGCCGCGGCGGCGTCGGCGGCGCCGGCGGGAGACCACGGCGCCCTCGGCCCGGTCCTCGGACTCTCCGGCGTCCTCGTCCTCGGAGCGCTGCCGGGACGTGGTCTCGGTGCGCAGGACCTCGATCAGGTTCGCCGGCACGGCGAACGGGTCGGTCGGGTCGACCTGCAGCGTCGGCGCGCTCGGCTCCTCGGGCGCGTCCGCGGCGTCGTCGGACGCGGGGGTCCGCTCCGGCTGAACCGCCCCGGCGGCGGTGTCCGCCGCGGTCTGCGTCACGGCCTGCTCGGCCGTCTCCTCCACGCGTTCGTCTGCGCGGGTCGTGTCCTCGTTGTTGGCCGCCATGGCAGCACCTCCCGCCGACCGACGACGCCACACTCGCCGCCGCCCGGCGTGTCCGCGTCCGCCGCCGGCCGCGTTGCCCCGGGCGCCGTGCGCCACGGGTGCGCCGGGAGGCGGACTCCGAGAAGTCATCGGGTGGACCGCGTCGACCGTCAGGGCCCGGCGCGGAACCGCTGCGCCCTCGAGATCGGGGCCTGGGCGTCACGTGCCGTCCGCCGGCCGGCGCACGGACGCGCACGGGCGAAGCCCGGCGTCCACCTCCCGCACGATGCTCGACGCGGGGGCGCCTCGGCGGCGGCCCGACGTCGGGCGCGCAGCGGGCTGCCCCGCGGTGTGGCCACGGGACGGCCAGGGCCGATTGTCTCACATCCGCCCCGGGCACGCGCCTAGAATCGTGTCCATGCCTGCGACCCCGCCGACGGACGACGTCCGCCTCTCCCCTGCCGACGACGTCCCCGCCGAGGAGGCCCGGCTCACCTGGTACGCCCGGCCCGCGGGCATGGCGGCGCTGCTGCTGATCACCTCGCTCGTGGCGCTGACGGCGACGATCGTCATCATCGTCGAGCGCGCCCTCCTCACCGCGGACCCGACGCACCGCACGTCCTGCGACCTCAACCCGTGGGTGTCCTGCGGCCAGGTGATGCAGTCGTGGCAGGCCCACACCTTCGGCTTCCCGAACACGTACATCGGCGTGGTCGCGTTCTCCGTGCTCATCACCGTGGCGGTGTCCCTGCTCGCCGGCGCCCGCTTCGCCCGCTGGTACTGGCTGCTGATGAACGCGGGGATCCTGGCGGGCTTCGCATTCTGCGTGTGGCTCTGGTACTCGGCCGTCTACAGCATCGGCACGCTCTGCATCTACTGCATGATCGTGTGGGCCATGGTCATCGCCCAGCTCGTGCTTGTGACGTCCCGGAACCTGCAGACCGGCACGCTGCCGGCCCCGGCCGGTCTCGTCCGCCTCGCCCGGGAGCTGGCCTGGCCCGTGATCGTGCTCCTCTACGTCCTGGTGTTCGCCTCGATCCTGCTGGAACTGGGCCTCGGGGTCGTCGGGATCGACTGAGCCTAAGCTCCCCCACCGGACACGACGACGGCGGCCGGTCACCCCACCAGGGTGACCGGCCGCCGTCGTGCGGGCCCGGACCGGGCTCAGCCGAACCAGATCGCGAGCTCGCGCTCGGCCGAGAGGGTCGAGTCCGAACCGTGGACGAGGTTCTTCTGGACGGCCTCGCCCCAGTCCCGGCCCAGGTCGCCGCGGATGGTGCCCGGGGCGGCCACGGTGGGATCGGTCTTGCCGGCCAGCGAGCGGAAGCCCTCGATCACCGAGTCGCCCGTGACGCGCGCGGCCACCACGGGGCCGGAGGCCATGAACGCGACCAGCGGCTCGAAGAACGGCTTGCCCTGGTGCTCCTCGTAGTGCCGCTCCAGCATGGCGCGGGTGGGCGTGAGCATCTTCAGATCGGCGATCACGTAGCCCTTGCGCTCGATGCGCGCGAGGATCTCGCCGACCAGGTTGCGGGCCACCCCGTCCGGCTTGATGAGGACGAGGGTCTCTTCGGTGTGGTGCGTCATGGGGTGTGCTCCTAGCGTCGTCGGACGGCCGCGAGCGCGGTCCGGTTCCCGCCCCACCCTAGTGGGGCCCGGGTCTCAGCGTCCGTGCTCGGCCTCCCAGGCGGCCTCGAGGCGGTCCCGGTGTGCGTTCTCGACGTCCATGGCACCGCCCTTGATCACGGCGTACGCCCACGTCAGCGCGAAGAGGGCCCCCACCACGAACATCGAGTACTCCCAGAAGCCGGAGGCCAGCAGGACGGCCTGGATCGCCCAGCCGATCGCGATGCCGACGGGCTTGCGCACCAGGGCGCAGGTCAGCACCGCGACGACGGCCAGCGCGGAGTAGCCCGCCACGAACCACCAGGCGCCCGGCTCGTCCCGGTGCATGCCGAACAGCATGAGCCCGAGGAAGAAGATGAGCACCGCCTCGAGCATGAGGATCGTGGAGGTGAACAGGGCGCGCACGGAGCGGCGGCGCCGACGAGTGCCGGGGCGCCACTGCCGCTGGGCTCGCGTCTCACGCGCGGGGCGCCAGGACTCGTCGCCGAAGCGCCCCTGCTCCGTGGCGCCTCCGGTCTCCGGCTGGTCGGGGGTCATCGGTCCTCCTCCGGCCGGCGGCGGGCGCCGGCGTCGTCGCGGTCCTCGAGCAGCTCGAGGATCTCCGGGTCCAGGTCGTCCTCGTCGGCGTCCGCCAGCCCGACGGCGTCGAGCAGGTCGGCGGGGTCGAGGCCGCGGGCGGCCACGGTGACGGGGCCGGCGTGGCGGGGCTCGCCCACGAGGGTGCGGACCTCCGCGGCCAGGGTGATCGAGCCGAGCACGAGCACGCCGCCGCCGGTGCCGGAGGCCAGTTCGTCCGCGCTCGTCTCCAGGGCCTCCGCGCGGCCGACCGCCCACTCCAGGGCGTCCGGCACGGACTCGGTGGCGTACACGTCATCCTCGGGCCAGCCGGCGTCGACGGCCATGCGGGCCAGCTCCCCGGCCGGGATGGCGCGGGCCGAGGAGGACTGCGTCACCGCGAGGTCCTCCACGTCGTCGCCGAACGCCCGGTAGAGCGCCGCGAGCATGCCCGGCGCGTCCTTCTCCTGGAGGATCCCGACGACCAGCGAGAGGCGGGTGAAGCCGAACGCCTCCTGCACCGCGCGGGCCGTGGCCCGCACGCCGTCCGGGTTGTGGGCGGCGTCCACGATGAGCGTGGGGGCGGTGCGCAGCACCTCGAGCCGGCCGGGCGAGGTGACCTGGGACAGCCCCTCGCGCAGCAGCTCCTCGTCCAGCGGCCGGTCGCCGCCGCCCAGGAACATCTCCAGGGCCGCCACGGCGACCGCGAGGTTCTGCGCCTGGTGCTCCCCGAGCAGCGGCAGGAACAGGTCCCGGTACTCGGCCGCGAGGCCACGCACGGACACCTGCTGGCCACCCACGGCCAGGGAGCGCTCGAGCACGCCGAACTCGACGCCCTCGAAGCGGAACGGCACGTCGGCCGCCCGAGCCGCCTCGAGCAGCACCTGGGCGGCGTCGCGCTCCTGGGCGGCGGAGACGAGGGCGCCGCCGGGCTTGATGATGCCGGCCTTCTCCTCGGCGATCTCGGCCTCGGTCTCCCCCAGCAGGTCCGTGTGGTCCAGGGAGATGGGGGTGACCACGGAGACGACGGCGTCCGCGACGTTGGTCGCGTCCGTCACGCCCCCGAGGCCCACCTCGAGGACGATGACCTCGACGGGCTCGTCCGCGAACACCGCGAAGCCCAGCGTGGTGAGCGCCTCGAAGTACGTCAGCGGGACCTCGCCCGCGGCCTCGAGCTCCGCGTCCACGGTCTGCACGATCGGGAGGATCTCCCCCCACACGCGCACGAAGGTCTCGTCGGCGACGGGGGCGCCGTCGATGCTGATCCGCTCCGTGACGCGCTGCAGGTGCGGCGAGGTGTAGCGCCCGGTGCGCAGCCCGTACGCGCGCAGGACGGCCTCGACCATCCGCGCCGTGGACGTCTTGCCGTTGGTGCCGGTCAGGTGGATCACCGGGGCCGCGTGCTGCGGGTCGCCGAGCAGCGCGAGCACGCGCCGCATCGGCTCGAGCCGCGGCTGCATCGTGTTCTCCGGGGCGCGGGCGAGCAGGTCCCGGTAGACCTCCTCGACCGTGCCCGGGACGTCCCCGCGCATCACGCGTCTGCCTTCGCGACGGAGACGGCCACGGTCTTCATGGCGTCGTCGGCCGGGTCCTTGCGCGGGTCGGCCGCGCCGGAGTCCACGAGCTCCAGGTCCACCGTGAGGGTCTCCTCCGCCACGAGACCGCGGTGGGCCTCGAGCGCCGCCACGACGGCGGTGGGGCCTTCGATCCGCGTGCGCACGCGGTCGGAGACGTCCAGGCCGGCGTCCTTGCGGGCCGCCTGGACGGCGCGGACCACGTCCCGGGCGGTGCCCTCGGCGGCCAGCTCCGCGGAGACCTCGGTGTCCAGCACGAGGAAGCCGGCGGTGCCGGGCAGCACGCCCACCGCGGTCCCCTCGGGGGCACCGGTGGAGACGGTGCGCAGCTCGTAGAGCGCGGGGGCCAGGGTCACGGTCTCGCCGTCGGCGAGCGTGACCGCCAGGCCCTCGGCCGTCTCCTCGTACGCGCCGGCGTCGACCGCCTGCTTCACGAGCGGCACCTGCCTGCCGAACGCCTTGCCGAGCTCGCGGAAGTTCAGCTTCAGCTCCGTGCCGATGCCGTAGCGGGCGATCGCCTCCTCCGAGAGCTCGGTGAGCTCGACGTCCTTGAGGTTCAGCTCGTCCGCCACGATGCGGGCGTAGGTGCCCTCGAGGCCCGCCGCGTCCGGGACGACGACGGACAGGCGGGGCAGCGGCAGGCGCACCCGCCGGCCGGCCCCCTTGCGCAGGGCCGAGCCGGCCGAGCTGATGCGGCGCACCGCGTCCATGCGGGCCACGAGGGAGTCCGCCTCGGGCCCGTGCGGGAAGAGGTCGGCGTCCGGGTAGTCGGTCAGGTGGACCGAGCGGCCACCGGTGAGGCCGCGCCAGATCTCCTCGGCGATCAGCGGCATCAGCGGCGCGGCGGCCCGGGTGAAGGCCTCCAGGACGGTGTAGAGGACGTCGAAGGCGACGGTGTCCTCGTCGAAGAACCGCTCCCGGGACCGGCGGATGTACCAGTTGGTCAGCGTGTCCATGAAGCCGCGCAGCGCGTCCGTGGCGTCCGAGACCTCGTAGGCGTCCAGGCCGGCCTTGACCTCCCGCAGCATGCGGCCCGTGGCGGCCAGGATGTACTGGTCCAGGGGGTCCTCGGCGGTGTGCCGCTCCTGCGCGCGGTACCCGTCGGGCCGGGCGCCGCCGTCGTGCGCGGTGTTCGCGTAGAGGGTGAAGAAGTGGTACGCGTTCCACGCCGGCAGCAGCACCTGGCGCACGCCCTCGCGGATGCCCTCCTCCGTGACGATCAGGTTGCCGCCGCGCAGGATGGGGCTGGCCATGAGGAACCAGCGCATGGCGTCCGCGCCGTCGCGGTCCAGGACCTCCGTGACGTCCGGGTAGTTGCGCAGCGACTTGGACATCTTCTGCCCGTCCGAGCCGAGCACGATGCCGTGCGAGATCACGTTGGAGAACGCCGGCCGGTCGAACAGCGCGGTCGCCAGGATGTGCATGGTGTAGAACCAGCCGCGCGTCTGGCCGATGTACTCCACGATGAAGTCCGCCGGGTTGTGCGTGGGGAACCAGTCCGCGCGCTCGAACGGGTAGTGCACCTGGGCGTACGGCATGGAGCCGGAGTCGAACCAGACGTCCAGCACGTCCTCGACCCGGCGCATGACCGCACCGGCCGCGGCGGCCTCGGGGTCCGGGTGGGGGCGGGTGAGGTCGTCCACCCACGGGCGGTGCAGGTCCACCTCGCCCTCGGCGTTGCGCGGCAGGCGGCCGAAGGCCTCCTCGATCTCCGCGAGCGAGCCGTAGACCTCCTGACGGGGGAAGTCGGGGTGGTCGGACTCCCACACCGGGATGGGCGAGCCCCAGTACCGGTTGCGGGAGATGGACCAGTCGCGCGCGTTGGCGACCCACGTGCCGAACTGCCCGTGCTTCACATTGCCGGGGATCCAGGTGATCTCCTCGTTCAGCTCGAGCATGCGCTCCTTGATCTGGGTGACCTTGACGTACCAGGACGTCACCGCGCGGTAGATCAGGGGCGTGCGACACCGCCAGCAGTGCGGGTAGGAGTGCTCGTAGGAGGCCTCCCGCGCGAGCCGGCCCAGCGAGCGCAGGGCGCGGATGATCGTGCGGTTGGCCTCGAAGACCTGCACGCCGGCGATCTCGCGCAGGTCGCCGCGCCCGACGTCCTCGCGGGCGAACAGCGGCAGGAACCGGGCACCGGAGTCCACGGAGAGCATCACGGGGATGCCGTTGGCCTCGCACACGCGCTGATCGTCCTCACCGTAGGCCGGCGCCTGGTGGACCACGCCGGTGCCGTCCTCGGTGGAGACGTAGTCGTCCACGAGGATGCGGTGGGCGCCCTCGACGCCGAGGTCACGGCCGTTGACGGTGAAGGTCTCCCCGCGGTGGGCGTCGAACACGTCCGTGAACAGCGGCGCGTAGGCCAGGCCGCCGAGGCGGGCGCCGGGGATCGTCTCGGTGACCGCGGCGCGGGCGGCGTCGGCGTCGGCGTAGCCGAGCTCCTTGGCGTGGGCGCCCACGAGGTCCACGGCCAAGAGGAAGCGGTCCCCGTCCGCGGTCGCGCCCTCGGGGCCGGCCGGCACCACGGCGTACTGGATCTGCGGGCCGACGGCGAGGGCCGCGTTGGTCGGCAGCGTCCAGGGCGTGGTGGTCCAGGCCAGGACGTGGACGCCGGCCAGGTGCGCGGCGAGCGCCGCGTCGGCGCCGCCGTCGGGCACGAGGGCGGGGTCCGCCGGGAGGCCGGTGATCGGGAACGTGACGGTGACCGAGGGGTCCTGGCGCATCTTGTAGACGTCGTCGTCCATGCGCAGCTCGTGGTTGGACAGCGGGGTCTCGTCGTTCCAGCAGTAGGGCAGGACGCGGAAGCCGCGGTAGGTCAGGCCCTTGCGGTGCAGCTCGGAGAAGGCCCAGATCACGGACTCCATGAAGTCCGGGGTGAGGGTCTTGTAGTCGTTCTCGAAGTCGACCCAGCGGGCCTGGCGGGTCACGTAGTCCTGCCACTGGTCCGTGTACTTCAGGACCGAGGAGCGGCAGGCGTCGTTGAACGTGTCGATGCCCATGGCCTCGATCTCGGACTTGTCCGTCATGCCCAGCTGCTTCATCGCCTCGAGCTCGGCGGGCAGGCCGTGGGTGTCCCAGCCGAAGCGGCGCTCCACGCGGCGGCCCTGCTGCGTCTGGTAGCGGGCCACGAGGTCCTTGACGTACCCGGTGAGCAGGTGGCCGTAGTGCGGCAGGCCGTTGGCGAAGGGCGGGCCGTCGTAGAAGACGAACTCGTTCTGCGAACCGTCCTCGTTCCGGGCGGGACGCTGGTCGATCGAGGCCTGGAAGGTGCCGTCCTCGTCCCAGTACGCCAGGATGCGGCGCTCGATCTCCGGGAAGCGCGGGGAGGCGGGGGTGCGGCCC
>NZ_JABFNH010000010.1:0-8599 GCF_017168435.1 Micrococcus sp. KRD070
GGGCGACGGGGTCGGGGCGGCGGGACTGTGCCATGGGGCCTCTCCTGCGGGACGGCTGCGGGGACGGACGTGTCCCCCACCGTACGCCGGGCGGTGCGCGGGCCAGGTCCGCGGCGACGCGCCGCCCCGGGCATAGGTGTGACCAAGGACTCACTGGGAGGTGCGGTGATGCACCTCATTCACCTCTTGTTCACTCGTGAGGGCCGTGCGAGGATGGCACGCGAAAGATTTCCGGGGGCCGCGTTCGTACGAAAGCGGTCCCCGTTGCAATGACCAGGGTCGCCCTCCGTATCGGTCGTGCCGCGCGTCGTCCGCGCAGGCCCCCGCGCCCGCCGCCGGCGGAGGCCGTGACCACCGGCGCCCGCGGGCTCCGGCTCTTCCGACAGAAAGTGAGCGGACCGATGGATTGGCGCAGTAAAGCAGCGTGCCTGGACAAGGACCCGGAGCTGTTCTTCCCCGTGGGCAACACCGGCCCCGCCCTCCTGCAGATCGAGGAGGCCAAGGCGGTGTGCCGTTCGTGTGAGGTCGTGGACACGTGCCTGAAGTGGGCCATGGAGTCCGGCCAGGACTCGGGCGTCTGGGGCGGCATGAGCGAGGATGAGCGGCGCGCCATGAAGCGCCGCGCGGCGCGTGCCCGCCGCGCCTCCTGACCCACCCGGACCACCGGCCCCGTCAACCTCGTCGACGGGGCCGTCGTCATGCCCGGCCGGGCTCACGTCAGGGGCAGTCGCAGCACGACGCGCGTGCCGCCGTCGTCGGACCGCTCCCAGCGCAGGGTGCCGCGCAGGTCCCCCTCCACGAGCGAGTGCACGATGCGCAGGCCGAGCCCCGATCCCTCGCCCGCGCGGGGAGACTCCCCCGGCACCCATCCGTCGGGGGCGGCGGGGCCGCCGTCCGTCACGGACACGACCAGCACCGTTCCTGCGGGGGTCGACTCGCGGTCGGCGTGCAGGCCCACGCAGCCACCGCCCGGCGCCGTGCCGTGCTCGACGGCGTTGGCCGCCAGCTCATTGAGCACCAGCGCCAGCGGCGTGGTCACGTGGGAGGGCAGTTCACCGAACTCGCCCGTGACCGCGACCTGCAGCGGCCGCCCGTCCCCGGCCACCTCGACGGCCAGGCGGAACTGCCGCTGCAGCAGACCGTCCACGGGGACCTGGTCCTCGATCTCCTCGCTCAGCGTCTGGTGGACGAGGGCGATCGTGTCCACCCGCTGCATCGCCTGACGCAGCGCACGCTCCGCCTCGGGCGAGGACGTGCGCCGCGCCTGCATGCGCAGCAGCGATCCCACGGTCTGCAGGTTGTTCTTGACGCGGTGGTGGATCTCGCGGATGGTCGCATCCTTGGTGAGCAGACGCTGCTCCTGGCGGCGCAGCTCGGTCACGTCGCGCAGCAGCAGCAGCGCCCCCTGCCAGCCGTCCGGACCGAGCAGGGGGACGGAGCGCACCGTGAGGGACGCCCCGCCGGACTGCACCTCCCGCCGTCCGGCACGCCGGCCGGTGAGCACCGCCCACGTCCCCTCGTCGGTGGGAACGCGGGCGGCCTCGGTGCTGGCCAGCACGTCGGTGAGCCGGTGCCCCTCGAGGGTCGAGGCGATGCCCAGCCGGCGCAGGGCGGAGACCGCGTTGGGACTGGTGAACTCGGCGACCGAGTCCGGCCCGAGCACGACGAGGCCGTCCCCCACCCGCGGCGTGCCGCCCGCCCAGAGGCCGGAGGGCTCCTCGGGCGCCGGCCAGCGGCCGTGCTGCATCATGTCCAGCAGGGTGCTGGCCGTCCGGCTGTAGTTCTCCTCGATCACCGAGCGCGCCGGCCGGCCTTTCGGGTCCGCGTGCGCGGAGACGACCGCGATGACCCTCCCGGCGCGGACCACCGGCCACAGACGCACCTGCAGCGTGCCTCCCGGGGCCTCGACGGGGCCGGCCCCCTCGGCCCGCTCCCCGCCATGCCACGTCTGCCCGACGACGGCCCGCAGGTCCGCGCGGGCGCGCGAGCCCACGATGTCGCGGTGGAAGAGGGTGGGAGCGGTGAAGGGCCGGACCTGGGCG
The DNA here is from genome assembly GCF_017168435.1 of Micrococcus sp. KRD070. Classification (NCBI taxonomy): domain Bacteria; kingdom Bacillati; phylum Actinomycetota; class Actinomycetes; order Micrococcales; family Micrococcaceae; genus Micrococcus; species Micrococcus sp. KRD070. Next base: position 2,043 of record NZ_JABFNH010000010.1, read on the forward strand.
AGCGCGACGAACCCTCCGGCCTCGTCGCGGCGGGGCACGGGGCACCAGAGCACGAGGTCCGCGAGCGCCAGGTCTGCCACGAGCTGCCAGTCCCCCACGAGCCGCTGCAGCCAGGCGCGGTCCTCGTCTCCGATGTCCGGGTGCGACGTCAGGGGGTCCTGCGCGAGCGAACTGACCATGGGATCAGGGTACGGCGACGTGCCGGGCGGCCCGTGTCCGTGGCGTCGCGGGCGGCGTCGGACGACACGGCGGCGATGGTCTGCGAGGGCCGTGCGCGGTGCCGTCCGCGGCGGGCGGGGCGGGCAGGGACACCGGCCAGCGTGGCGAGGGCGCGACGCAGCGGGCTGTTCGGAGCGGCCTCGGCGAGCACCTGGCCGGCGAGCAGCGCGGGGTCCGCGGCGGCCGGGTCCCACGGCAGGAACGCCTCCAGGGGCGTGGCCGGCGAGGCGTAGCGGTTCCAGACGGCCTCGACCTGCCCGCGCGGGGCGACGCCGGCGGCGGCGGGCCGGAGCCGGTTGACCACGACGCGCAGCCGTGCCGCCGGGGCCGCCTCCGCCAGCTCCTCGACCCCGCGGACCAGGCGGGGCAGCGCGACGGCGTCCGGCCCGCCGACCGCGATGACCTCGTCGGCCGCGGCGAGCGCCGCCAGGGTCGCACCGTTGCGCTGTGGGGCGGGCACGTCGAAGGACAACTCCTCGTCCTGCTCGAGACCGAACCCGACGTCGACGACCACGCGGTCCCAGTGTTCCCTGGCGGCCGCGATCAGCGCGGAGACGGCGGCGGGGCGCAGCTCGGGCCACCGGTCCACGCGGGTGAGCCCCGTCAGAACCGTCAGGTCCGCGCCGGCGACGCGGACGCGGACGCCCGCGGCCGCCAGGTCGGCGGCGCCCAGTCGGCCGTGGTCGGCCCGCCGCACGGCCCGCGCCACGCCGGCCGACTCCTCCGTCAGCCCCAGGTGCACACCGACGGCGGGGCCGTACGTGTCCAGGTCGACCAGCAGCGTGTTCCGGCCGGCCATGGCGTGCTCGGCGGCGAGGTTCACGGCGACGGTGGTGCGTCCCGGGGCGCCGGTGGGACCCCACACCACGGTCACCAGGGACTCCCGCGCGGGTGCGGTCGGTTCGCCCTCCTCCGGAGAGGGTGCGGGGTCGGCTCCCTCGCCCGCGGTGGCGGGGCCGTCGTCGGGGGTGGCCGCGGCGGGGGCGGCGCCCGGCCCGGCGTCGTCGGGCTCGTCGGCGTCGCGCCAGGGGTCCGTGAGGCCGGGCACCTCGTCCGCGCCGAGCGTCTCCAGGGTGATCGGCAGGTCGTCGAGGTCCTCGGCGTGATCCCGGGCGTGGTCGGCGTCCTCCCCGTGCGAGGTCGCCGGCCGGCGGCCCTCCGCGGCCGCGCTCGCGGACTCCACGACGACGGCGGCGATCTGCTCGGGGTCGGCGTCGGCGCGCACGCAGGGCACCCCCATGCCGCGGAGGCGACGACGCTCGGCACGGACCTCGCTGAGCGCCGCCACGCCCACGGGTCGGGGCAGCCGGGCCGTCTCCTCCAGGAAGGCGGCGGTGAGGGACTCGGTGTCCCCGGCTACGAGGACCGCGTCCACGAGACCGGAGCGGGCGATCGCGAGCAGCTCGGCGAGGTCCTCGGCCCGGCGGAGGACCGTGATGTCCGTCTGGTGCCGCTCGAGCGGGCCGATGTGGTCCAGGCCCGGCTGGACGGTGGTGGCCAGGGCGATGCGCACGGTCAGCGCACCCCGTGGGCCGGCACGAGGGTGACCCGCGCGTCCTTGACCTTCGCGTCCACGATGCGCGGCAGGGTCTCTTCCGGTGCCAGCAGCTGCACCCGGGTGGTGCCCGAGCCGCCGAAGCCACTCTGCTCCGCCGTGACCTCGGAGATCTCGAGCGCCTCGGCCAGCCGGGCCGGGTCCGCATGGCCGCGGCCTCCCTCCGCGGGCATGGCCACCCAGACGTCCACGCGGTCCCCCACGCCCACGCCGGACGGCAGCGGCTCGTCCAGGGCCACCCCGACGGGACGACGGCCGTCCGGGTCCGCGTCCACCAGTGCCGCCGCAGGCAGCAGCTCGCCGGCCCGGACCGTCCCGGAGACCATCCGCCCCTCGGGAGCCGGGGCATCGGCGCTGAGGTACCGCTCGCCGGCCTCGCTGAGGTTCACCTCCACGGGCCGCAGGTCCCCGGCCGCGATGGGCGTGCCCGGGGGCAGGTCCTCCGCGGCCGTCCAGTATGCGGCGGTCCGCTGGGAGGAGGCGACCAGCGCCACCACGCCGGCGATCGAGGCGAGGACGAGCATGAGACCGACGAGGAGCCGGGGATCCCGCCAGCGGGGCCGGCGCAGACGGCCGCCCTCGGCGGACGCGGACATGGTCGTGGACACCGGATGTTCCCCCCTTCGGACCGGCCCCTCGGGCCGCCGCGGCCCCGGCACCCCGTCGGTGTCGGCCCCTCCGCGCTGCGCCCAGAGTAACCACTGGGGCCGTGGATCGCCGGATCCGCCGCGTACGCTGTGGAAAAGTGTCGCCTCCGGGTGTTCCCGGGGTTGAATGGGTCGACGTCGTGGGCCGCCCGCGACCGTCCTGGACGCCTCGACCGAAGGAGCACCGTGCAGCGCTTTCTCACCCTGACCGACGTCGCGGAGACCCTGAACATCTCCGGTCAGGCCGCCCGTGCCCTGGTCCGCTCGGGTGAGCTGCAGGCCATCCAGGTCGGGGGCCGCGGTCAGTGGCGCATCGAGGTGTCCTGGCTCGAGGACTACGTGGAGCGTCAGAAGGAAGTGACGCGCGCCCGCGTCCGGGAGTGGACCGAGACGGACGCGCAGGCCCGCTGAGCCCACACGGTCTGCTCAGGCGGGGCGCAGCGCGGTCCGGACCGTCCCCAGCGCCCCGAACGGGATGACGAGCCGCCCGCGGACGGCGGCGGCCCGCCTGGCCTCGTCCCGCGGGTGGCGGGCGATGTCGAGGTGGTCGCCGCCGACCCGGTCCACGGTGCCCTCCGCCAGTGCCGCGCCGAGGCGCCCCGTCACCGCCACCGGCTGGCGCGTCCGCGCGATGCCGCGCAGCACCGTCCCCCAGCCGGCCGCAGCGAGCTCGGGCGCGGCCACGGCCCGGGTCAGGTCGGCCTCCACGGCCGCCACGCAGTCCACCGCGACGATCGCCGACCCCGAACCGTCGACGTGCACGCCGACCCAGCCCTGCCCCACCGTGTGCACCACGCCGTCCACGACCTCGCCCCAGGCCAGGTGGAGCCGGACCTGCCGCCCTCGGGCTCCGCGCAGGCGGTCGGCCAGGGACAGCGCCATCCACTCCGCTCGGGTCAGCTCCGCGGCCTCGGCCACCGTCTCCTGCCAGCCGAGGTCGGCCCAGTGCGCCTCGAGGTCGTCGAAGAGTCCGTTCCACCGCATGCGCTCAGCATAGGAGGCTCAGCGCCGGACATCGGTCATCATCAAATATCATCAAACATCACTCTTGACACTCATCAGGCCGTGCAGTTCACTGTGGTCATCATCACCGGCCTGATCACGGGATCCCGGCCGGACGGACGCACAGGAGGGGAATCCATGGAGCGCTCGACATCACCGGCCGGCCCGGCCCCGACCCGTCCGGTCGACGCGGCGGACGCCGTCGGCCTCACCGTCCTGCTTCTGGCCGGACCCGGTCTGCTCGCCTGTGCCGCGGCGCTGCTGCAGACGGGCACCAGCGCGCCGGCGGCGGAACTGACCCGCGTGCTGGGCCTCGGCGCCGGTCTCGCCGGGCTCGGACTGCTCGCGTGGTGGGCGGTGGGCCTGACCGGGCTGGCGCTCGTCGCGCTGGGGCGCCGTGCGGGCCGGCCGGCCTGGGCCCGCCTGGGCCGGAGCCTCACTCCCGCCCTGCTCGGACGCGTGGCCGGTGCCGTCGTCGGTGTCCAGCTGCTCGCGGCACCGGCCGCGTGGGCGGACGCGGCTCATCCCGTGCCGGACGCCTCCTGGGCCGTGGCCGCGGTCCCCGCGCACGCCACCGGCGTCGAGGCCCCGGCGCCGGATGCCGCGTGGACGCCCCGGCCCCCGGCGCCGGCCCCGCCGGGCGCCGGCACCGGCCGTGCGGATCCGGACCACCCCACCGTCACCGTCCGGCGCGGCCACTCCCTGTGGCACCTCGCCGCCGCCGAGCTCGGCCCGGACGCGACCCCCCGGGAGATCGACGCCCGGTGGCGCCGCTGGTACGAGGCCAACCGGCGGGTGATCGGCGACGACCCACACCTGCTGCTGCCCGGCACCGTGCTGACCTCCCCCGTGTTCGCCCCGCACGCCGGCGTGGACGGACCACGGCCATGACATCCACGACCCTGCACTCCCCCGCTTCGCCTCGTCCTCAGGAGACCGCCATGACCGCCCTCGCCACCCGGGCTTGGGCGGGGCCGGCATCGGCTTGGCCGCCGGCTTCGGAGCCGACGACGGCGCGGCCGGCTTGGCGGCGGACCGCGGCTTCGGCGTGGCAGCCGGCGCAGCCGAGGACTGCGGCTTCGGCGTCGCGGCCGGCTTCGGGGACGATGCGGGCGTGGCGCTGGAGGCCGGCTTCGTGGCCGGGCGGGGAGCCGCCGGAGCCGGGGTCTTCGGCGCCTGCTTCGTCTCGGCCGGGGCCGCGGAGGCGTTCTCCTGCGTCCGGGCGGCCATGGCCTTCAGCTGCTCGGGGAACGCGTCCCCGACCGAATTCCGCACCGGGGCGGAGTCGGACGCCGCCTTCTGCGCGGCGCGCTCCTTGGCCTCGCGGGCGGCCTGGTCGCGACGCGAACCGCCGCCCTGACGCTCGCGGTGGCTCTCGGCCGAGTTCTTGCGCTGGTCCGCGCGCGCATCGGCCTTGGTGCGCAGCGGGCCGACCACCATCACCATGTTGCGGCCGTCCTGGCGCGGCTGCGATTCGACGGTGCCCAGCTCGGCGACGTCCTCGGCGAACTGCTGCAGCAGCTTGATGCCGAGCTCGGGACGCTGCTGCTCACGGCCGCGGAACTGGATGATGGCCTTGACCTTGTCGCCCTGGCTCAGGAACTTCTTGGCGTGGCCGGTCTTGGTCTCGTAGTCGTGCTTGTCGATCTTCAGGCGGAAGCGGACCTCCTTGAGGACCGTGTTCACCTGGTTCTTGCGCGACTCACGGGCCTTCACCGCGGCCTCGTACTTGTACTTGCCGAAATCCATCAGCTTGCACACCGGAGGCTTGGCCGTGGGGGCCACCTCCACGAGATCCAGGTCCGCCTCGGCGGCGAGCCGGAGGGCGTCCTCGACGCGGACGATGCCGACCTGTTCGCCGTTCGGGCCGACCAGGCGGACTTCCGGAACGCGGATACGCTCGTTGATGCGGGGATCGCTGATGGTGGTACTCCTCTGTGCGAGACGACGGGTGATCCCGCGCCCACCGGAGGGACCCTCGGAAACGAGGAAGGCCTCCCCTGCGCGGACGCAGACGGAGGCCTCGACACGGTCCCGTCGGACGGGACCCTCGGTGCGGGGTGCGCGCCACGACGCGGCGGTCCCGACCGGCGACCCGGCAACTCGGCCCGGGGCGAACCGGACATCCTGCTGACGCGGGTGGGAGAGAGGCCTCCACTTTGCTGCTCCTGGCCCGTGCACGCCTGCTCCGGGGTCACCGGATGACGAGGACGTGCGCGGACCACGAGTGGTCTATGGGAAGCTTACCACCATGACAGACGAACGTCAGGCCCAGGACGCCACCCCCATGGACGCCCCCGCCGAGATCCGCGACATCCACGAGGTCCCCGCCGTCGAGGTCATCACGACCACCGCCGTGCACCTGATGACCGCCGCCGCCGTCAAGTGCGGCCTGGCCGACTCCCCCGACGCCCGCGAGCTCATCGATCTCGACGAGGCCCGCAAGCTCATCACGGCCCTCGCCGGGCTGGTCACGGCCGCGGCCCCCGAGATCGGCAGCCAGCACGCCGGCCCGCTGCGCGACGGCCTGCGCTCGCTGCAGCTGGCGTTCCGTGAGGCCTCCCCGTTCCCGGACGCCCCGGGCAAGGGCCCCGGCGAGAAGTTCACCGGCCCGGTGAACTGACCACGGCCCCGATGACGACGACGGCGCGCCCCTGGCCGGGGGCGCGCCGTCGTCGTCGGGGCGGGGCTCAGGCGTCCGTCGAGGCCTCCGGGGCGGGGGTGAGATGCCGGGTGACCGGCGTCGTGAAGAGGGTGAGCAGCGCGACGCCGGAGACCGCGAGCAGCGGCCCACCCAGAGCGGCGGCGTCCACGCTGAAGAGCCACGAGGACAGGAGCACACCGAAGAGCTGGATCGCGACGGCGGCGCCGCGGCTCCACGCCCGACCGCGCAGCAGGGCGACGGCGGTCGCAAGGATCCACAGGGTGAGCAGCGCGTAGATGACGACCAGCATCACGCGGGCGCCGGCCGGGAGCACCCCGTCCGCCGCATGCACCACCGCGTCCACGGCGAGCCAGAGGAGCGCGCCCGCCTCGAGCACGAGCGCCGCGGCGACCACGAGGACGGCCACCGGCAGGCCCCGGCCGGGGCGGGGCGGGACCGTCGTCGCGTCGGCGCCCGACGACTCGGACGG
>NZ_JABFNH010000011.1:0-19716 GCF_017168435.1 Micrococcus sp. KRD070
GCCGAGGAGGGCGCCTCCGGGGCCGTCCGCGGACCGAACGACGGCGTGCCCGCCGCGGCCCTCGCCACGCTGCCCGGCCCCCTCCCGCAGGCGCTCGTCGACGCCGCCGACCCGGACGTCCACCCCGGCCGCCCGGCGGACCGGCTGCACGGCGGGCGCGGCGACGGCCGCCCGGTGGCCGAGTCGGACCGGCTCGCGTTCTGGGAGGCGGCCGGCCGACGTCTGAGCTGGGAGCGGCCCTTCACCCGGACGCGCTCCCTCACCGCCCCGGACCCGGCCGCCGAGCGCGGCCCGGAGATCCGCTGGTACGAGGACGGCACCCTGAACGTGGCCGTGAACTGCGTGGACCGGCACGTGGCGGCGGGGCGCGGGGAGAAGGTCGCCCTGTACTTCGAGGGCGAGCCCGGCGACCGCCGCGCCGTCACCTACGCACAGCTGCAGCGCGAGGTCGCCCAGGCCGCGAACGCCCTCGAGGAGCTGGGCATCGAGGCGGGCGACCGCGTCGTCGTGTACCTGCCCGTGCTCGTCGAGACGATCGTCATCACGCTGGCGTGCGCGCGGATCGGCGCCGTGCACTCGCTCGTGTTCGGTGGGTTCTCGGCGGAGGCGCTGCGGTTCCGCGTCGAGGACACGGGCGCCAAGCTGCTCGTCACCACCGACGGCCAGTTCCGCCGCGGTGCCGCCGTCCCCGTGAAGGCCAACGCGGACGAGGCCGTGTCCGGGGACAACGCGATCGAGCACGTCCTCGTCCTGGACCGCACGGGCCACCGGGACATCCCGTGGACCGAGGGCCGGGACCTGTGGTGGCACGACGTCGTGGACCGCCAGCCGGACACCCACACCCCGCGCGCCTTCGACGCGGAGCACCCGCTGTTCATCATGTACACCTCCGGCACCACGGGACAGCCCAAGGGGCTCGTGCACACCTCCGGCGGGTACCTCGCCGCGGCCTCGTGGACGCACGACTTCCTGTTCTCCCACCCGGACCCGGCACGGCGCGACGACGACGTCCACTGGTGCACCGCGGACCTGGCCTGGGTCACCGCGCACACCTACGAGATCTACGGTCCGCTCTCGAACGGGGTCACGCAGGTGATCTACGAGGGCGTGCCGAACGCCCCGCACCCGGGCCGGCACTTCGAGGTGATCGAGCGCTACCGGGTGACGAGCTACTACACGGCGCCCACCCTGATCCGCTCGCTCAAGGGCTGGCATCCGGACGGGATCCCGGCGCACGCGGACGGCGGCCCGGACCTGTCCTCGATCCGTCTGATCGGCACCGTGGGCGAGTCCGTGAACCCGGAGGCCTGGACGTGGGCGCGGACCCAGATCGGCCGGGACACCCCGGACCTGCCGATGGTGGACACGTGGTGGCAGTCCGAGACGGGCGCCACCGTGCTCTCCCCGCGCCCCACGGACACGGCCTTCAAGCCGGGCTGCGGCTCCCGGCCCCTGCCGGGGGTGGACGTGGCCGTGGTCGACGACGACGGCGCCCCCACGCCCGAGGGCCTGCAGGGTCGGATCGTGGTCACCCGCACCTCGCCGTCGATGGCCCGGACCGTGTGGCAGAACCCGGCCCGCTACTTCCACTCGTACTGGGAGGACTACGCGGACCAGGGCGAGGCGGGCTGGTTCCTCGCCGGCGACGGCGCCAAGCGGGACGAGGACGGCGACGTCTGGATCCTCGGGCGCGTGGACGACGTCATCAACATCTCCGGGCACCGGCTGAGCACCATCGAGATCGAGTCCGCCCTCGTGGCGCACCCGGAGGTGATCGAGGCGGGGGTGTGCCCCGTGCCGCACGAGACCACCGGGCACGCCGCCGTCGCCTTCGTGGTGGCGCACGAGAGCTGGCTGGCCGGCGATGACGGCCCCGGCGCCTCCGCCGCCGACCGCGCCGAGGAGCTGCGGCGGCACGTGGGGCGGGTGATCGGGCCGGTGGCCAAGCCCGCCGAGGTGGTCTTCGTCCCCGACGTGCCCAAGACCCGTTCGGGCAAGATCATGCGGCGGCTGCTGACGCAGCTGCACCAGGGCACCGCGCTCGGGGACACCACGAGCCTGCAGAACGAGCCGTGCGTCGGGCAGATCGCCGAGGTGCTCCGGGCCGGCCGCCGCGCTCAGGACGCCGGCACCGGCGCCGTCCGCAGCGCCAGCTCGGCCAGCACCTGAGCGGCCCGCGGCACCACGGCGTCGTCGAACACGGCCTGCGGGGAGTGGTTGACCGGGGCCTCGTCCGGGTCCACGCCCTCCGGGACGGCCCCGAGCAGGACGTAGGCGCCGGGCACGCGCTGGAGGACCTCGGAGAAGTCCTCGCTGCCGGGCTCGGGCTCGGGCAGCTCCCGGTAGGCGTCGGCCCCGTAGAGGTCCTCCACGGTTCGGCGGACGAAGGCCACCGCGTCCGCGTCGTTGGCCGTCACCGGGAACGCGCTGTCCGTCCGGACCTGTGCGCTCATGCCGTGCGCCGCGGCGATCCCGTGCACCATGCGCTCCACGGCCGAGAGCAGCCGGGCTCGGGCGGGCGCGGAGAAGGTCCGCAGGGTGAGGGCGAGGGTGGCGCTGTCCGGGATGATGTTGGCCGCCGTGCCGGCGCTCAGGTGCCCGACGGTCGCGACCACCGGGTCGAAGGCGTCGAACTGCCGGGTGACCACGGACTGCAGCGCCAGCACCATCTCGGCGGCCACGGGCACCGGATCCTGGGCGAGGTGCGGCACGGAGCCGTGCCCGCCTCGACCGTGCACCGTCACCACCAGGTCGTCGCAGCCGGCCTGGATCGCCCCCGGGCGGCTGAGCAGGACGCCGCGCGGGTACGTGCCCGAGGAGACATGGATCGCGTAGGCGGCGTCCACCGGCCGCCCGGCCGCCTCCAGCAGTCCCTCCTGGATCATGTGCAGGGCGCCGCCGCCGGTCTCCTCCCCGGGCTGGAACATGGCCACCACGTCCGCGGTGAGCTCCCCACGACGGCGCACTAGCCAGGCCAGCGCGCCGTAGAGGCCGGCGGTGTGCAGGTCGTGGCCGCAGGCGTGCATGGTGCCCGGCACGGAGGGGGCGTACTCCAGCCCGGTCTCCTCCGTGACGGGCAGGGCGTCCATGTCCCCCCGCAGCAGCACGACCGGCCGCCGGGCCCCCTCCGGCAGCGGGGCCCCGCCGCGCAGCACCACGACGACGGAACTCAGCGCCCGGCCCACGCTCGTCTCCAGCGCGGGGCGGCCGGTGGCGGCATCCTCCCCCGCCTCGGCGCGCAGGGCCTCGAGCCGCTCGAGGACGGCGGCCTGGGTGCGGGGCAGGTGCAGGTCCAGCTCCGGATGTCCGTGGAGGAGGCGGCGGAAGGCGATCGCCTCCCGGGCGATGTCCTCCGGCAGGCCCGGGGCGAGGGCGTTCGCGGGCGGGGTGGGGGCGGTGCGGTCCATGAGGACATCATGCCGTGGCGCCCCGCCGGCCCACCCGGATCGCGCAGCGGGTCAGCCGGCCAGCTCCTGCAGCTCGGCCAGGTCGAAGACGTCCTCCGAGGCGGGGGCCTCGGGCGCCTCGACCGCGTTCCACTCGGTGAAGGTGGCATTCGCGTCCACGTCCTCGTCCTCCGAGTTCACGTCCTCGAGACGGTAGAGGGTCGTGCTCTCCGGGTCGATCAGCATCGTCCGGCCGAACTCGTGGTGCTCCTCGGGCAGCGCGTACTTGAGGTACTTCCTGCCCTCGAGCTCCACCTCCTCGGCCTTCAGGTCCTTGCCGTCGAAGGCGTCCGCGGCGGGCATGTCCTCTTCGAGGTCGGACATGATCTCCTCCAGTGAGATGTCCATCTGCGCGGCCTGCTCGGCGTTCGTCTTGATCCAGCGGTCGCCCACGAGGGTGGAGAACATGCCCATCTCCGGGGGCAGGTCGTCACCGTCGGCCTTGAGCTTGAAGAACACGTCGGCGTCCCGGCGCAGGACCTCGATGGCCATGGTGGCCGCCCCCATGTCCACGTTCATGGTGCCCCGGAGGTGGGAGTCGTCGGTGGCGCCGGCGAGGTCCACGTTCGCGGACTGGATGGCGTCCGTGCCCAGGGAGGCGGAGGGCGACGCCGAGGCCGACGCGTCGTCCTTGTCCTCCTCCTTGTCGGCGGCGGTGCCCTCCATCTTCAGGCGCAGGCTCTCGGCATCCACGACCTTCTGGCGGACCTCGGGCCAGCTCTCCTCCAGCGTCGGGTCGGAGGCGCAGCCGGTGAGCAGCAGACCGGAGGCGGCGAGCATGCCGACGGCGAGGCGTGCGGGCGTCTTCATGGGGACTCCTTCACAGAGGTGCGGACGTGCCGGCGGCCGGGGACCGCCGGACGATGTCGCGTCGACCCTCTCACGTCACCCCTGGCCCGTCATGCCCTGAGGGACGCCGGAACTTCTACTGTGCCGACCCTGTGCGGGTCAGCCGCCGGTGGTGCCGTCCTCGAAGATCTGCCCCGCCGGGGTCTGCTTCTCCGCCTGGAACACGTCCTCGGCGCGGCCGTAGGCCCAGTACGCGCTCACCGACAGCTGCCGCCGGTCCACACCGCGCACGTCCGTGAGGTACGCCCGGACGCGCTTGACCTGCTCCCGCTCGCCGTGCACGAACGCGTGCACCCGTCCGTCCCGCCACGCCGCGTCCTCGACGGCGGCGGCGAACCGCGTCGTCTCCGGGGTGAAGGGGCCGCCGCGGTGCAGCCAGCGCACCTCGACGCCGGCCGGCGCGGTCAGGGGCACCTCGTCCCGGGCGTCGGTCACCTCGATCAGCGCGACGCCGGCTGCCGCGGCGTCCGTGGCGGCGAGGTCCTCGAGGGCGGCGGCGATCGCCGGCAGGGCGGCCTCATCACCGGCGAGCAGGTGCCAGTCGGCGGTGGGGTCGTGCCGGTAGGCGCCGCCGGGACCCAGGAACGCGACCTGCTGCCCCACCGGCTCGGACGCCGCCCACGCCCCGGCCAGGCCGCCGTCGTGCCCGAGGGCGGCGCCGTCGTCGTCCGCGCCGTGGACCACGAAGTCGACGTCCATGGTGCGGGCGGCCGCGTCCATGCGACGCACCGTGTAGGTGCGGCGGACCGGCAGCTGCTCCGGGGCGAGGCGCTCGCGGAGGGCGTCCAGGTCGTACGGGGGTTCGAGGCCGAGCGCGGGGTCGGCGAAGAGCAGCTTCACGTAAGGGTCCGTGGCGCCCTTCTCCGCCCAGCGGGCATGGACGGCGTCGAACTGCTCGCCGCCGAGGGTCAGGCGCACGAGGTGCGGGGTGAGCCGACGGGCGGCCACCACGGTGAGGACGGTCTGGGGCCGGGCCATGCGGGCCTCCTGGGGTCGGGGCGGGTTCTGCGCGGGCGCGCGTCCCCCACTCTCCCACGACGAGGCGGATTAGCGCACGTCAGCGTGACGTTTTCCGCGGCCTCGGGGTCAGCGGAACCGGGCCCCCCGGTGGTCCTCCGGCAGCAGCGGTCCCGCGCCGGCCGGGGCCGGGGTGGCGCGGCGCGCCCCTAGGCTGAGCCCGTGCGTCTCGTCCTGCTCGTCCTGCTCTCACTGCTGAGCCAGCAGCTCGGCGCGTCCGTGGCGGGCCTGCTGTTCGACGACGTCGGCGCGTCCGCTATGGTCGCCCTGCGCGTGGTGTTCTCCGCGGCCGTGCTGCTGCTCGTCACCCGGCCGAGCCGCGCCGCCCTCGCCGGCCTGGGCCCCCGGGGGTGGGCCGCCGTCGTCGGGCTGGGCGCGGCCATGACCGGCATGAACCTGGCCATCTACGAGGCGTTCGCACGGATCCCGCAGGGCGTGGCCGTGACGTTCGAGGTGCTCGGGCCGCTGGCGCTGTCCGTGGCGGCGCGGCCGTCGTGGCGGTCGGCGGCGTGCAGCTCGGCCGTCGTGAAGGCGCCCGCGGCGAGGGTGGACGGCAGGGGCGTGCGCGCGGTCATGGGGTGAGCCTGCCGCCCCCCGGCCCTGCGACGGGCCGAACCGAGTCCCGCCCCCGACGACGTCCCCGCCGCCGAGCGCGCCGCCCTGCGCCGTGGCCGGCTGCGTCCGTGGCTGCCGTTCCTGCTCGCGGCCGTGCTGTGCCTGGCGCTGCTGGGGTGGGCCCTCGTCGCCCTGCCGGGCCTGCCGGAGCGCGTGCCCACGCACTGGGGCGTCGACGGGCGGCCGGATGCGTGGGAGGACACCTCGTTCGGCACGGTGGCGGCGGGGCCGCTGATCGGCCTCGGCATGACGGGTTTCCTGGCGCTGGTCTCCGCTATGGTCACCGCCCTCACCCCCACGGATCCGGGACTGTCCCCGTGGCGGCGCGTGCGCCAGACGGGGGTGCACCGCGGGGTCCAGGAAAGCCTCGGGTGGTCGTGCGTGCTCATCGTGCTGGTGCTGGCCCCGACGACGGCCGAGGTGCTCGCCGCCGGGGCGTGGACGATGCCGTGGTGGCTCCTGCCCCTCACACTGACCGTGCTCATGGTGGGCATCTTCCCGGTACTGCGGGCCGGAACGCAGCGGTGGACGCGCTGGTCGGACCGCGTCGCGGCGGACCTCGAGTACCGGCCCACGGCCGCGGAACGCGCCGAGGACGAGATGTGGACGCCCCTGGGGCTCAAGCGCGACCCCGAGGACCCGGCTGTCTTCCCCGCCAAGCGTCCCGGCTACGGGGTGGGCGCGACGGTCAACCTCGCCACCCCGGTGGGCCGGTGGCTGGTGCGCGGATTCGTGGCCGTGTTCATCGTCGGCCTGCCGCTGGCGATCTGGCTCGGCGCGTACGCGGCACGGTGAGGCGGACCGTGCCCGACGACGACGCCGCCCGCCTGCTCCTGATCGCGGACACCCACATCCCGCGGCGCGCCCGCGCTCTGCCCGCGCAGGTGTGGGCCGAGGTGGCGCGGGCCGACGTCGTGCTCCACGCCGGCGACTGGGTGGCCGAGGACGTGCTCGACGACCTCGACGCGAGGGCCGCCCGGCTGGTGGGCGTGTGGGGCAACAACGACGGGCCTGGGCTGCGGGCGCGGCTGCCCGAGGTGGCGCGCGTGGAGATCGGCGGGGTGCGGATCGCGATGGTCCACGAGACGGGCCCGGCGGCCGGCCGCGAGCGCCGCATGGCCGCGGCGTTCCCGGACGCGGACGTGCTGGTCTTCGGGCACAGCCACATCCCGTGGGACACCGTGGCCGGTCCGGACACCGCGAACCCGGGGCTGCGGCTGCTCAACCCCGGCTCCTGCACGGACCGGAGGCGGCAGCCGGTGTGCACCCTGATGCGCGCGGTGGTGCGGGGCGGGCGGCTCGAGGACGTGGAGCTGGTGTCCGTGGACCGCACGCCGTGACCGACGGGCCGGCCGCTCCCCCCTGCAACGCTGGTTGAGTTATCACGGGTCCAGGCGGCTCGCGCCCGTGATAACTCAACCCGCGTCGCGCCGGTGCCACCATGACCGGCGGGCCGGCCGCTCCTGCACAGCCACCACGACGACGGCGGCCCTCCCCAGGGCGCGTCGGTTCGGCCCGTCGCAGGGCCGGGGGGCGGCAGGCTCACCCCATGACCGCGCGCACGCCCCTGCCGTCCACCCTCGCCGCGGGCGCCTTCACGACGGCCGAGCTGCACGCCGCCGGCCTGCCGTGGCGCCGCACCCTCGCGGCAGACCTCGCCCGGATCTGCCGCGGCGTGCACACCGCGGGCATCCCCGACCCGTGCGCCCCGGACGGCGCGGCCGCGCTGGTCCGCCTCACGGGCGGGGTGGTCTCCCACGTCTCTGCCGCCCTCTGGCACGGACTGCCGCTGCCGCCCCGCCTCGCGCGGCCCGCCGGACTGCACCTGACCTTCGACCGCTCCGCGCGCACGCACCGGACCGACCTGGACGGCGTCGTCAGCCACCGGGTGCGGCTGCCCTCCGACCACGTGCTCGAGCTTCCCGACGGCCAGCGCGTCACGACGGCGGCGCGCACCTGGTTCGACCTCGCCGGGATGCTCCGCCCCCACGAGGTGGACTGGCTCATCGCGGACGGCGACCACCTGGTGCGTCCGCCGTGGACGCCGACGGGCCGGGCGGACCCCGTGGCCACCGTGTCCGAGCTGTCGGAGGTGCTCACCCGCTGCCGTGGCCGGCCGGGTGTCCGTCTCGCACGTGCCGCGCTGGCGGAGGTGCGCGTCGGGGCCGACTCCCCGCCCGAGACCTTCCTCCGGCTCGCGCTGATCCGGGCCGGGCTGCCGGAGCCGGAGCTGCAGGTCGCCGTCGACCCGGCCGACCCGGCCTCGCCCGTCGTGGACCTCGGGTACCGGGGGGCGCGCCTGGCCCTCCAGTACGACGGCGCCGGCCACCGCACGGCTCAGCAGCAGGCGAGGGACGCCCGTCGGGACGCGTACTGCCTCGAACGGGAATGGACGACCCTGCGCTGCACCTGGGAGGACCAGCGCGCTGGGTTCGGGCGGATCGTGGGGCTGGTCCGGCGTCGGCTCGCCCGCACGCGCTGATCCGCCCCCGCCCGTCCAACGCGGGTTGAGTTGTCATGGGTCCCGTCCAACGCGGGTTGAGTTGTCACGGGTCCAGGCCCGCGTAACCGGTGATAACTCAACCCGCGTTGCATGCCACCGGCCGGCGCCGCGTGACGCTCTGCGACGTGCCCACCCTGCCCCCGGCGCGCCTCGCCCGGGACAATGGGGCGGACTGTCCCGAAGCCTCCATCGAAAGGACCCCCGTGGCTGACCACGAGTTCGGCTTCCGCACCCAGGCGCTGCACGCGGGCGCCGTCCCGGACGCCGTCCACGGCTCCCGCGCGGTGCCGATCCACCAGACCAGCTCCTTCGTGTTCGAGTCCGCCGAGGACGCCGCCAACCTCTTCGCGCTGCAGAAGTACGGCAACATCTACTCGCGGATCGGCAACCCCACGGTCGCCGCGTTCGAGGAGCGGGTCGCCACGCTCGAGGGCGGGATCGGGGCCGTCGCGACGGCGTCCGGCATGGCCGCCGAGTTCGTCACCTTCGCGGCCCTCGCCGGGGCCGGCGACCACATCGTGGCGTCCTCCAAGCTCTACGGCGGCACGATCACCCAGCTGGACGTCTCCCTGCGCCGGTTCGGCGTCGAGACCACGTTCGTGGACTCCGCCGAGGCCGCGGACTTCGAGGCCGCCCTCCAGCCCAACACCAAGGCCGTCTACACGGAGATCGTCGCCAACCCCTCCGGTGACGTCGTGGACCTGCCGGGCCTGGCCGACGTCGCCCACCGGCACGGCGTGCCGCTCGTCGTGGACGCGACCCTCACCCCGCCCTACCTGATCCGGCCGATCGAACACGGCGCGGACATCGTCATCCATTCGGCCACGAAGTTCCTCGGCGGGCAGGGCACCACGCTCGGCGGCGTCGTGGTGGAGTCCGGCCGCTTCCCATGGGACAACGGCAAGTTCCCGTCCATGACCGAGCCCGTGCCCTCGTACGGCGGCGTCTCCTGGTGGGGCAACTTCGGCGAGTACGGTTTCCTCACCAAGCTCCGCTCGGAGCAGCTGCGCGACTTCGGCCCGTCACTGGCCCCGCAGTCGGCGTTCCAGCTGCTGCTCGGCGTCGAGACGCTGGCCCCGCGCATGGACGCCCACCTGGCGAATGCGCAGGCCGTGGCGCAGTGGCTGGACGAGGACCCGCGCGTCTCCTGGGTCCGCTACGCCGGCCTGCCCGACCACCCGCACCACGCCCGCGCGCAGCAGCTGCTGCCCCGGGGCGTCGGCTCGGTGTTCAGCTTCGGCGTGGCCCCGGCAGCCACGGACACCGACGACGGCGCCTCCGGCCCGGAGGCCGGGCGCGCGACGGCGTCGCGCTTCATCTCCGCGCTGCAGCTGGCCTCCCACCTGGCCAACATCGGCGACGCGAAGACGCTGGTGCTGCACCCCGCCACGACGACCCATCAGCAGCTCACCGCCGAGCAGCTCGTGGCCGCGGGCATCCCGGCGGACCTCATCCGCATCTCGGTGGGCATCGAGGACCTCGAGGACATCCTCTGGGACCTGGACCAGGCCCTGACCGAGGCCACCGGCCGCGCCCGCGACGGCGCCGTCGTCCCCGCAGAGCAGGAGGCCTGAGCCATGAGCACCACCCACCCCGAGCGCACCTGGACCGGCCCCGGCGCCCCCGAGCGCCTGGCGATCCTGCGGCGCACCCGGTCGATCGCGATCGTCGGCGCCTCGGACAAGCCGGCCCGTGCGTCGTACTTCGTGGCCACGTACCTGCTGAGCTCGACCACGTACGACGTCTACTTCGTCAATCCCGTGCTCGCCGCGGCCGGCAAGGAGATCCTCGGCCACCGCGTGTACGCCTCGCTGGACGACCTGCCCGTCACCCCGGACCTCGTGGAGGTGTTCCGCAAGTCCTCCGACGCCCCCGAGGTGGTGGCGGACGCCGCCCGCGTGGGCGCCCGGACCGTGTGGCTGCAGCTGGGCATCTGGAACGAGGACGCCGCGCGTCAGGCCGAGGCCGCGGGCCTGGAGGTCGTGATGGACCGCTGTGTGAAGATCGAGCACGCCCGCTTCCACGGCGGGCTCAACCTCGCCGGCTTCGTCACCGGCGTGATCAGCTCGCGGCGCCAGGAACTGGACCGCTAGGCGGACGACGCCCCGTGTCGGGCGTCGTCCGGCCCTCGTTGCGCACCCGCCCGTCGATGGCGTGGGATGGGCCCATGACCTCCGAGCTCCCCTCCTCGTCCCTCTCCCCCGCCTGGACCGGCCGCACCGACGGCGACGCCCCCGAGCACCTGCGCTGGCACCAGGTCGTCCGCCCCGCCGACGGCCGCGGTGAGCCCACGACGCCGCACCGCGACCCCGGCGCCGGCGCCCCGACGTCGGGCGCGCGGTCCACGGCGCTCATCGGCTTCGCCTCGGACGAGGGCGTGCGCCGGAACCACGGCCGCGTGGGCGCCGAGGACGGCCCGGAGGCGCTGCGCGGCGCGCTCGCCCCGCTCGCGTACCTCGAGGGCACGGGCGCGCTCGTGGACGCGGGCGACGTGTCCGTGGACCGCGGCGACGACGACGCCCCGGGCGAGCTCGAGGCGGGCCAGGCCGAGCTGGGCACGGTGGTCAGCGGGCTGCTGAACGCCCACGACCTGGCCGTGGTGCTCGGCGGCGGACACGAGACCGCCTACGCCTCGATCACGGGCCTGACCGGCTCCACGCGCGTGGGTGCGGGCACCCGCGTGGGCATCCTCAACCTGGACGCGCACTTCGACCTGCGCGAGGCGCCGCGGCCCAGCTCCGGCACCCCGTTCCTGCAGGCGCTGCGGGACGCCGAGGGGGCGGAGCATCAGCTCTCCTACGCGGTGGTGGGCATCAGCGAGGCCAACAACACCCGGGCCCTGTTCGACACCGCGCGCGAACGCGGGGTCACGTGGGTGACCGACGAGCAGGCCCAGACCGCCGACGTCACCGGCGTCCGCCGCTGGGTGCGCTCGTTCATCAACGCCGTGGACGTGCTCTACCTGACGATCGACCTGGATGTGCTGCCGGCTGCCGTCGCCCCGGGGGTGAGCGCACCGGCCGGCTTCGGCGTGCCGTACGAGGTGATCCACGCGTGCGCGCTGGAGGCCACCCAGTCCGGGAAGCTGGCCCTGGCCGACGTCGTGGAGCTCAACCCCGCCCTGGACGTGGACGGCCGCACGGCGAAGGCCGCGGCCCGGCTGATCCACACGATCGTCAGCCGTCACCGGACGGACGCGTCGCTGCTGGCCTGAGCGGGCCGGGGGTCCCTTCCGGCGCGGGGGCCGCACCGCGAGGGCCGCGGTGCGGCTGATCCACACGATCGTCGGCCGCCACCGCCACTGAGGTAGCGAGGTGCGTTGAGGGTTACTTAGCCTCTGCAATGATCAGATAGCAGACTCTGCATCTTCCAGAGCTTTTTTAAGAACCTCCACGCCTGATTTTGGCTGAGCCGGGCACACCTCCGGCCTCGGGCAGAGCACAGAGATGAGCATCCAGATCGCCAAACGAATCTGCTCAGTCGGATTGATCCCCTCCACGGCTCCCGCTGCAATCTTCTTTGTCGCTGCGATTGCCAAGGCGACGACCGGTCGAGGAAGACCTGCCGTGGCGAGGGCTGTCCTGATGCGAGCGGCTGCTTCATCGATGTATTCGCCTGGATCTAGCGCATTCGCCACCTCGGCAAGTACCTGGCACATAGCATGGCGCCGCACTCGTCCACGCCCCTGTTCGCCGTAGGCTACGGCAAAATCGAGAAGGTGCGTACGAACTTCCCGGATGCTTTCCGTGACCAGAAGGTCACCAGCCAACTGAAGCACTTCATCGATTCGACGACGTCGCTCACATTCCATTGGGGAAGTCTGTCTATCGGCACCCTCCGGCCCTGGGGGCAGAGCGATCAATGTCTCTGTTGGTGGGGTAACGCCCGGACCTGGGGAAGAGCCACAGTGCGGACAACGTGCACGAGCAGTTTCTTTCCTATGGCCTCGCTTGGGGCCCTGGGGCAGGTGACGGGAGTCATGTCTGAACACTACGTGAGCAGTCATAGAAACTGGAGGCTCGCAGAAGGGCGGATATCACGACTCGGCTCACCGTCCGGTCAGGTCATGCGACGACGCCGCGCGCCTCGTCCCCGCCCGCGTTCGCTTCTGGTCCCGGCACCATCGCAGACGTCCGGACGAGGTCCAGCCGCTCGCGCAGGGAGTACACCTGCGCCTCCTCGGACAGGCCGAACGGCCCCCCGGGGGCGTCGTCCGTGTAGGGGGATTCGAACAGCCGGCCGGCGTCCAGGACGCCGTTGGCGGTAAGCTCCTCCACCATGTGACCCAGGAAGCGGATCCGCGCCTGGGTGAGCGTCCGGTCCTGGACGAAGTCCGCGACCACGCCCTGCGCGGCGGCACGATCCATCCCCACTAGCATGCGCACGAACAGGCCCAACTGTCCCTCGCCCTCGGACTTCGCCGCGGCCAGGTGCGCGTCCTCGGCCCCGATGCTCCGGAGCAGCTGTTCGAGCGACTCCAGGTCCGGCTCGGTGAGCTGCTTGCCGTGGCGCAGCTTCTGCAGCGCCAGCGAGGACTCGTTGTGGCGCAGCGGCTCGCTGACCTTGGCCCAGAACCGTTCGATGTCCACGCCGGGCGTCGGCCGCACGACGTCGACCTCCTCAAGCTGCGTGAGCGTGTCCGCAAAGTCCGTGTATACGCGGGAGCGGCGGACCTTCTCGATGAACTGGACGAGCCCGCGCAGCTTCTTCCGGGCGTGCTCGAGCATGCCGAGAGTGACGCCCTCCCACCATTCCTCCCCGGCCACGGCCTCGAGGAGGATGATCTGTTCCTTCACGGCGGGGATGGCGTCCTTGGAGAGCAGGTTCTCCCCGAGGGACTGCACCGTGGCCCGGATGCGCTCGGCCGTGCCAGCCTCCCCGGTGAGGTCTGCCAGCTGCCGGCGCACGATGAGCAGGTCGAAGCGCTTGGCGTCGACGTCCTCCCCCGGCAACCCGGTGACCACCCCGGCCAGCGCACGTGCCCGTTCGGCGGCCTGGGCGCTCAGGGACGTCCACGCCTCAGGCCGCTGGAACTCCTCGACCTCCCGGCGGAGAGGGCGGGCCAGGACGTTCTCGAGGGTCAGGCGGGCGATGGCCGCCTGCAGCTCCTCGGCGGCGGTGCGGCGCAGCTCGCGCACCGCGCGTTCCTCCGGCCCGACGGCGGCGGGCGCCCCAGCGTCGTCGTCCAGGGCGTCGAGGGCGACGACGAGCGCGAGCCGGTCCTCGAACAACCGCTGGGTGAGGGACCTCTGGGTGAAGCCGTCGGACTCCGGGAGGTCCTGGTTGAAGAACTCGAGGTTCTGGCACCAGTCGAAGACGAGGAAGTCCTCCTTGTCCCTCCCCGGCCCGTAGAGGTCCGGGCGCAGGCGGGTGCCGCGGCCGATCATCTGCCAGAACTTGGTCTTGGAGCGGATGAGCTTGAAGAACACGAGGTTGACGACGTCGGGCACGTCCACCCCCGTGTCCAGCATGTCCACGCTGATGGCGATGTGCGGGGCCTTGCCGGGGGTCTTGAAGTCGTCCAGCAGGGCGTCCGGGTAGCGGCTGGCGTGGGTGATGATCTGGGCGTACCGGCCGCCGAGCTCCGGCCACTGGGCGTCGAACCGCTGCAGGATGAACTCGGCGTGCGGCTGGTTCTTGGCGAAGACGATGGTCTTGCCGAGCCGTTCGCTGCCGGCCACCTTGTGGCCGTGCTCCCTGAGGGTGGAGAGCACGCGGTCCACGGTGTCCGCATTGAAGAGGAACCGGTTGATCTCCTCGCTCGAAACCTCCTCGGGCGCCTCGTCCTCGCCCCAGTCCAGCGCGTCCCAGGCCTCCTGCTCCTCGGCGGGAAGCTGATCGTACCGGGTGCCGCAACGCAGGAAGGTGGTGCCCACGGAGACGCCCCGCGGCGGCACCAGGAACCCGTCCGCCACGGCCTCGTCGAGGGTGTAGGCATCAGTCGGCACGCCGGGCTCGAGGCCGAAGAGGCCGTAGGTGTTCCGGTCGATCTCGTCCTTGGGGGTGGCGGTGAGGCCCACGAGAAGGGCATCGAAGTGGCGGAAGATCTCGCCGTACTTGGCGTATACGGACCGGTGGGCCTCGTCCACGATCACCAGGTCGAAGTATCCGGGGTCGAAGCGGGCGCCCTGGCCGGTGGACTCCTGGATGAGGCCGAGCATGGTGGGGTAGGTGGAGGCGTAGACGCGTCCCTCCCCGTGCCGGTTCTTCAGCAGGTTCACGGTGGTGCCGACGAAGCCGTGCTCCACGAAGGCGTCCGCGGCCTGCTTCACGAGGGCCTGCCGGTCCGCCAGGAAGAGCACGCGCTTGACCCATCCGGCGCGGGCCATCTGGTCCACCAGGGCGACGGCGGTGCACGTCTTCCCGGTGCCGGTGGCCATCACCAGCAGTGCGGCGCGGCGCTTGTTCTCGAACGCATCAGCGTATGCGACGAGGGTTCACCGCCAGTGCCATGTGTGCGAGAATCGCACACATGTCGCCGACCACTCCTCATTCGCTGGGTGCCCGTGTACGTGCCGCACGGGAGCGTCGCGGGATGTCCCAGCAGGACCTAGCTACCGCCGTTGGCCTCGAGCGCACCATGGTCAACCGGATCGAAGGCGGACAACGGAAGGTCACTGCCCTGGAGCTGGCCTCCATCGCCGATGCCCTGGGAACCCGAATGCAGTCGTTCTTCACCGAGCCTGCGCCAGCGCTCGTCTCGCACCGTTCCGCCCAGGGGTTGGATACCACCGAGTCGGCCGTGGACCACCTGCTGGCCGAACTCCTCGCAGACGTCGAGTTCCTGCACGACCTGCATCCCATCGAGGGGTTCGGCGTGCGGGACCCCTGGGAGCAGCCCAAGTCCGTTCACGAGGCCGACGACATGGCCGCCCGGGCACGCGAGCACGTCGGGTATACAGCAACGGAACCCGTAAAGGACCTCCAGGCGCACCTGGCCACTGCTGGCCTGCTCCTGTTCTCCCGCAACTTCGGCGTGGACGCCGCTGACGCGGGAACGGTGCTCCTCGCCGAGGGCGGCATCTCCCTGGTGAATTCCACCCCCAAGGTCGGGCGACGCCGCCTCTCCGCCGTGCACGAGCTTGGGCACTACCTACTTGCCGATGAATACACGGTGGACTGGCGCACCGCCCACACCGGCCCGGACATCGAGGGTCGCCTCGATCGGTTCGCTCGAGCATTTCTCCTGCCAGCAGCTGTCCTTTTACAGGAATGGCCCGCCGCAGCTCACTCAAGCGATGTCCGCACTGCCGCTGTGAAGATCGCCGGCACCTACCTGGTGGACATGTCGACCCTGGCCCGCCGACTCCACGACCTGGAATTGGTGGACGCTTCCACGGCAAACGACATCCGCGCTGTGCAGACCACGCAGACGGACATCATCACCCACGATCTGTACCCGTCTGACGAGATGGCAGGCACCACCCAGCCCCGGGTGTACCAGAAGCACGTCATCGCGCTGTTCGAGGCCGAGAAGCTCTCGCGTGAACGCACACTCGACCTCTTGGATGGGACTTTCGACGACGACGACCTTCCGGACCTTCCCCCACGTCAGGAACAGGAGATCTGGGAGTACGTCTCGTGACCGCCGTTCCGGAGACCTACGTCTTCGATACGGGACCACTGCGCCATTTCACCCTGAAAGGATGGCTCGGTGTGCTCAAGTTCCTGACAGCCGGCCATGCCGTGATTCCGGAGAGTGTGGAGCAGGAGATCAGGGACCAGCAGTACCAGCACCCAGATCTCCGGCAGATCTTGGACGCCGAATGGATCGTCGTGGACCGCAGCGAGGACCTCGAGTTCCTCGCGGCCTTCGCCCGATACGAGGAGCACCTTGTGGCGGGCGGTCGGAACCGGGGCGAATGCGGCGTTCTAGCCCTCGGTCGGACGCACGGGTATCGCATCGTGATCGACGACAACGTGCTCCGCGTCCTGGCCAAGCGCGAGAAGCTCGAGTGCACCGGCACCCTCGGGTTGCTCTGTGAGGCGATCCGCAAGGAGCAACTCACCGTTCCCATGGTTGAGAGCCTCGCTGACGATCTCATCATGGGCGATTACCGGCTTCCCTTCGGCCCAGGGGGATTCAAGTGCTGGGCCGAACAACAGGGACTCCTGGGATAAGCCCTTAGCTGGTGTCGTGCTGCAATCGGACTGATCGCGCCGTTCCGGCTTCACCGCACGACACCAACCACATGGCGTTGCCCGGATTGTCTCCCGCCTGATCCATACGATCGTCGGCCGGCACAGGACGACGACGGTGCTCCTCACCTGAGCCGGGGCCGACCGGGCCCGACCCGCAGGCCGCCCCTCCACACACAGAGTGGTCACGACACGCCGTCTCGCGCAGACGCACGCGGCGTGTCGTGACCACTCTGCGGCGTCGGACCACGCTGCGGCGTCAGTGCCCCTCGGCCTCGGCGCCCTCGGACTCCTCGGCCAGGTCCTGCGGCTCGGCGTCGGCGGACACGCCCGCGAGCGCCTCCGCCACGGCGGCCAGCACGGACCCGTCGCGCAGGGCCTGCTCGGCGGCGGCCAGCTGCGGGGCCATGTACTGGTCCGGGCCGGGGCCGGGGACGCCGGCCTCCCGGATCACGCGGACGGCGGCACCGGTCGCGGCGGAGGGCTGCAGCGGGGCGCGCAGCTCGATCGCGCGGGCGGCGGCCACGAGCTCGACGGCGAGCACACGGCGGAAGTTCTCCACGGCCGAGCGCAGCTTGCGGGCGGCATGCCAGCCCATGGAGACGTGGTCCTCCTGCATCGCGGAGGACGGGATGGAGTCCACGGACGCGGGCACGGCCAGGCGCTTCATGTCCGAGACGAGCCCGGCCTGCGTGTACTGGGCGATCATCATGCCGGAGTCCACGCCCGGGTCGTCCACGAGGAACGCGGGCAGCCCGTGCGAGCGGGCCGGGTCCAGCATGCGGTCGGTGCGGCGCTCGGACATGCTGGCGACGTCGGCCACCGGGATGGCCAGGAAGTCCAGCACGTACGCCACGGGCGCCCCGTGGAAGTTGCCGTTCGAGCTCACCCGGCCGTCGTCGAGCACCACCGGGTTGTCCACGGTGGCGGCGAGCTCGCGCTCGGCCACGGTGCGCACGTACGCGAGGGTGTCGCGCAGGCCGCCGGCCACCTGCGGGGCGCAGCGCAGCGAGTAGGCGTCCTGCACGCGGGAGTCGCCCTCCTTGTGGCTGGCCACGATCGGCGAGCCCGCCAGGATCTTCAGCATCCGGTCGGCGGAGGTCGCCTGGCCCGGGTGGGGGCGCAGCGGCAGGTGCAGCTCCGGCACGAACACGCGGTCGGTGCCGAGCAGCGCCTCCACGGACATCGCGGCGGTGAGGTCCACGGTGTCGGCGAGCTCCTCGAGGTCGGCCAGCGCCATGATCAGCATGCCGAGCATGCCCTCGGTGCCGTTGACGAGGGCCAGGCCCTCCTTCTCCCGCAGCTCGACCGGCTCGATCCCGGCCTCGGCGAGCGCCTCGCCGGCCGGACGCAGCGCGCCGTCCGTCCCGACGACGTCGCCCTCGCCCATCAGCGCCAGGGCCACGTGGGAGAGCGGGGCGAGGTCGCCGGAGCAGCCCAGCGAGCCGAACTCGCGCACGGCGGGGGTGATGCCCGCGTTGAGCATGGCCACGAAGGTCTCCACCACCACGGGGCGCACGCCCGTGCGGCCGGAGGCCAGCGTGGTGGCGCGCAGGAACATCAGCGCGCGGACGACCTCGCGCTCCACCACGGGGCCCATGCCGGCGGCGTGGGAGCGGATCAGGGACTTCTGCAGCTGCGCGCGGGACTCGAGCGGGATGTGCTTGTCCGCGAGCGCGCCGAAGCCGGTGGAGACGCCGTAGGTGGGGGTCTCGGCCTCGGCCAGCGCCTCGACGTGGCGGCGCACCGCGCCGACGGTCTCGAGCACGTCGTCGGCGAGCACCACGCGGGCGTCGTGGCGGGCCACGGCGACGACGTCGTCCAGGGTGGCCCCGGACGTGCCGAGCGTGACGGTGACGGGAGGGGTGGTCATGGTGATGCGTTCTCCTTGATGTCGGTCGATCAGACGGCGCGGCGGCCCGCGCGCCAGACCGCATAGGTCAGCGGCATGCCGGGGCGGTAGGCCAGGTGGATGGCGGCGGGGGCGTCGAGCACGTGCAGGTCGGCGCGCTTGCCGACCTCGAGGCTGCCGACGCGGTCCTGCGCCCGCAGGCCGATGGCCCCGCCGAGGGTGGCGGCGCGCACGGCCTCGGCGAGGGTCAGGTGCATCTGCAGCACGGCGGTGCCCACGTTGAAGTTCATGGACGTGGTGTAGCTGGTGCCCGGGTTGCAGTTCGAGGCCAGGGAGACCTCGATGCCGGCGTCGAGCAGACGACGCGCGGGCGCCAGCGGGGCGCGGGTGGACAGGTCGCACGCGGGCAGGCAGCCGGCCACGGTGCCGGGCGTCCCGGTGGCCGAGGCGCGGTCCCAGCCGGTCCAGGTGCCGGCGAGGGCCTCGACGTCCGCGTCGGAGAGGTGGTTGACGTGGTCCACGGAGGCGGCGCCGAACTCCACGGCCACGCCCACGCCCGGGCCCTGCTCGATCTGGTTGCCGTGCAGGCGCACGCCCAGTCCCGCCGCCACGCCCGCGGCGAGCACGCGGCGGGTCTGCTCGGCGTCGAAGGCGCCGGTGTCGCAGAACACGTCCACCCAGCCCGCGTGCTCCCGCACGGCCGCGAGCATCGGCCCGACGACGTCGTCCAGGTAGTCCTCCGCATCCCGGCCCGGGGGCACGAGGTGGGCGCCGAGGAAGGTCACCTCGTCCACGAGGCCCTCCTCGCGCAGCCCGGCCAGCAGGCGCGCGTGGCGCGCCTCCTCCTCCACGGTGAGCCCGTAGCCGGTCTTGGTCTCGAGGTAGGTGGTGCCGCCGGCCACCGCGTCGGCCACCCGGCCGCGGACCAGCTCGGCCAGGCGAGCGTCCGAGGCGGCGCGGGTGGCGGAGGTGGTCACGCCGATGCCGCCGGCCGCGTAGGACTCGCCGGCCATGCGGGCCTCGAACTCGGCGGAGCGGTCCCCGTCGAACACGAGATGCGTGTGGGAGTCCACCCAGCCCGGCAGCACGGCGCGGCCCTCGACGGACACCCGGTCGTCCGCCTCCGGGGCGTCCGCGGCGGGGCCGATCCAGGCGATGCGCTCGTCCTCGACGACGACGGCCGCGTCCGTGAGCACCCGCCCTTCGGGGTCGACGGTGGTCAGCTCGGCGATGTCGGTGATGAGCGTGGAGCGCATGGGGGCCTCTCTGCGGGACGGACGGGGGTGGGCCGGTGG
>NZ_JABFNH010000011.1:19816-60030 GCF_017168435.1 Micrococcus sp. KRD070
GGCCGGTGGGGCGGGCCTCAGGTGAGCGCGGCCACCAGGTGGGCCAGCGGCGTGGCCAGCACGATGGTGAGCGCCACGCGCTCGACCCAGATCACCAGGAGGTGCCACATCTTCACGGGGATGTCCGTGGCCAGGATGGCAGGAACCACCGCGGAGAAGAAGATGATCGCGGAGACGCAGACGACGCCGATCACGAACCGGGCGACGAGGTCCTCGTGACCGGCCGCCATCGTGGCCGGGATGAACATCTCGGCGATCGAGGTGGCGGAGGCCGAGGCCAGCAGGCCGGGGTCGGAGTAGCCGAGCGCCCAGAACAGCGGGTAGAAGATCACGCCGATCCACTCGAACACGGGCGTGTACGTGGCCAGGACCAGGGCGATCAGGCCCACGGACATGATGGACGGCAGGATCTGGAGCACCATCACGAGTCCATCCCGGAAGTTGACCCAGATGTTCTTCGGCAGGGACGGGGCCTCGGCGAGGGTCTGCTCGGCGGCGCGACGGGCCACGCGGAAGCGGTCCCGGGTGACGGCCTGCTCGGGCGAGTGGGTGACGCCCGGGTAGCACTCGTCCGGGATGCGGCTCAGCGGCGGGATGCGCACCGTGATGGCGGTGACCGCGAACGTCACCGCGAGGGTGCCGAAGAAGTACCAGAGCCAGATGTCCATCAGGCCCAGCGTCTTGGCCACGATCACCATGAAGGTCGCGGACACCGTGGAGAACCCGACGGCGATGATCGCCGCCTCACGGGCCGTGTAGCGGCCCCCGGTGTACATGCGGTTCGTCAGCAGCAGGCCCAGGGCGTAGGAGCCCACGAAGGAGGCCACGGCGTCGACGGCGGCGCGGCCGGGCACGCGCCAGATCGGCCGCATGGCCGGGCGCAGGTAGACGCCCACGAACTCCATGAGGCCGTAGCCGATCACGAGGGCCAGGAAGACGCCGCCGATGGGCACGATCAGGCCCACGGGCACCACGAGCTTGTCCATCAGGAACGGACCGATGCTCTTGTCCAGGATCCAGCTCGGGCCCACGCCGAACACGACCATCGCCGAGGCGACCAGGCCGAGCACGGCGAGGAACGCGAACACCGCCCGCGTGGTGCTGGTCCGCCAGCGACCCGAGGCGAACGGGTACACGGCGCCTGCGGCGATGATGGCCAGGCCCACCCAGCGGTCGGCCGGGCCGAGCAGCCCGCGCACCCAGGTCACCAGGTGGTCCAGCGGGATGGAGCTCGCCCCGTTGATCGTGATGGGCACGAAGAACATGACGATGCCGATCGCCGAGTAGACGATCATGCGCCAGCGCGCCGGCGGGCGGGGCGCGTCGGCCTCGATCGCGGCCATCGCGGTGGTGTCGGTGTGCAGCTCGTGGTCTGCGGGGCGGGACGAGTCCATCGTGGTGTCCTTTCGATCGCGAGCCGGACGAGCGGATGCCCGTCCGGCTCGCGGCGGTGAAGTCGTCGGACGGCGACGGCGCGGCGGCACCGTCGTCGTCCGACGACGTGACCGGGGTCAGTCCCGGATCGTGGCCTCCATGGGCACACGGACGCCGCGCTCCTTCGCCACCTCGGCGGCGCGGGAGTAGCCGGCGTCGACGTGGCGGATGACGCCCATGCCCGGGTCGTTGGTGAGCAGCGCCTCGAGCTTGGCCGCGGCCAGCTCGGTGCCGTCGGCCACGCCCACCTGGCCGGCGTGGATGGACCGGCCGATGCCGACGCCGCCGCCGTGGTGGATCGACACCCAGGTGGCACCCGAGGAGGTAGCGGTCAGCGCGTTCAGCAGCGGCCAGTCGGCGATCGCGTCGGAGCCGTCCAGCATGGACTCGGTCTCGCGGTACGGGGAGGCCACGGAGCCCGAGTCGAGGTGGTCGCGGCCGATCACGATCGGCGCCTTGACCTTGCCCTCGGCCACGAGCTGGTTGAAGAGCAGGCCGGCCTTGTGGCGCTCGCCGTAGCCCAGCCAGCAGATGCGGGCCGGCAGGCCCTCGAACTCCACGAACTCGGCGGCGCCGTCGAGCCAGCGGTGCAGGTGCTCGTTCTCGGGGAACAGCTCCTTCAGGGCCTCGTCGGTCACGCGGATGTCCTCCGGGTCGCCGGAGAGCGCGGCCCAGCGGAAGGGGCCGAGGCCCTCGCAGAACAGCGGGCGGATGTAGGCCGGGACGAAGCCCGGGAACTCGAACGCGCGGGAGTAGCCGGCCTTGCGGGCCTCGTCGCGGATGGAGTTGCCGTAGTCGAACACCTCGGCGCCGATGTCCTGGAAGCCGACCATGGCCTCGACCTGGCGGGCCATGGACTCCTGGGCCTTCTTGGTGAAGGTGTCCGGGTCGGCCTCGGCCTCGGCGTGCCAGTCCTTCTCGTCGATCTCGATCGGCAGGTAGGACAGCGGGTCGTGCGCGGAGGTCTGGTCGGTGACGATGTCGATCTCGACGGTGCCGGCCTTCTGGCGCTCGAGCAGCTCGGGGAACACCTCGGCGGCGTTGCCCACGAGGCCCACGGAGACGGCCTCGCCGTCGCGCTTGGCCTGCATGACGCGCTCGACGGCCTTGTCGATGTCCGTCTCCACCTCGTCCAGGTAGCGCTTGCCCATGCGGCGGCGCAGGCGGTCCTCCGAGACGTCCACGATCAGGCAGACGCCCCCGTTGAGGGTGACGGCCAGGGGCTGGGCGCCGCCCATGCCGCCGCAGCCGCCGGTGAGGGTGAGGGTGCCCTTGAGGGAGCCGTCGTAGCGCTTGCGGCCGATCGCGGCGAAGGTCTCGTAGGTGCCCTGCAGGATGCCCTGGGTGGCGATGTAGATCCAGGAGCCGGCGGTCATCTGGCCGTACATCATGAGGCCCTCGGCCTCGAGCTTGCGGAACTCCGGCCACGTGGCCCAGTCGCCCACCAGGTTGGAGTTGGCGATCAGCACGCGCGGGGCCCACTTGTTGGTGCGGAACACGCCCACCGGCTTGCCGGACTGCACCAGGAGGGTCTCGTCCTCCTCGAGGTCCTTGAGGGTGGCGACGATGGCGTCGTAGGCCTCCCAGGAGCGGGCCGCGCGGCCGGTGCCGCCGTAGACGACGAGGTCCTCGGGACGCTCGGCGACCTCGGGGTCCAGGTTGTTCATGAGCATCCGCAGCGGGGCCTCGGTCTGCCAGGACTTGGCGGAGAGCTCGGTGCCGCGCGGGGCGCGGATGGTGCGGGACGGGTCGTGCTGGGTGAAGCCCTCGGCCATGGCAGTTCCTCTCGACGGGGTGCGTGCGCCGCCGGGACGGGTAGCCCCGGTGATTTCACGGCTCGGCATGCACTTTCCGAACATTGAAACAGTGACTCGGCTCACGCGCAAGCCCGATCCGCGTGTCCCGCACCCGTTACGCTCCCTCTCATGACCACCACCCCCACCGCCTCGACGCGCACCGTGGACCGGGCCCTGGACCTGCTCGCCGCCGTCACCGAGCAGCCCCGGCTGAGCCTGACCGAGGCCGCCCGCGCCACGGAGCTGCCGGCGTCCACGGCGCTGCGCCTGCTGCGCAGCCTCGAGGGATCCGGCTTCGTGGCCCGCGACGACGACGGCGCCTACCGCCCCGGCGTGCGCCTCATCCAGCTCGGGGCGCGGGCCTTCTCCCGAGACTCGCTCGTGCAGCTGGCCCGCGGGCCGATGGACCACGTCGTGGCCGCCACGGGCGAATCCGTCTACCTCTCGGTGACGACCCCTCCGGACTCCGCCGTCTACCTGGCGATCGTGGAGGGCACGCACTCCGTCCGCCACACGAACTGGGTCGGACGCACCGTCCCCCTGGCGGGCACGGCCGTGGGCGACGCCCTGCGCGGCAGCGTGGCCGCGGGGGACTACACGCTGCGCACCCGTTCCGTGGAGAAGGACGTCACCTCGCTGTCCGCCCCCATCAGCGTGGCGGGCACGGTGGTCGGTGCGCTCAGCACGCTCGTGCCGGCCTACCGCTGCACGGACGAGCTGGCGGACCGGTGCGGGGCGGCCCTCGTCGCCGCCACCGGCGAGCTCGCGCACCTGCTCGGGGCGGCCGACACTCCCAGGGAACGCCCAGCCGACTCCCCTGGAAAGCCCAAGGCGAGTTCGTAGGCTGAAGCCACCTCATCGAAGGTGCGAGTGATGACGGAGAAGGCCCCGGGCCCGGCGAGAGCCGGAACCGGGGCCTTTCTCTGCGGCCGGCGCCCGAGGCGCCGGTTGCGGGGATCAGCGGCGGGAGGAGACGACGCCCGCCCAGAGGCCGCCGAGCAGGCCCGCCACCGGCAGCATCCAGAACAGGTGCAGGCCCGCCCCGTAGAGGACGGTGTTGGAGAACACCGCGAACAGGCCCACGGCACCGAGGAAGCCGCCGACCACGCCACCGACCACGTAGCGCACGACGGAGCGGGCAGCCCCGCCCATCAGCAGCACGACCAGGTAGCCGGCCGCGCCCGCCAGGGCGCCGCCCACCAGGCCGAACATGAACGACTGCACCAGCACGACCCAGCCGTGGCCGGTCTCGCCCAGCGCCACGGAGCCGTTCGGATCACCCAGGTCGCCGGTGAGCACGCGCACGACGTTGCCGATGATCACGACGAGCACCGAGACGAGGATGACGCGGTTGGTGAAGCCCCAGCCCTCCACCGGGCCCAGCGGCTCGAGCACCTCCTCCTCCACCACGGCGTGGCGCACGGGGCGGGCCGGGGCGGTGTGGGCGTTCGCGGCGTGGGGCTGGACGGCGTGGCTGCCGTCGGCGTTGATGGTCATCTCTGATCTCCCGTCCCGCCCCGGGCGGGGCGCGTTCCGAGCGCCGGGGCGCCCGTCTGGTTGCACGTCTGACGTGATTTTAGGCTTTTCCCAGCCCGAGGGGGTAATGGTGACCCGTCCGCCGGGCGGGGGGCGGCTCAGAGGACGTCGGTGCGGCGGTTGGCGAGCGAGGGGAGGAACTCCCGGACCTCGTCGATCCGCTCGCGGGTGACCTCCGCGGTCACCACGGCCTCCCGCTCGTCGGCGAGCTCGGCGACGGGCAGCGCCAGCGGGTCCACGATCATCGAGTGGCCCACGGTGCCGTCCGAGCACGTGTCGGCCGCGGCCACCCACACCGTGTTCTCCACCGCGCGGGCCTTGAGCAGGGTGCGCCAGTGGTCCACCTTGTGCTCGCCGGAGAACCACGCCGCGGGGATCACGAGCACGTCCGCGCCCTCCACCGCCAGACGCCGGGACAGCTCGGGGAAGCGCAGGTCGTAGCAGGTGAGCAGGCCCAGGCGGAGCCCGCCGAGCTCGATCGCCGCGACGCCGCCGTCGCCGGGGGTGATCCGGTCCGACTCGCGGTGCGCGAACGCGTCGTAGAGGTGGAGCTTGCGGTACGCGCCCAGCCGGGCGCCGTCCGCGCCCACCGCCAGCAGCGTGTTGTAGGGACGCCGGTCCGGTCCCGGCTCGTAGCCGCCCGCGACGACGGCGATCCCGTGCTCACGCGCCAGCGCCGCCAGGCCCGCGGCGAACGGCTCCCAGGCCGCGGCGACGGCGTCGGGGAACTCCTCCCCCACCTCGCGGGCCCCGAGCATGGCCTCCTCGGGCAGCACCAGGAGGTCCGCCCCCTCGCCCGCGGCGCGGGCGGCGAGGCGGGCCATCACGGCCAGGTTCTCCTCGACGTCGCCCACGGGCCCGAACTGTCCGACGCTGATCCTCATGCCCCCAGGGTAGCCAGGCCCCTGCCGGTGGCCGTCAGCCCTGGTCAGCGCTGGGGCCAGCCGCCACGCTGGGGACCGGGCACGACGTCGGCCCGCATCGGCCGCCGTCGTCCTCCGCCCCCGATCCGCGCGGCACCGCGCGGCACGTCGACACCACAGGAGCAGACGCGATGACCACCCAGCAGCCCGACATCCCCGGCACGCCGGGGCCGATCACCCCCGACCTCGAGGAGCACACCGCCCTCACCCACCCGGACCAGCCCGTGGCCGTCCCGGCCCCGGACCAGCGCGGTCCGGCACAGGTCTCCCCCACCGGCCAGGACACCGGCGCCGACCCCGCGACCGCCGCGCAGGGCTGCCCGTACCTGACCACCGCGCACGGTGTGCGCCTGCAGGACTCGGACCACTCGCTCAAGGCCGGCCGCCGCGGCCCCACCCTGCTGCAGGACCACCACCTGCGGGAGAAGCTCAGCCACTTCGACCACGAGCGCATCCCCGAGCGCGTGGTCCACGCCCGCGGCGCCGGCGCCCACGGCGTGTTCCGCGGCTACGGCACCGCCGCGAAGATCAGCCGGGCCGGACTCTTCGCCAAGGACAAGGAGACGGAGGTGTTCGTCCGCTTCTCCACCGTGGCCGGCTCCCGCGGCTCCATGGACCTGGCCCGCGACACCCGCGGCTTCGCCACCAAGTTCTACACGGACGAGGGCACGTGGGACCTGGTGGGCAACAACATCCCCGTGTTCTTCGTGCAGGACGCCATCAAGTTCCCGGACGTGGTGCACTCGGTGAAGCCGCACCCGGACCGCGAGATCCCGCAGGCGCAGTCCGCGCACGACACGTTCTGGGACTTCGTGTCCCTGCACACCGAGGCCCAGCACCACACCCTGTGGAACATGTCCGACCGCGGCATCCCGCGCTCCTACCGCATGATGGAGGGCTTCGGCGTCCACACCTACCGCCTGATCGCGGCGGACGGCTCCACCGTGCTGGTCAAGTTCCACTGGAAGCCGATGCTCGGCGTGCACTCCGTGACCTGGGAGGAGGCGCTGCTCACCAACGGCATGGACCCGGACTTCCACCGGCGTGACCTCGCCGACGCGATCGAGGCCGGCGCCTTCCCCGAGTGGGAGCTCGGCGTGCAGGTGTTCGAGGACAACGAGGAGCAGATGTTCGAGGGCATCGACCTGCTCGACCCCACGAAGCTGGTCCCGGAGGAGCTCGCCCCCGTGCAGCCCCTCGGCCGCATGACGCTGAACGCCAACCCGTCCAACTACTTCGCGGAGACGGAGCAGGTGGCCTTCAACCCGGCCAACCTCGTGCCCGGCATCGACGTCACCAACGACCCGCTCCTGCAGGGCCGCCTCTTCTCCTACCTGGACACGCAGCTCACCCGCCTCGGCGGGCCGAACTGGAACCAGCTGCCGATCAACCGCCCGCACGCCCCGGTCAACGACATGCTGCGTGACGGCTTCCACCAGAGCGCCGTGCATCGCGGCGTGGCGCCGTACCGGCCCAACTCGCTCGACGGCGGCCTGCCGTACGAGACCCCCGCGGACGACCACGCGTTCATCGAGCACCCGGAGCCGCTGCCGGCCTCGGTGAAGGAGCGCGCGCACGCCGCGTCCTTCGACGACCACTTCTCGCAGGCGCGCCTGTTCTTCCTCTCCCTCTCCGAGGTGGAGCGCGAGCACGTGGCGCAGGCGTACACGTTCGAGCTGGGCAAGTGCTACGAGCAGACCATCCGAGAGCGCCAGCTGGCCCACCTCGCCGCGATCGACACGCGACTGGCCCAGCAGGTCGCGGACGGCCTGGGCATCCCCGTCCCCGCGCCGACCGAGACCCCGGCCGACGTGCAGCCCTCCCCCGTGCTGTCCCAGATCGGCGGGGCGTGGCCGCTCGACGGCCGTCAGGTCGGCGTCGTGGTGGGCGAGTCCGTGGACGAGAAGGAGCTGGACGCCCTCGTGCAGGGCATCCACGGTGCGGGCATGGTCCCGCTGGTCATCGCACCGAAGGGCGGCCCCGTGGCCGGGGAGATCGTGGCCCAGCGGACCTACCTGACCGCCGCGTCCATCGAGCTGGATGCCGTGGTCGTGGCCTCGCCGGCGGCCCCCGCCGCAGACGCCGTCCCCGGCCTGGATGAGAAGGCCGGCGCCGCCGCCTCCGAGGCGGTGGACCCGCGCGTCGTCAAGGTGCTGCAGGAGATGTGGCGCCACTCCAAGGCGATCCTCGCCCTCGAGCCGGCGGAGGCCGTCCTCGCGGCCGCCCAGGTGTCCGGCAAGGGCGTCGAGTCCGCGGCGGACGGCGCGGCCGCCGTGGCGGCGCTGAAGCAGCTCCTGCCCGCGCACCGCGTGTGGGACCGCTTCCCGACGACGGGCCGCCTGGCCGACTGACCGGCGGACCCCCGGGCGCTTTCGAACGTGAGATAGGGCCTATCTCACGTTCGAAAGCGCCCATTCGCCCTCTTTCACGTTCGAAAGTGCAGGCGAGGGCGGGCCCGGGGCGGGGCGGCGGGCCGGGTCAGTCCTCGATGAGGTCGCGGACCTGGACCACCTGGTCGCGGCCCGGGCCCACGCCGATCGCGGAGATCCGGCACCCGGAGAGCTTCTCGAGGGCCTCCACGTAGCGCTGGGCGTTCAGCGGCAGGTCGGTGAACGCGCGGGCACCGGAGATGTCCTCGGTCCACCCGTCGAAGTGCTCGTACACCGGCTTCGCGTGATGGAACTCGGTCTGGGTCATGGGCATGCGGTCGTGGCGCACGCCGTCCACCTCGTAGGCCACGCACACCGGGATCTTCTCGATGCCGGTGAGCACGTCCAGCTTGGTGAGGAAGTAGTCCGTGAAGCCGTTGATCCGCGCGGCGTAGTGGGCCATGACGGCGTCGTACCAGCCGGTGCGCCGCGGGCGGCCGGTGTTCACGCCGAACTCGCCGCCGGTGGTGCGCAGCTGCTCGCCCATCTCGTCGAAGAGCTCCGTGGGGAACGGGCCGGCGCCGACGCGCGTGGTGTAGGCCTTCACGATGCCGATGGTCCGGGAGAAGCGGGTGGGGCCGATGCCCGCGCCCACGGCCGCGCCGCCGGCGGTCGGGTTGGACGAGGTCACGAACGGGTAGGTGCCGTGGTCCACGTCCAGGTAGGTGGCCTGGCCGCCCTCCATGAGCACCACCTTGCCCTCGTCCAGGGCGTCGTTGAGCAGGTTCACGGAGTCCACGACCATGGGGCGCAGGCGGTCCGCGTAGCCCAGGAAGTACTCGGCGATCTCGTCCACGGTGACGGCGCGGCGGTTGTAGAGCTTCACCAGCAGCTCGTTCTTCTGCCGCAGGGCGCCCTCGATCTTCTGGCGCAGGATCGACTCGTCGAAGATGTCCTGCACGCGGATGCCCAGGCGGGCCACCTTGTCCATGTAGGTGGGGCCGATGCCGCGGCCGGTGGTGCCGATCGCGCGCTTGCCCAGGAACCGCTCGGTCACCTTGTCCATGGTCTGGTGGTACGGCGCCACGAGGTGGGCGTTGGCGGAGATCTTCAGGTGCTCGCACGAGTGGCCGCGGGACTCGAGCCCGTCGATCTCCTCGAACAGCGCCTCCAGGTTCACCACCACGCCGTTGCCGATCACCGGCACCGCGTTGGGCGAGAGGATGCCGGCGGGCAGCAGCTTGAGCTCGAACTTCTCCCCGTTGACGACGACGGTGTGCCCGGCGTTGTTGCCGCCGTTCGGCTTGACGACGTAGTCCACTCGCCCGCCCAGCAGGTCGGTGGCCTTGCCCTTGCCCTCGTCGCCCCACTGGGCTCCGACGATCGCGATCGCTGGCATCTGCATCTCTCCTCAGGGCCGCGGGTCGTCCCGGACCGGCCCGTACATGGAAAACGCCCCCTTGCGGTGCGCACGGAGGCCGTACCCCCGAATCCTACCAGCGTGACGGATGCCACCCTCTGGCTACGCTGGCGCCATGAGCACCGCAGCGCCCGGCACCCAGCACTCGGAGTTCGCCTCCCCGACCCCCACCCGCAAGGGCCCGAGCGTGGGCACGTGGCGCCCCTGGGCCGTGCTGCCGTGGGCGCTGGCCCTCCTCGCCCTGCCCCTGATCGCGCTCGCCCTGCGCTCCAACTTCGGCGCGAACGGCTGGATGACGGTCATCTACATGGTCTTCGGCGCCCTGCCCCACGAACTCGTCCTCATGGTCCTGGTGGGAAGCCTGTTCCTCCTGCCCCGCGTGAACCCGCAGGATGAGCAGCGGGGCGGCATCCGGCTGGGGCGCCTGCTGCACACGCTGCTGGGCGTCTCCTGGGGGTCCTTCGCGCTGGCCGCGATCATCTTCCCCGACGGCGGCGACCACCCGGACTCCGGCGCCACGACCCCGGTGCTCATGGACCTGCTCGGCACGAGCACCGCGATGGACGTCGGCATCGTGGGCGGCCTCGCCCTCGTGGCCGTCAGTGCGCTCACCGGTCTCGCGGTGATCGTGGTGTGCGTGGTGCGGCGGATCCGCGCCGTTCGCTGAGCACGCTCCCGACGACGGCGGTCAGCGCGGGTTCAGGCGTTGGCGGGCTCGGCCGTGCCCGCGCCCCGGCGGCGCAGCTCGGGCTTCACGGTGCCCTCGGCGCCCGTGTCGGGGCAGGCGTCCTCCGCAGCTCCGGCCGCACCGGAGCCGCACGGGCCGGCGTCGTCCGTGCCGCCGCAGCAGCCGCCGGCCGAGGCGCCGTCGTCGGCCGCGGCCTGCTGCGCACGCTCCTCGGCGCCGAGCACGGTGAAGCCGGCGTCGGCGATCATCTGCAGGTCCGCCTCGGCGTCCTGGCCCTCGGAGGTGAGGTAGTCGCCGAGGAAGATCGAGTTGGCCACCTGCAGGCCGACCGGCTGCAGGGAGCGCAGGTGCATCTCGCGGCCGCCGGCGATGCGCAGCTCCTTGTCCGGGCACGCCAGGCGGACCATGGCGAGGATCCGGAGACACTCGAGGGGCGTGAGCTGCTGGTGGCCCTGCAGCGGGGTGCCGTCGAAGGGCATGAGGAAGTTGACGGGGATGGAGTCGGAGTCCAGGTCGCGGAGCGCGAGGACGGCCTCGACGAGCTGCTCGTGCGTCTCCCCCATGCCCGCGATCAGGCCACTGCAGGAGGACAGGCCGGCGGCGCCGGCCCGCTGCACGGTGTCCACGCGCTGCTCGTAGGTGTGGGAGGTGCAGATGGACTCGTAGTGGGACTCGGCCGTGTTGAGGTTGTGGTTGTAGGCGTCGACGCCGGCGTCCTTGAGCTTCTCGGCCTGGCCGTCCTTGAGGAAGCCGAGACACGCGCACACCTCGACGTCCGGGTGCTGGGCCTTGAGGTCGCCGACCATGCCGGCCACGCGGTCGACGTCGCGGTCCGTGGGGCCGGTGCCCGAGGCGACCATGCACACGCGCGAGGCGCCGCCGGCGATGCCCAGACCCGCCTGGCGGACGGCCTCCTCCGGCTTGAGCCACGTGTAGCGCAGGATCTCGGCCTCGGTGCCGAGCCGCTGGGAGCAGTAGGTGCAGTTCTCCGGGCAGAGGCCGGTCTTGAGGCTGACCAGGTAGTTGACCTTGACGGTGCGGCCGAAGTGCTTCTCGCGCAGGCGCGAGGCCGCCGCGACGATGCGGAACGTGTCCGCGTCCGGGGCGTCCAGCACAGCGACGGCCTCCTCAGCGGTAAGCACGCTGTCTCTTATAAACATCTAAAAAAAAAAAGGCGGAAAAACGAAGAAGACGGCATACGAGCTTATTACGTGTCTCGTGGGCTCGGAGATGTGTATAAGGGACAGTCATTGAACAGTGTTCAGGAGCGGGGGGCCATGACCCCGACGTCAGCGCCCGTGCCGGTCCAGAGGGACCGGCTCGGGCCGAGGCTGCTCCTCGAACGTCGTCGTCGCCGCGAGGATGCCGTGGGCGGCGGCAGCGAGCACCGCGCCGAGCAGACCGGCCACGACCGCCCGGACGCCGGCGTCGTCGATCGCGTTCAGCACCAGCCCCGGAATGACCGCGGCCCCCATCAGCAGCATCACCCACGCGGTGGAGCCGGCTCCGGCGTCAAACACGTTGCGGCGAGCCTGCTCCGCCTCGACCCGGTGATGCACCCCTCGCAAGGCGAGCATCGCCCCGAGGGCCGTGACGGCCACCAGCGTCAAACCCCACCCCAGTCCCAGATCCTGCCGCAGCCCCGCGAACACACCAGCCGAACCCACCAGGGGAGGTGCCACACCGATGCGCCACCGCCACTCACGCTCATTCCCCACCCGGCTCACAGCCCCCTGCTGGCACACGGCCCTCGGCGGTGGAGCGGCAGATCATGCGGTCGTGGCCGCCGGGATCACTCCTGCGTAAGGGGCGAATGGAACTCCGAGGCGAGCATCGC
Source organism: Micrococcus sp. KRD070 (assembly GCF_017168435.1). Classification (NCBI taxonomy): domain Bacteria; kingdom Bacillati; phylum Actinomycetota; class Actinomycetes; order Micrococcales; family Micrococcaceae; genus Micrococcus; species Micrococcus sp. KRD070. The sequence goes on from NZ_JABFNH010000011.1 coordinate 31,820, forward strand.
GTAGGTGGCGCCATCCACCCAGCCGGGCGTGAGATGCAGAGACTCCTCCTTGAACGTGCCCTCGTGACGCATCCCCACCTTCTCCATGATGCGCAGACTCGGAGCGTTGTCCGCGAAGGCATGAGCCTCCACGCGTCGCACACCCAGATCGTCGAACGCGAAGCCCAGCAGGGCTCGCGCAAGCTCGGTGCCATAGCCCTGCCCGGCCTGGCGCGGATCGATCGTCCAGCCGAGCTCGGCCTGGGCGTCCCGGGCTTCCTCCTGCGGGCCGTCCTGACTCCACGCGTCCTGCACCGCGACCTTCCCGACACCGACGATGACGTCTCCGGCCCGCACGGTGAGGCGGTCCCCCGCCCCGAGGTAGGACTCGCGCAGCGCGTTCTCACTCTCCGGGCGGCCGGAGGTCCACGACCACACCTGCTCGAGACGGCAGAAGCTCCACACGGCGGGCGCATCGAGACCCCGGAACGGAGTGAGGGTCAGCCGGCGGGCTCGCAGCGGGAAGCAGACGCCTCGACTCGCGGCGAGCTCCAGGAGAGGGGTGGCCATGACAGACAGGGTACGAACAAGAGTCCTCGAGTCAGCCCCCGGACAGACCAGTGCCCACACCCTGCGTCGATGCCAGGTCCACGCGGTCTGCCAGGGCCCGTTGACCTCGGGCAGATCCCGCCACGGAGTCCCGCACCTGCACCGGCAGATGATCGCTTCGACCATCGTGTGGACATTCGAGAAGGGTCGACCCTGCCGGCCCGTGCGGTCTGGAGCAGCGGGGCGATCAGCTCCGATCGGGCATCGGAGACGACGTGCAACCGGGACATGGCTCCCCGGATCTCAGCGGGTCCCTGGAGCCATTCTCAGACACGCCCTAGGCCATCTCCAGCGCCGAGGCCCGCCTCACAACAGAGGAGGTCCTCGCTGCTCACTCCGGCCGGGCCGGCCGACGTCGTCGTGGGCTGGGGTGACGGCCTGTCCGGACTGCTGGCGTTCATCACGCAGATGGCGCTCGTGCTCATGCTCGGCCACATCCTGGCGAACACCGGCCCGGTGCGCCGTCTGCTCGCCAGGCTCGCCAGCATTCCCCGCACGCCCCTGGCCGCCTACATCTTCGTGTTCGTGGTGGCGGCGGCGGCCTCCCTCATCACGTGGGGCCTGGGCCTGGTGGTCGGTGCGCTGCTGGCCAAGGAGGTCGCGGCGCAGGCCCGTGAGCGCGGGCTGGTCCTGCACTTCCCGATGCTGGTGGCCGCCGGGTTCTCCGGGTTCGTGGTGTGGCACATGGGGTACTCGGGCTCCGGCCCGCTGACGGCCGCCACCCCCGGTTCGTTCCTCACGGAGAGCCTGGACGGCCGGACGGTCCCGGTCTCGGAGACCACCTTCTCCTGGTGGAACATCACCGCCGCCGTGGTGACCGTGCTCGTCGTGGCCCTGGCCCTGTTCCTCGTCGCCCCGCGCGCCGGGGACCGGATCGTGGAGCTGGAGATCGACGCGCGGGACCAGGACGCCGTGCCCGCACCGGAGATCGAGACGCCGGCGGACCGCCTCGACGCCTCCCGTGTCCCCACGCTCCTCGTGGGCGCCATGCTCGTGGTCTATCTGGTGATGCACTTCGTCGGCGGCGGCACCCTCACCCTGGACATCGTCAACTGGTCCTTCCTCGCGCTGATCCTGCTGCTGGTGCGCAGCCCGCACGAGCTGATCGGCCTCACCCAGTCGGCCGCGTCCAACGTGGGCGAGATCCTGCTGCAGTTCCCCCTCTACGCGGGCATCCTCGGCATGATGACGACCACCGGCCTGGTGGCGGTGCTCTCGGACGCCTTCGTGGCGATCTCGAACCCGGTGACGTTCGGCCTGCTGGCATTTCTGGCCGCGGGCCTCGTGAACTTCTTCGTCCCCTCCGGCGGCGGACAGTTCGCCGTGCAGGGCCCGATCATGCTCCAGGCCGGCGACGCGCTCGGCGTGGACCCGGCCATCACCATCATGGCCGTCTCCTACGGCGACCAGTGGACCAACATGATCCAACCGTTCTGGGCAATCCCCCTTCTGGCGATCGCCGGGCTGAAGATGCGCGACATCCTGGGGTACACCACGGTCGTGCTGCTCGCGTCGGGGCTCGTCTTCGGCGGCACGCTCCTGCTCGTCTCGCTCTGACCCGATCGGCCGATGCCGGACGTGGCAGGACAGACGAAGGGCCCCGGGATCACCGGGGCCCTTCGCCTGTCATCACTCGCACCTTCATCACTCGCACCTCGATGAAGTGGTTCCACCGTACGAACCGAGCATGGGCGCAGCCGTCACGCAGCCTGGCAGTTGCCTGGCAATGGCCGCCTCAGCCCAGGGCACCGCCGGACTCCGCCAGGTAGCACGTGCCGCACAGGGACTCGTAGGTCACCTGGACACCGTCGATCGCCACCTGGTCCCCCTCGAACACGAAGTGCTCGGCGCCCGTGGCCGGGTCAACGACCTTGCGCGTGTTGAACACCGCCTTCCGGCCGCACCGGCAGATGGTCTTCAGCTCCTCGAGGGAGTGCGCCAGCTCCAGCAGCCGCGCGGAGCCCGGGAAGGAGCGGGTGCGGAAGTCGGTGCGCAGTCCGTAGGCGATCACGGGGACGCCGTCGAGCACGGCGATGCGCAGCAGGTCGTCCACCTGCGCCGGCTCGAGGAACTGTGCCTCGTCCACGAGCAGACACGCCATGGGCGGGGCCTCCACGTGCCCCACGAGGGCGTCCGGGTCGTCACCGGTGGCGTGCCGGCGGAACAGCTCCCGCACGTCCGCGCCCGCCGGGACGAGGAAGTCCACGGCGCGGGTCACACCGAGGCGGGAGACGACGTCGCCCTCCCCCTTCACGTCCACCTCCGGCTTGGCCAGCAGCACCCGCTGGCCGCGCTCCTCGTAGTTGAAGGCGGCCTGCAGCAGGCCCGTGGACTTGCCGGAGTTCATGGCCCCGTAGCGGAAGTAGAGCTTGGCCACGGCTCCGCTCAGCCCTGGGCGCGGCCCTGGCCGGCCTCGATCTGCTCTGCGGCCGTGGGGTCCGAGTCCCGCAGGAAGGTGCGGATGCGCTCGACCTCCTCGGACTCCCCGATCCCGGCGGCCGCGCGGCCCAGCGCGTACAGGGCGCGCAGGAAGCCGCGGTTGGGCTCGTGGGCGTACGGCACCGGGCCGGCGCCGCGCCACCCCGCCCGGCGCAGCGCGTCCAGACCCCGGTGGTAGCCGACGCGGGCGTACGCATAGGAGTCCACGGTCCGGCCCTCGGCCCACGCGTCCTCCGCCATGAGCGCCCACACCAGGGAGGACTCGGGCGCCACCGGCACGATGTCCTCGGGCAGGTCACCTGCCTCGAGCCGGGCCAGCACCTCCGGCTCCTCCGGCAGGCGCGTGGCCGGCGGCTCCATCAGGTTCTTGCCGATCAGGGACTCGGACATGGGATGCCTCTTCTCCTCGCGGACGATGCGGTCGCGGCCGAGTCTATCGACGGCGCCGGACGCCGGACGGATCGCCGTCCCCGCGTCCAGGACGGTCCGGTACCGTAGGCGCAGCGTCCGTCCGCAGCCCCACGCTCCCGGGGCCGGGCCGCCGATGCCGTCGAAGGAGCCTCCATGACCCACCCCGCGCCCGCCCGCCGCCGTGCCCCGCTGGCCGTCGGCGTCGCCGCCCTCGCCCTCGCCCTGGCCGGCTGCGGCTCGGCCGGCCAGTCCGGTGAGCCCGCCTCGTCGACCGCCGCGGCACCCAGCGGATCGGCGGCCTCGGCCGCAGCCGGCTCGGCCACGGAGAGCCCCACCGACCCCGCGTCCGCCGCGGCGTCCCGCGTCCGTGAGGCCCTCGCGTCGGAGTCCGCCGAGGGCACCCCGCGCGCCGAGCCGCGTCAGGCGTTCGAGACCGTCGGCCCGGGCATCAAGGACGGCGCCGCCACCGAGGCCTGGAAGAACACGGCGGCGGTCCGCAACGACACCGTCTCCGTGATGGACTGCACGCGCGACGTCCTGGACCAGCGCACCCTGGACGCCGTCGCCACGCACATCCCGGACAGCTCGAACATCGAGATCGTGCAGCTGTTCGCCTCGCAGGACGAGACCCACGAGTTCCTCACCTGCGTCTACAACGGCTACTTCGAGTACAGCCCCGGCATGCCCCTGGCGCAGGTCCACTACCAGCACAACCTCGACGGCTCCCGCCTGGAGTGGTGCCAGGAGGAGCCCGCCGCCGTGGCGGACGAGTACACGTTCGACCCGAAGACCGGCAAGGGGCTGCTCGCCCTGCTGCGCCCCGGCATGGTCGGCGGCCAGGACGGCGCCCCCCTGCTGCCCCAGCGCACCGCGTGGGCCTGCTCCGAGGACGGCAGCGAGATGGTCTCCGTGACCATGGGCTCGATGGAGGGCTTCGGTGACGCCAACGGCGGCCTCACCCAGGTGAAGAACTCGCCGGTCGCGCAGAGCACCACCCTCGTCACCGAGACCCGCGACCACCTCGCGGACACCGTGCTGAAGGACGCCGGGGACTTCCAGGAGGTCATCAAGCTCAGCTCGCCGTTCTTCCTGAACGCGCAGATGGACGAGGAGACCCTGGCCCAGGCCCGGGAGATCCCCACCGGCCGCGTGCCCGACGAGCTGCTGAACAACCAGTCCACGATCGACCGCCCCGAGGGCGCCCCCGGCCCCGTGGCCCCCGGCCAGCCGCCGCGGCCGTTCCAGGGCGCCGCGCGGGAGGCCGCCGAATCCCAGCGGGCCGCGGAGGCGTCCGCCTCGGCGTCGGCCAGCCCGTCACCGACGAAGTCGGCCTCGGCCTCGCCGTCCCCCTCCACGTCCGGGGACTGACACCCGGCACGACGACGGCCGGTCACCTCGTGAGGTGACCGGCCGTCGTCGTGAGGCCCGGCGGATCAGGCCTTCGCCGCGGCGTCGTCCTGACCGGCGAAGTGCCGGCGGTACGCGCCCAGGGTGAGGAACGCCGGGTACTCCGGCGGCAGGGCCGACTCGCAGAACACGCGCACCGCGTCCTCGAACCGGTGGCCCTCGGGCAGCGGGCCGGCGAGGATCCGAGCGTGCTCCTCGCGGATCAGCTGCTCCATCCAGCCGCGGTTGGCGGTCCGCACGCCGCCCTCGGTCAGCTGCACACCGGTGCCGTTGTGGGCCCACTGCCAGATCTGGGACCGGGAGATCTCCGCCGTGGCGGCGTCCTCCATGAGTCCGTGGATCGCGGCGGCGCCGTTCCCCCGCAGCCAGGACTCGATGTAGCGGATCCCGACCTCGATGTTCATCCGCACGCCGGCCTCGGTCACCGAGCCCGTGGTCGCGGCGACGTCGAGCAGGGCGGCCTCGTCCGGCTCCACGTCCTCGCGACGGCGGGTGCGGATCTGGTTCGGGGCCTCGCCGAGCACGGCGTCGAACTCCTCCCGGGCGACCGGCACGAGGTCCGGGTGCGCCACCCACGAGCCGTCGAAGCCGTCGCCGGCCTCGCGGGCCTTGTCCGCGCGCACCTTCTCCAGCGCGGCGGCGTTGGCCTCCTCGTTCCGGCGGTCCGGGATCACGGCGGACATGCCGCCGATCGCCGAGGCGCCGCGCCGGTGGCAGGCCCGGACCAGCTGCTCCGTGTAGGCCCGCATCATCGGCTGGGTCATGGTCACCTCCGAGCGGTCCGGGAGGACGAACTCGGCCCCGCGGTCCCGGAAGTTCTTGATGATGGAGAAGATGTAGTCCCAGCGGCCGGCGTTGAGGCCCGCGGCGTGGTTGCGCAGCTGGTACAGGATCTCCTCCATCTGGAACGCCGCGGTGATCGTCTCGATCAGCACGGTGGCCCGGATGGTGCCCTGGGGGATGCCCAGCTCGTCCTGCGCCGCCACGAACACGCAGTTCCACAGCCGCGCCTCGAGATGGGACTCGAGCTTGGGCAGGTAGAAGTACGGGCCGTGGCCGCGGCGGATCAGCTCGTCGGCGTTGTGGAAGAAGTACAGGCCGAAGTCCACGAGGGCGCCGGCCATCGGCTCGCCGTCCACACGGATGTGGTCCTCGATGAGGTGCCAGCCGCGCGGGCGGACGATGATGGTCGGCCGGTCCGTGAGCTCGCGCTCGCGCAGCCGGTACTCCTTGCCCTCGGGGGAGGTGAAGTCGATCTGGTCGCGGATCGCGTCGAACAGGTTGACCTGCCCGTCCAGCATCCGGTCCCAGGACGGCGTCGAGGAGTCCTCGAAGTCGGCGAGCCAGCCCGAGGCGCCCGAGTTGAGGGCGTTGATCGTCATCTTCCGATCCACGGGGCCGGTGATCTCCACGCGGCGGTCCTGCAGGCCGGGGGCCAGCGGCGCCACACGCCAGGAGTCGTCCTCGCGGACCCGGCGGGTGGACCGCAGGTAGTGCGGGTTCCATCCGTCGGTGATGCGGCGCTGGGTGTACTCCCGCTCCTCGAGCAGCCGCCGGCGGCGGTCCTCGGCCAGCCGGTGCAGGCGGCCGAGGAACGCCAGCGCCTCGTCCGTGAGGATCTCGGCCTGCCGCCCGTCGACCGGCCCGTGGACGGTCACCACGGGGGCGGCGCCCTCGGGGATGACGACGGGGATGGCCTGGGTGCTCACGTCATGCGGCAGGGGCGTGTGCTCCCGAGCGTCGTCGGCATGGATCTCGTGCAGGGTGGGGGTCGTGGTCTGCGGGCTCATGGGACTGCCTCCTCGCGGTCTCGGCTGAGCGGATCAGTGGAACTGGCCGGACTCCGTGGAGCCCGCCAGGGCCACCGTGGAGCTGTCCGGGTTGATGGCGGTGGACACGGCGTCGAAGTAGCCGGTGCCGACCTCGCGCTGGTGCTTGGTCGCGGTGTAGCCGCGGGCCTCGTCGGCGAACTCGCGCTCCTGCAGCTCGACGTACGCGGACATCTGGCGCTCGTTGTATCCCTTGGCCAGGTCGAACATCGAGTGGTTCAGGGCGTGGAAGCCGGCCAGCGTGATGAACTGGAAGGTGTAGCCCATGGCGCCCAGCTCGCGCTGGAACTTGGCGATGGTGTCGTCGTCGAGGTTCTTCTTCCAGTTGAAGGACGGCGAGCAGTTGTAGGCCAGCATCTGGTCCGGGAACTCGGCCTTGACGGCCTCGGCGAACTTCCGGGCCAGCTCGAGGTCCGGCGTGCCGGTCTCCATCCAGATCAGGTCCGCGTGCGGGGCGTAGGCCTTGGCGCGGGCGATGCAGGGCTCGACGCCGTTGCGGACCTTGTAGAAGCCCTCCGCGGTGCGCTCACCGGTGATGAACTCGGCGTCGCGCTCGTCCACGTCCGAGGTGATCAGGGTGGCCGCCTCGGCGTCGGTGCGGGCGATGATCACGCTGGGCACGTCGGCGACGTCGGCGGCCAGGCGGGCGGCGTTGAGCGTGCGGATGTGCTGGCCGGTGGGGATGAGCACCTTGCCGCCGAGGTGCCCGCACTTCTTCTCGGAGGCCAGCTGGTCCTCCCAGTGCACGCCGGAGGCGCCGGCGGTGATCATCGACTTCATGAGCTCGTAGGCGTTGAGCGGGCCGCCGAAGCCGGCCTCGGCGTCGGCCACGATCGGCACGAGCCAGTCCTCGACGCTGCTGACGCCCTCGGCGTGCTCGATCTGGTCCGCGCGCAGCAGGGCGTTGTTGATGCGGCGCACCACCTGCGGCACGGAGTTGGCCGGGTACAGGGACTGGTCCGGGTACGTGTGGCCGGAGAGGTTGGCATCCGCGGCGACCTGCCAGCCGGAGAGGTAGATGGCGCGCAGCCCGGCCTTGACCTGCTGGACGGCCTGGTTGCCGGTGAGGGCGCCGAGGGCGTTGGTGAACTCACCGCGGGCGTTCTCGTCCTTCAGCTGGGTCCACAGCTTCTCGGCGCCGCGGCGGGCCAGCGTGTGCTCCTCCTGGATGCGGCCGCGGAGACGGACGACGTCCTCGGCGGTGAAGCTGCGCTCGACGCCGGCCCAGCGGGGGTTGTTGTCCCAGTCGTGCTGGAGCTGTTCGGCGGAGGCGGGAGTGGAGTGGTGGGGCTGGGTGGTCATGACGTCCTCCTGAGGATCGGTCCGGTTCGTGAAGGGTTCGGTGCGACGTGTCCGTCGCTGCCGTTGACATCCACCTTGGCCCCGGGCAAGGCCCTCTGGAGCACAAAATCGGTGGAAACTCCGGCCGTTCCTGCCACTGGGTCAGAACGTGACAGTCCTTGCGCCCCGGTGTGGTCTGGATCACGGCAACGGCCCCCCGCTTGTCAAGAATGTGACTTTCTTTCCGAAACACGTGATCTCCTCCCCGGTTCCGTCTACAGTTCCGCGCATGATGACCCGCCCGCTTCCCGAGGACAGCGCGACCGTGGACGCCGTCGCGCTGGGCCGCCGCGTCCGGCACCTGCGCAAGCAGGCCGGCCTCACCCTGGACCAGCTCGCGGAGCACACGGGAGTGAGCGGCTCGCACCTGTCCCTCGTGGAGAACGCCCGCCGCGAGCCGCGGCTCTCGCTGGTCCAGCGGATCGCCGAGGTCCTGGGCGTGCCGGTCGAGGACCTGCTCACCGGCCGGGCCCCCACCCGGCGGGCCGAACTGGAGATCGAGGTCGAACGGTTCGCGCGCTCGGAGCACTACGCCTCCCTCGGCCTGCCCCCGCTGCGCATCGGGCCCCGCACCCCCACCGAGGTCCTCGAGGTGATCGCGGGGCTGGAGGCCGAGCTGCGCCGTCGCCTGGAGGAGCAGGCCGCCACCCCCGAGGAGGCGCGCCGCGCCAACGCCCAGCTGCGCGCCCGGATGCGCGCGGTGGACAACCACTACCCCGACCTCGAGGCCGAGGCGCATCGGCTGCTCGACGCGATCGGCCACACGGGCGGGCCGCTGGGCCTGCACGCGGTCTCGGAGCTGGCCGAGCACCTCGGCTTCACCCTGCGCTTCGTCCCGGACCTGCCGCACTCCACGCGCTCCGTCACGGACCTCAAGCACGGGCGCATCCACATCAGCGGCTCCCGCTCCTCAGACCATGACCGCCGCACCGTGGTGCTCCAGGCCCTCGCCGCCGCCGTCCTGGGCCACGGCGAGCCGCGGGACTACGAGGACTTCCTCGCCCAGCGTGTGGCGGTGAACTACCTGGCGGGCGCGCTGCTCATGCCGCAGCGGGCGGCGTCGTCGCTGCTGCGGGCCGCCCAGAAGCGCCGGGACCTGTCCGTGGACGACCTGAAGGACGCGTTCGGCGTCTCCTACGAGGCCGCCGCGCACCGGTTCACCAACCTGGCCACCGTGGACCTGGGCATCCGCTGCCACTTCCAGAAGGTCCACGAGACCGGGGTGATCCACAAGGCCTACGAGAACGACGGGATCGTGTTCCCCGCCGACCACACCGGTGCGATCGAGGGCCAGCAGGCGTGCCGGAAGTGGGGCGCACGGCAGGCCTTCTCCCGCAACGACCGGTTCCGCGCCCACACGCAGTACACGGACTCGCCCAACGGGACGTTCTGGTGCACCTCGATGATCGAGAACGGCCCCGACGGGCTGTTCGCCCTCTCCGTGGGCACCCCGTTCGAGCATGCCCGGCACTTCCGCGGCGCGGACACCCGCCACCGGGTCACCTCCACGTGCCCCGATCCGCGCTGCTGCCGCCGCCCCGACCCCGAGCTCGAGGCCGCGTGGGGCGGGCACGTGTGGCCCGCGGCCCGCATGCACGCGCATCTGCTGGCGGCCATGCCCACGCAGACCTTCCCCGGTGTGGACGAGCGTGAGGTCTTCGAGTTCCTCCAGGCCCAGGAGGAGCGGGAGGGCTGAGGACGACGCCGGCCCGCACCCTCACGCGAGGGTGCGGGCCGGCGCGGCGGACGGCGGGGTCAGCCGATGCTCTTGCCGGCCGAGTTCAGCTCGGTGCAGGCCTGGACCACGCGGGCGGCCATGGCCTCCTCGGCCTTGGCGCCCCACACGCGGGGGTCGTACTGCTTCTTGTCGCCGACCTCGCCGTCGACCTTCAGGACGCCGTCGTAGTTCTCGAACATGTGCCCGGCCACGGGTCGGGTGAACGCGTACTGGGTGTCCGTGTCCACGTTCATCTTCACGACGCCGTACTCCACCGAGTCGGCGATCTCCTGGGCGGCGGAGCCGGAGCCGCCGTGGAACACGAGGTCGAACGGGCGCTCCCTGCCGAACTTCTCACCCACGGCCTGCTGGATCTCCTGCAGGATCTCCGGGCGCAGCTTCACGTTGCCTGGCTTGTAGACACCGTGCACGTTGCCGAAGGTCAGCGCGGTGAGGTAGCGACCGTTCTCGCCGAGGCCGAGTGCCTCCACCGTGGCGATGCCGTCCGCCACGGTGGTGTAGAGCTTCTCGTTGATCTCGTGGGCCACGCCGTCCTCCTCGCCGCCCACGACGCCGATCTCCACCTCGAGGATCTGCTTGTTGGCGTGGGTGCGGGCGAGCAGCTCGCGGCCGATCCGCAGGTTCTCCTCGAGGGTCTCGGCGGAGCCGTCCCACATGTGGGAGTTGAAGATCGGGTCGCGCCCGGCCTTCACCTCGGCCTCGGAGGCGTCCAGCAGGGGCAGGACGAAGTCCTCGAGCTTGTCCTGGGGGCAGTGGTCCGTGTGCAGGGCGATGTTCACGGAGTGCTTCTTGGCGACCTCGCGCGCGAACGCGGCGAACGCCAGCGAGCCGGCGACCATGTCCTTCACGGAGGAGCCGGAGAAGTAGGCGGCACCGCCGGTGGAGACCTGGATGATGCCGTCCGAGCCGGCCTCGGCGAAGCCGCGGATGGCGGCGTTCAGGGTCTGGGAGCTGGTGACGTTGATCGCCGGGTAGGCGAAGGCGCCGTTCTTGGCGGCGTCGATCATCTCGGCGTACTTCTCCGGGGATGCGATGGGCATGCTGCAGCTCCTAGGCGTCGTCGACTCAGGCAGGCGGGGGAGCGCGGCGGGCGCGACACCCTCGGGCTCATCCTATCCGCGCGGCCGGACCCGCCCCAGGGCCCCGGGCCCGACGGCGACGCCAACCTGGGCACGGCCCCGTCGCTGGCCTAGGGTGAGATGCGTCACATCTGCATCCCAGAGACCGGAGACCACCATGGCCCCCGACGCGCCGGAGGTGAGCTCCGCCGTCGAGGACCTCTCGCAGCCGGCCACGACGGCCGAGGACGCCCGCTGGAACGCGGCCCGGGACGCCCTGGCGGCCGCCTCGGCCGACGACCCCTTCTACCTGCCGCCCACCACCCTGCCCTCGACCCCCGGCGCCCTGATCCGCACCGAGCCCACCGCCTTCTACCTGGACCCGGTGCGACTGGTGCAGGTGCCGGCGCACGCCACGCGCATCATGTACGCCTCGCAGGACGCCCAGGGCCGACCCATCGCCGTGACCGGCACCGTGCTGACCCCCACCGCCCCGTGGACGGGCGCCGGCGAGCGCCCCGTGATCGGCTACGCGGTGGGCACCCAGGGCGCGGCGGACCGCTGCGCCCCCTCCCGCACCCTCTCCACCGGCGTGCAGTACGAGGGCGTCGGGATCACGTCCCTGCTGAGCCGCGGCCACGCCGTGGTGGTCACCGACTACGAGGGCCTGGGCACCCCGGGCACGCACACCTACATGGTCCGGGAGGCCCAGGCGCACGCCGTCCTCGACGCGGTGCGCGCGGCCGCCCAGGTGTCGGGGTCGGGCGTCACCGCGACCGCGCCGGTCGCGCTCGCGGGCTACTCGCAGGGCGGCGGGGCGACCGCGGCCGCCGCCGAGCTCGCGCCCGACTATGCCCCGGAGCTGGACCTCAAGGGCGCCTACGCGGGCGCCCCGCCGGCCGACCTCGTGCAGGTCGCGGACCGGATCGACGGCGGTCTCTACGCGGCCTTCCTGCTCTACGCGATGGCCGGGCAGCTCGCCGCGTACGACGTGGACCCGGCCACGCACCTCAACGAGACCGGCCTGGCGGCCCTCGCCGGCGCGGCCGAGACCTGTGTGACGGACAGCCTCGCCCACGCGCACCTCGACTCCGCCACGCTGACCCGCACGGGGCAGGACTTCCCTGAGCTCGTCCGCTCCGACGCCGAGCTGGGCGGGATCCTCGCCGAGCAGCGGATCGGCGCGCAGGGCCGCCGCCCCGAGGTGCCGGTGCTGATCGCGCACTCCGTCACGGACGACGTCATCCCGTACCGGACCGGCCGCGACCTGGGCCGCCGCTGGTGCGCGCAGGGTGCGCGGGTGCGCTTCGACCCGCTCCTCACCCCGACCCACGTGGGCGGCCACGTGGCCGCGCTGCCGCGGATGGGGGCGTTCCTGGACGCGGCCCTCGCCGACCGCTGGACCGCCGACTCGTGCGGGTGGTTCTGAGCCTCGGCTAGCGTCGGGGCCAGGACCGTCCCGCCCACCGAAGGAGCAGTCATGCGCGCCGAGCAGGTCACCGATCCCATCGCCTACCACGGCGAGGGCCCCGTCTGGGCCGCCTCCTGGGGCGCCGCCGCCGAGGGCGTGACCGCCGGCGGCGGCCTGCGCTGGGTGGACATGCTCGCCGGGGACGTCCTGTCCCTGCGCGCCGACGGCACGGTGGACCGCACGCACGTCGGCGACGTGGCCGCCGCGCTGCGCCCGCGTGCGGGGGGTGGCGCCGTCGTCGCGGTGGAGCGGGGCTTCGCCCTGATCTCGCCCGAGGGCGAGCTGACGACGCTGCCTGAGCTGTGGGGCGCGGACGCCGGGATCCGGATGAACGAGGGCGGCTGCGACCCGGACGGCCGGTTCCACTGCGGCACCATGGCGTACGCCAAGACCCCCGGCGCCGCGAACCTCTACCGGCTCGCCCCCGGACCCGACGGCGGCGCCGGCGAGGTGGACGTCGTGCTGACCGGCGCGACGACGTCCAACGGCCTGGAGTGGAGCCCGGACGGCACGCTGGCCTACTACAACGACACCCCCACGCGGCAGGTGGCCGTGTTCGACTACTCCCGCGAGGAGGGCCTGACGAACCGGCGCGTGCTCGTGGACGTGCTCGACGGGGAGGGCAAGCCGGACGGACTCACCGTGGACGCCGAGGGCGGGATCTGGGTGGCCGTGATCAGCCACGGGCAGATCCACCGGTACACGCCCGAGGGGACGCTCGACGAGGTGGTCGAGGTGCCCGTGCAGAAGACCACGGCGTGCACCTTCGGCGGCGACGACCTCGGCACCCTCTACATCACCACCTCCTGGGAGAACCTGGAGCGCGGCGAGGACCCGCTGGCCGGGGCCCTGTTCGCCGTCCGCCCGGGGGTGACGGGCCTGCCGGCCCGCCCCTTCGCGGGCTGACGCCGTCACGCCGCACGTCATCGGCGGCGCGGTCCTGCGCGGTCCTGCGCCATCCTGCGCCGCGAGCCAGACGAATCTGCGGTCCAGAGGCTCCTTTCAGCGCGGAATCGTCTGGCTCGCGCCGGACTCAGGGGACGGCCGCGTGCTGCCGGATCCACGCGTGCATCGCGATGCCGGCGGCCACGCCCGCGTTGATCGAGCGGGTGGAGCCGTACTGCGCGATGGACAACACCGCGCTCGACGCCGCCCGCACCTCCGCCGAGAGTCCCGGCCCCTCCTGCCCGAAGACGAGCACGCAGGCACGCGGGAAGTCGAAGGTCTCCACCGGCACCGACTCGGGGAACAGGTCCACGCCGAGCACGGGCAGCCCCTCCCCCGCCGCCCACGCGGTGAACGCCGCCACCGTCTCGTGGTGACGCACGTGCAGGTAGCGGTCGGTGACCATGGCGCCGCGCCGGTTCCAGCGGCGCCGCCCGATGATGTGCACCCCGGCGGCGTTGAACGCGTTGGCGGTGCGCACGACGGTGCCGATGTTCAGGTCGTGCTGCCAGTTCTCGATGGCCACGTGGAACGGGTGCCGCCGCGCGTCGAGGTCCGCGACGATCGCCTCGAGGCGCCAGTAGCGGTAGCGGTCGAGGACGTTGCGGCGGTCGCCGTGCGCGAGCAGCTCCGGGTCGTGGCGGGGGTCCTCCGGCCACGGGCCGAGCCACGGCCCGACGCCGACCTCACGGGGCGCGGGGCCTTCCTCGGCCGGCGCGGGCTCGTTCAGCGGCCGGCCTCGGACCGGTCGACGGCGGCCCAGGCGGCCCCGGCGGACACCGCGGCCACGGAGAGCACGGCCGGCCACGCGCCGATCTTCTTGGCCAGCGGGTGGGAGGCGCCGAAGCCGCCGAGGTACAGGGCGGCCAGGCCCCCGGCGACGGCCGGCCCCCGCTTGGCCAGCCACGTCCGGCCGGCGTACAGGCCGGCGGCTGCCAGCACGACGCCGCCGAGCGGGCGGATGCCGGTCTCACGGGCGGTCAGGTAGCCGCCGATCAGACCGAATGCGGTGACCGGGGCCGTGGAGACGGCGTGGGCGGGGAGCAGGGTCTTGCCGTCGCGGACGACGGGCGGGGCATGGCGCGGAGTCTTCATGGCGCCACCGTAGCGCGCGCATCCTGGAATACGCCGGGGGCCACCGTCGGGGAGAATGTCCTGGTGAGCATGATCGACAACGCCGTGTACGTGGACGGGCGGCGCGTCCACGCCCCCTCCACCCTCGAGGACACCTGGGAGGAGTGCGAGCGCACCGGCGGCATGGCCTGGCTGGGCCTGTACCGCCCGGACGTGGCCGAGCTCCAAGCGGTCGCGGAGGAGCTGCGCCTGCACCCGCTCGCCGTCGAGGACGCCCTCGCCGGAGGCGAGCGCGCCAAGCTGGACCGCTACGGCGAGGACTCGTTCATGGTCCTGCACCCGGCCCGCTACATCGACCGCACCGAGACCGTGGAGTTCGGCGAGCTGAGCGTCTTCACCGGCGAGCACTACGTGGTGACGGTGCGCCACGCGGAGGAGCCGGACCTGGCCGCCGTGCGTCGGTCCCTGGAGACGGAGGGCCGCGAGCGTCTCGCGATGGGGCCGTGGCAGGTCACCCTGGAGATCCTGGACCGGGTCGTGGACGACTACTTCCCGGTGGCCGACGGCCTCGAACAGGACATCGCGGAGATCGAGGACCAGGTCTTCGCCGGCGACGGGCACGTCTCCCGGCGCATCTACGAGCTCTCCCGCGAGGTGCTGAACTTCCAGCACGCCATCCGCGCGCTGCCGTCCATCGTGGAGCAGCTCCAGGAGGAGGTGCGCACCCGCCTGCACGAGGACACCCGCCGCCTCGACGCCGACGGCCTGCCCCGGCGCGACGACGCCCACGCCTGGGAGGACGAGGAGCTCAGCGAGCAGGCGCGTCTCGAGGTGGAGAACCTGCGCCGCCTGCGCGACGTCCACGACCACGCCGTCCAGATCAACGAGCGCGTGATGACCATGCGCCAGATGCTCAACAGCGCCCTCGAGCTGGACTCGACGCTGGCCTCGAAGCGGCTGGCCGAGCAGTCGATCGCCCAGAACGAGCAGGTCAAGCAGATCTCGTCCTGGGCGGCGATCATCTTCGCGCCGCAGCTGGTGGGCTCGGTGTACGGCATGAACTTCGACGGCATGCCCGAGCTGCACTGGGCGTTCGGCTATCCGTTCGCCCTGGGACTCATGCTGGCGGTGGCCCTCACGCTGTTCGTGCTGTTCAAGCGCGCGGACTGGCTCTAGGCGGGCGGCGCGCGGGGCCGTCCGAGGCTCAGTCGAGGCCGAGCTCGTCCTTGCCGAACGCGTACAGGTACGGCACCCCCGCTTCCTCGGCCACGCGTTCGGCGGCGCCGGTCGCACGGTCCACGATCACGGCCACGGCCTGGACGTCGCCGCCGGCGTTGCGCACGCCCTCGACGGCGGTCAGCGCGGAGCCGCCCGTCGTCGAGGTGTCCTCCAGCACGACGACGCGGCGACCGTCCACGCCCGGGCCCTCCACCTGCCGGCCCATGCCGTACGACTTCTGCGCCTTGCGCACCACGAAGGCGTCGAGCGCGCGGCCTGCGGCGCCGGCCTGGTGCATCATCGCGGTGGCCACGGGGTCCGCACCCATGGTCAGCCCGCCCACCGCGTCGCACCCGATCCCGTTCTCCTCGAGCAGGCGCAGCATCACGCGGCCGATCAGCGGGGCGGCCTCGTGGTGCAGGGTGACCCGACGCAGGTCCACGTAGTAGTCCGCCTCCTTGCCGGAGGACAGGGTCACCCGGCCGTGCACCACAGCCAGATCCTGGATGAGCTGCTTGAGCCGCTCGCGGTCCTGCTCGGGCGTGGGGACGGTGGGGGTCTGCGCGTCGGTCATGCCGCCCATGCTAGTGCGGGCCCGACCGCCCCTGCCGCTTCCGTCCCGGACTGGCTAGGCTCAGGCCATGAGCGAGATCCAGCACGACGACGCCGTCCAGCATCCCTCCGGCCTGCCCCTGGCGCACTGGCTCACCCTCACCGAGGGCCTGATCGCGGCGCGCGTGGCCGAGAGCCTCGAGGAGCACGGCCTCACCCGCGCCCAGTGGCAGTTTCTGAACACCCTCACGGTGGCCCCGCAGTCCCGCGCCGAGCTCGAGGCCGGCTTCGAGGAGGAGCAGCGCGGCGCGGTGTCCGGTCAGATCGAGGAGCTGGTCGAGTCCCGCTGGGTGACGGTCGAGGGCGACCTCTACACCCTCACCGCCACGGGCCGCACCGCGGGCGCCCGCGTCGGTGAGGCGGTCGAGGCCCTGCGTGCCGAGGCGACGGCGGACGTCCCGCGGGACCAGATCGACGACGCCGTCCGCGTCCTGCGCCGCATCGCCCGCAATCTGGGGCACCCGGACGCGTGAGCCGCCGTCGCCGACCGCCCCTGTCCCCGTGCGCGGGGCCGGTCCTACGCTGACCGGCATGCGTGAACTCCAACAGCGGATCATCGCCCAGCAGGGCGTCCTCCCCGAGATCGACCCGGCGGCCGAAGTCGAACGGCGCGTGGCCTTCCTCGTCGACTACCTCGCGGCCACGGGCGCGTCCGGCTTCGTCCTGGGCATCTCCGGCGGCGTGGACTCCACCGTGGGCGGCCGGCTGGCCCAGCTCGCCGTCGAGCGTCGCCGCGCCCAGCTCGGCGTCACGGACGCCGTCGCCCTGGGCGGCCCCGACACCACCCCGCCGGGTGAGGCGGGGGTGGGCGCCGACGTCGTGCCCTCCCGCGGGAACCCCCGGTTCACCGCCGTGCGCCTGCCCTACAAGGTGCAGCACGACGAGGCGGATGCCCGGGCGGCCATGGACTTCGTGGGCGCGGATCAGGACGTCACCCTGAACATCGCGGAGGCCGTGCAGGGTCTGGCCGCCGCCTTCGCCGAGGCCGTGGGGGAGCCGATCTCGGACTACAACCAGGGCAACGTCAAGGCCCGCATCCGCATGACGGCCCAGTACGCGGTGGCCGGCGCCCACGGGCAGCTGGTGATCGGCACGGACCACGCGGCCGAGGCCATCACCGGCTTCTACACGAAGTTCGGCGACGGCGGCGCGGACGTCCTGCCGCTGGCCGGCCTGAACAAGCGGCAGGTGCGGGCGCTGGGCCGCGAACTCGGCGCCCCCGAGCCCCTGTGGAACAAGGTGCCCACCGCGGACCTACTGGACGGCACGCCGGGCCAGACGGACGAGGCCGAACTCGGGATGACGTACGAGGACATCGACGACTACCTCGAGGGCAAGGACGTCCCCGCCGAGGTCGCGGAGAAGCTCGAGGGCATCTGGCTCCGCAGCCGCCACAAGCGCACCACGCCGGTGACGATCCACGACGACTGGTGGCGCTGAGGCGCCGATCCCACGGTGTCCGCGCCCTTCGATAGCCTGGCCGGGTGAAGATCGCCACCTGGAACGTCAACTCCCTCCGTGCCCGCGCCGACCGCGTCGAGGCCTTCCTCGAGCGCCATGACATCGACGTCCTGGCCATCCAGGAGACCAAGTGCCGGGACGAGAACTTCCCCTGGGAGCTCTTCGAGCGCGCCGGCTACGAGGTGGCGCACAACGGCACCTCGCAGTGGAACGGCGTGGCCATCGCCTCCCGCGTCGGCCTGAGCGACGTGCAGCGCGGCTTCCCCGGCCAGCCGCACTTCGGCAAGGGCGGCGTGGACCCGCAGGAGGAGTCCCGCGCCATCGGGGCGACCGTGGGCGCCGAGGCGGCCGACGGCGTCGCCCCGGTGCGCCTGTGGAGCCTGTACGTGCCCAACGGGCGCGGCCTGGAGGACGAGCACATGGGCTACAAGCTCGAGTGGCTGCGCGTGCTCCAGGAGCACGCGGCCGCTCGCCTCGCCGAGGACCCGGACACCCGGCTCGCCCTGGCCGGCGACTGGAACATCGCTCCGCAGGACGAGGACGTGTGGGACATCGAGCTGTTCCAGCGCGAGGGCTACACGCACGTCTCCCCGGCCGAGCGCGCGGCGTTCCACGCGTTCGAGGACGCCGGGCTGGTGGACGTGGTGCGCCCGCGCCACCCCGGCCCCGGCGTGTACACGTACTGGGACTACACGGGCCTGGCCTTCCCCAAGAAGAAGGGCATGCGCATCGACTTCCAGCTGTGCTCCCCCGCCCTCGCACGGACGGTCACGGACGCCTGGATCGACCGCGAGGAGCGTAAGGGCAAGGGCGCCTCGGACCACGCGCCCGTGGTCGTCGAGCTGGGCTGAGCCACGGACGAGCCCGCGATGACCCACGACGACGACGGCCCGCCCCCGGGTGTCGCGCGCGGCACCGCGCACCTGCGCGTCTTCCAGCCGCTGGCCGCGTTCCCGGACGCGGTCCAGGCACGACTGATCGCCGGCGGCCACCGCACGCGCGCCGAGGTCGAGGCCGAGGCGGCCGAACGGGCCCGGCGTCGCCTCGCCCGGCCCGTGGCCGACCCGTTCCCGGAGCCCGGCGAGGACGACCTCGTGCGGGTCCTGCAGGACGAGCACCGCTCCGCGTTCTACTGCCCGGACGAGCGGGGCCTGCGGGCCGAGATGGCCGCGGCCATGCTCGAGGAGACGATGCTGCCGCGGCTGCACGAGGCCGCCATCCCGCCGGCGGCACGCGCCATGAACCGCGGCCGCGCGCTCGTGGCGCTCGAGGACGAATGGGGCCTCTCCCCCGACCCGGACGCGGCGGGCCAGGACCCGCAGGACGAGGACGGTGCGCCGGACCACCACCGCGTGCAGACGCGCACGGCCACGTGGGGTGTGCCGCACGGCTGGCTCACGGTGTTCGACCCCGAGGAGCCCGTGCAGCGCCTCGTGGACAGCGAGCGCACGGCGTACCGGCGCGCCCCGATCGTGGCCGCCCGGGAGCGGGCCGGGCACGCGGCGGCGGTGCTCGCGCGGCACGCCCCGGATGCGGAGCTGATCGGTGAGCTCACGGTGATGGTGGAGTGGCTCGGCGCGTTCCACCCCGACTCGTGGGTGGAGTTGGACTACGGCGGCCTCACGCGGCATGTGTGGCCGGACGACTCCGTCTTCGACCTGTGGACGCTCATCGACGCGCTCGAGGAGGGTGACGAGGCGACCGCCGGCGTCGCACAGGAACGACTGAACCGGCGCTGGGCCGCCGTCGGGATGCTGGCCAGGCTGACCTGAGCCGGCCCCCGGCGCACCGGGGTGGGGCCGACCCGGGTGCTCGAGACGCACACCACGCCGCCGACGCCGCTCACGCGGGGCGCGCGCTCCCGCGTCGGGCCTAGGGTGGATCCCATGACCACGCAGCGCCTGAGCACCCCGCCCTCGGAAGCCCGGAACCGGCCCGTCACCCCGTGGTGGGTGGACGCCGTGATCTACCAGGTGTACCCGCGCTCCTT
The DNA here is from genome assembly GCF_017168435.1 of Micrococcus sp. KRD070. Classification (NCBI taxonomy): domain Bacteria; kingdom Bacillati; phylum Actinomycetota; class Actinomycetes; order Micrococcales; family Micrococcaceae; genus Micrococcus; species Micrococcus sp. KRD070. The sequence goes on from NZ_JABFNH010000011.1 coordinate 51,402, forward strand.
CGCGGACGCGGACGGGGACGGCATGGGCGACCTGCGCGGCGTCACCTCGCGCCTCGACTACCTGGCCCAGCTCGGCGTGGACGCGATCTGGCTCTCGCCCTTCTACCTCTCCCCGCAGCACGACGCCGGCTACGACGTCGCGGACTACCGCGCCGTGGACCCGCGGTTCGGCACGCTCGCGGACGCGGACGAGATGATCGCCGCCGCGCACGAGGCCGGCATCCGCGTGGTCGTGGACCTCGTGCCGAACCACACCTCGTCCGAGCACGCGTGGTTCCAGGCCGCCCTGGCCGCCGCCCCCGGCTCCCCCGAGCGCGCCCGCTACCACTTCGCCGAGGGCCGCGGCGAGCACGGCGAGCTGCCCCCCAACAACTGGGAGTCCACGTTCGGCGGCGGGGCCTGGACCCGTGTGACCGAGGCGGACGGCACCCCGGGCCAGTGGTACCTGCACCTGTTCGACACCACGCAGCCGGACCTGAACTGGGAGAACGAGGAGGTGCGCGAGGAGTTCCGCTCCATCCTGCGGTTCTGGCTGGACCGCGGCGTGGACGGCTTCCGGGTGGACGTGGCCCACGGGCTCATCAAGCAGCCCGGCTACCCGGACGCCGAGCACTCCCGCATGGGCATGGTCACGGACGCGGGCGAGGACGCCGACCCCACGTTCGACCCGGACACCTTCGAGCCGCTCACCCCGTTCATGGACCAGGACCGCGTCCACGAGGTCTACCGGGACTGGCGGCGGGTCCTGGACTCCTACGACCACGAGCCGATGATGGTGGCCGAGGCGTGGGTGGCCCCGCTCTCGCGGATGTTCCGGTACGTCCGCCCCGGCGAGATGCACCAGACCTTCAACTTCACCTACCTCATGGCCGGCTGGGACGCCGCCTCGCTGACCCACGCGATCGACCGGTCCTTCGAGCAGGCCGGCCGGGTCGGCGCCCCGAACACCTGGGTGCTCTCGAACCACGACACGGTGCGCCACGCCTCCCGCTACGGCCTCGCCGACCCGAGCTCCTACCCCGCCGGCATCACGGCCGAGGACGAGCAGCCAGACGAGGCGGTCGGTCGCCGTCGGGCCCGCGCCGCCGCGATGGTGGAGCTGGGCCTGCCCGGCTCCGCGTACATCTACCAGGGCGACGAGCTGGGCCTGCCCGAGCACACCACCCTCGCCGCCGAGCATCGCCAGGACCCGTACTTCTTCCGCACGGACGGCAAGGAGCCCGGCCGCGACGGCTGCCGCATCCCTCTGCCGTGGGCCGCGGACGAGACGTCCTACGGCTTCTCGACCCCCGCGGACGACGACGGCCCCGCGTCCGCCGCCGAGGGCGTCGCCGCGCCGTGGCTGCCCCAGCCCGCGTCCTTCCGGGCGCTGGCGGCGGACCGGCAGGTCGGCGTCGAGGGCTCCGTGTTCGAGCTGTACCGGCGTCTGCTGCAGATCCGCGGCGAGCTCGACCTGGGCACGGGCACGTTCGCGTGGTCCGAGCACCACGACCCCGCACGCGGGGTGCTGGCGTTCACGGTCACCTCGGGCGGTGGCCGGCACCTGGGCTCGGGCGAGCCGATCCCGGCGCGCACCGTGCTCGTGATGGCGAACCTGTCGACCGATCCCGTCGACCTGCCCGCGGGCCATTCCCGGGCCCTGTTCTCCCTCGAGGAGGCAGAGGCCGTGCAGGACGGGCAGCTCGCGCACGACGCCGCCGCGTGGCTGCTCATGGACTGAGCCGGGCACGCCCCGGGACCCGCCGGGGCGCCACAGATCTTCCGCGAGGAATCAGCGGTGGCCGAGGCCACATCATCCGGCACGGTCGGATGAACTCGACGTAACGTCCACGATGACTCGCATCACACCGGACAAAGTGGCATGAACGCTGTGTCACGAGTCACCATGGCGTGTCCTGATCCACCCCCTTCGAGCGGAGACTTCACGTGAGCACCTCCCCCTCCGGCTCCCGCGTCGCCGAGCCCGACGCGGCCACCACGGACCGCGGGCAGCTGCACCGCGGCCTGAGCCAGCGGCACATCATGTTCATCGCCCTGGGCACGGCGGTGGGCACCGGCCTCTTCTACGGCTCGGCCGGCGGCATCCAGGCCGCCGGGCCGGGCGTGATCCTGTCCTTCCTCGTCGCCGGCGCCGCCGTGTTCCTCGTGATGCGCGCCCTCGGCGAGATGACGCTCCGTGAGCCCGTCTCCGGCTCCTTCGCCGCCTATGCCTCCCGTTATCTCGGCCCCTTCGCCGGCTACGTGACCGGCTGGACCTTCGTCTTCGAGCTGGCCGTCGTGATCATCGCGGACACCGCCGCCATCACCACGTACATGGCGTTCTGGTTCCCGGGGGTCCCGGCCTGGGCCTGGGTCGCCGCCACGATCCTCGTGGTCGGCCTGATCAACTTCACGCACGTCGGGAACTTCGGCGAGGCCGAGTTCTGGCTGACGCTCGTGAAGGTCGGGGCCATCGTGGCGATGATCTTCGGCGGTGTGATCCTGCTCTTCACCGGCGCCTCCACCGCGGACGGCACCCAAGCCAGCCTGGCGAACCTCGTGGACCACGGCGGATTCCTGCCGCACGGCATCCTGGGCGTGCTGACCGCGCTCACCATCGTGACGTTCTCCTTCGGCGGCATCGAGACCCTCGGCGTGGCCGCGGGCGAGGCCAAGAACCCGGAGAAGGTGCTGCCCAAGGCCATCAACACGGTGCCGATCCGCATCCTGTTGTTCTACGTGCTGACGATGGCGGTCATCATGGCCCTCGTCCCCTGGAACCAGGTGGACGGCAAGGCCAGCCCGTTCGTGCAGATCTTCGAGGGCCTCGGCGTCCCCTTCGCCCCGCACCTGCTGAACTTCGTGGTGCTCACGGCCGCCGTCTCCGCGATCAACGCCTGCATCTACGCGTCCGGTCGCCTGCTCTACGCGATGGCCCATGACGGCCAGGCGCCCCGGGCCTTCACCCACACCAACCGCGGCGGCGTGCCGTGGCTGTCCGTGGCCGTGACGCTGGGCGTGATGGTGCTCGGCGCGGTGCTGATCACCGTGGACCCGAACGCCTTCAGCCTGGTGGCCGGCGTCGCCTCGTTCGCCGTGGTGCTGACCTGGGCCATGATCTTCCTGTCCCACCGCGCCATGCGCAGGCGCGTCGCGGAGCAGGGCGCGGAGCCGTCCCCCTTCCCCATGCCGCTGGGCAACGTCGGCACCTACCTGGGCCTGGCGTTTGTGGCCACCGTGGTGATCACCATGGCTACCATCCCGGATTCGCGCCGCGCGCTCATCATCGGTCTCGTGTGGGTCGCGGTCCTGACCCTCGCCTGGTTCGTCACGGGCACCCGCACGTCGGCCGCGGCCCACAGCCGCACCGGCACCCTGCCGGTGGTCCGCACCCGCCAGTCCCACGAGGACTGACCCCCACGACGACGACGGCCCCTGTCCCGCGCGGGACAGGGGCCGTTCTCGTCGGGGCCGGGAGGGCGCCCGGGGGCGGACGTCAGTGCTCGTGGCGGCGCAGCCGGGTGCGGCGAGGCCCCTCCGAGGCCGGGACGCCGGCGGCCGCATCGGCGATCCGCTGCTGGTGGTCGCGGCTGAGCGAGGCCCACCACTGCGACGCCGCCACGGGGCCGGCGTCGATCACCTCGTCGTCGTCGGACTCGAGGCCCAGGCGGTCCTTGATGGAGGCCAGCATGGCCTGGCGGCGCACCGCCTCCACCCGCGCCACGGAGTAGCCGAGCGAGCGGAACGTGGCCAGGCAGATCAGCAGCATCATCACGGAGAACGGCAGGCCGATGGTGATGGCCAGGACCTGGATCGCGGACAGGCCGCCGGCGGCCAGCAGGGCCGCGGCCATGAGCGAGGTGGCGATGGCGAAGAAGATCTTCACCGTGGCCTTCGGGTTCACGTCGCCGCCCGTGGCGAGCATGCCCATCACGAGCGAGCCCGAGTCGGCGGAGGTGATGAAGAAGATGCCCGAGAGGATGATGGCGCCGACCACGAGCATCGTGCCCGCGGGCAGCTGCTCGAGCACCTGGAAGAGCGCGGTGTTCGAGTCGATGGCGCCGTCCGCGCCCACCACGGAGGTGTACCCGGCCGGGCGGGTGGTCTCGAGGAAGATCGCGGTGCCGCCCAGGATGCCGAACCAGACCACGCCCACCATGGTGGGCACCAGCAGCACGCCGGCGATGAACTCGCGCACGGTGCGACCGCGCGAGATGCGGGCGATGAAGATGCCGACGAACGGCGTCCAGGACATCCACCAGCCCCAGTAGTACGCGCTCCAGCCGGCCTGCCACGCGTCGCCCTCGGCGCCGTAGAACGCGGAGACGTTGAGCGAGTTCGCGAAGAAGTACTGCATGTAGGAGCCGAGGGACTGCACCATCTCCTTGAACAGGAACGCGGTGGGTCCCACGATCGCGATGAACAGCAGCAGGCCGGCGGCCAGGATCAGGTTGGTGTTGGACAGCCACTTCATGCCGCGCTCCACGCCGGAGACCACGGTGTAGAGCACCACGCAGGTGACCGCGCCGATCATGGCGTACTCGAGCCAGGGGCTGTCCTCGGGCACGATGCCCAGCGCGCGCAGGCCCGCGGACATCTGGGTGACCCCGAGGCCCAGCGAGGTGGCCACGCCGAAGACGGTGCCGATGAGGGCGATGTTGTCGATCAGGTGGCCCCAGCCGCCGCGCACGCGGCGCTCGCCGATCAGCGGCTCGAAGGCCCAGCGCAGCGCGAGGGGACGGCCGCGCCGGTGGATGGCCAGCGCGACCGCCACGCCCACCACCGCGTAGATCGCCCAGGGCTGCAGGCCCCAGTGCAGGAACGTGGTGGCCAGCGCCGACTGGGCGGCCTCCGCCTGGGTGGGGTTGGCGGCCGCCACGTCGGGCCGCGGATCGGTGAAGTGCATGAGCGGCTCGGTCATGCCGAAGAACACGAGGCCGATGCCCATGCCCGCCGCGAAGAGCAGGGAGAACCAGGACAGCGTGGAGAACTCGGGCTTCTCATCGGGCTTGCCCAGCGTGATCCCGCCCTTGCGGGAGAACGCGAGGTAGCCGCAGAACAGCACGAAGAACAGGGCGACGAGCGCGTACCACCACGAGAAGTTCGTGATGATGGCCTGCTGGACCAGGCCGATGCCCACGGTCATCTGGTCGGGGGCGAGCAGCGTGGCCCCCACGAAGGAGAGCACGATGACCGCGGAGGGCCAGAACACCCACGGCAGCAGGACGCGGTCGCGGGCGGCCGCGGCGGAGGTGGCAGGGGCGACGCCGGCGTCGGGGGCGGTCGCCGAGGACGGATGGTTCCCGGGTTGCTCGGGGATCATGGGCTCGGTCGAGGGCGGTGTCGGATCGCTCATCCTCCCGACCTTACGTGGTCCCGCACGCCGGCTCCCTGCCTGAGACGCGGCCGAGTGGACGGTCTCACCCGGCGGGGTGACCGCGCCCACGGCCCCGGCGCGGGCGCCCCCTGGTGAGGCGTGGGCGGCCTCACTAGGGTGTGGGGCACCACGACGACGGCGGCGCCGGACGGGCCCGCCCGTGAGAGGAAGGACCCGCACCATGACCGACGTCCCCTTCGAGGACCGCGAGGACGAACGAGAGCTCGAGACGGACCTGCTCGCCGATCCCAACGCCGCCGGCGACCCCGAGCCGGAGGACGGCCGCGACGGCCAGCCCGTGCGCGGCGGCTCGGACGACCCGCAGCACTGGGCCGGGGAGGGACGTGCCCCGGACTCCCTGCGCAATGCGGAGTCCGCCGCCATGCACATCGAGGAGGACGCCCAGGACCGCACGCGTGCGGACGAGGGCGACGTCGAGATCCTGTGACCGCCCCTCAGCCCCGGTCGGGGACGAGGCCGGTGCGCAGGAGGGTGAGTGCCTCGTCCTGCCCGAGGAGCGGCTGACGCATCTCGGCGCGGAGGAAGTCGAGCATCGCCGCGGCCAGCGCCGGCTCTTCGGAGGCGATCGCGTCCGTCGCGATCGCGGCGTGGAAGTCGAGGGCGAACGCGGCCGTGGCGGTCTCGGCGATGCAGCTGTGGGTGGAGACGCCGCACAGCAGGAGCCGATCCACCCCGCGGCCCCGCAGCTCGGCCGCCAGCCCGGTGCCGTGGAAGGCGGAGTCCCGGGTCTTCACGACCTCGACGGCGTCCGGGGCGGCCGCCGCGACCCCGTCGAGCAGAGCGGCCTGCCGGGTGCCAGGGAAGGCGAAGCCCTCGCCGTCGGCCAGCATGTTCAACGTCCACGTGGAGCGGTCCCGGGCGTGCTCGGTCCGCACCAGGAAGACGGGACGGCCGGCCTCGTGCGCGGTCCGGAGCAGTTCCACGACCGCCGCCGTCAGCTCGGCCTGATGGGCGGCCAGCGCGGGATGCTCGAAGTAGCTGTGCTGGACGTCGATCACCACGAGCGCGGTCTCGCCACCGGTCGCGCGGGCGGAGGAGGAATCGGGCATCGACCCAGTGTGCCCACCGCGTCTCCCCCTGTCAGCGGCCCGTCGCCCCGGACGACGAAGGCCCCCCGCGTCTGCGGGGGGCCTTCTCGAAGTGGTGGCTCCGACCGGCGTCGATCCGGTGACCTTACGATTTTCAGTCGTACGCTCTACCAACTGAGCTACAGAGCCCGGCGACCTTCGTCACCAGGACCATGCGTCACCGGACTCCGTTTCCGAATGCCGGTGATCGGACGATCCGAGCGACCCTGACGGGACTTGAACCCGCGACCTCCGCCGTGACAGGGCGGCGCGCTAACCAACTGCGCTACAGGGCCATGTTCTGTTGTTCTCGCCGCTTTCGCAACGAGTGGAAACTCTAGCAGAGCCTCCGAGCGTCGTGCAAATCCACGCTCCACGTGCCGTTCCGGCTGCCGAGGGCGGCCGTTCTGCGTACCCCCAACGGGATTCGAACCCGTGTCGCCGCCGTGAAAGGGCGGTGTCCTAGGCCTCTAGACGATAGGGGCAGGTCCGATGTCGAGATTCCCGAGGTGGACCCTGGGAGTCTATGGTGGCCGCACACCCTCCGGCAAGTCCGGCCGCCGGCCGGCCGCCCTCCGCACCGCGGAGCCCCGCACCCCCAGGAGCCGCCGTGGACCACCGCCCGTCGCCCGAGCAGCCCGCCGCCACGTGGATGAGCGAGCAGGAGTTCGACGACGCCGTCTCCGCGGCCCTCACCCGCATCCCGGACGAGCTGGCCCGGCTGCTGACGAACGTCGTCGTGGTGGTGGAGGACGAGTACGAGCCGCAGCGCTGGGAGGACCCGGCCACCGAGCTGTTCGGCCTCTACGAGGGCGTGCCGCTGACCGAGCGCGCCGAGTTCGCGTGGCAGATGCCGGACCGGATCGTGGTGTTCCGCGGCCCGCTCACCCGCCACTGCACCTCCCGCGCCGAGCTCGAGGACGAGATCACCGTCACCGTCATGCACGAGGTGGGGCATTTCTTCGGCATCTCCGAGGAGCGGCTCCACGAGCTCGGCTGGGGCTGAGCGACGATCAGGACTCCGGCTGGTCCTGGACCGGGCCGAACGAGGCGCGGCGGCTGAGGCGGACGTCCTCGCGGAACGGGACGACGAGCACCGGGCCCTTCGCGTGGTCCGCGACGCCGCGGCTCGTGGAGCCGACGATCGCACCGGCGAAGCCGCCCAGACCGCGCGTGCCCACCACGGTGAGGCGGGCGGTGGCGGTCTGGTCCACCATCACGTCCACGGGGGTGCCGTCCACGAGCTCGGTGAGGACCTCGAGGCCGGGGAACTCGGAGCTGATCCACGCGGCGCCGGCGTCGAGGCGCTCGCGCAGCTCCCGCTCGCGGGCCTCCTCGTCCAGGCTGACGGCCAGCCATGCGGCGTTCGCGCCCAGGGGCGGGACGGCGCACACGAGCTTCAGCGGGGCCTGGCGGAGGCGGGCCTCCTCAGCGGCCTCGAGAGCGGCGGCACGGCCCTGCTCGGAACCGTCGACGCCCACCACGACGGCGGTCCTGTCCCCCGCGCGGCTGGCCTCGACCCCGGCGGGGATGATGGCGACCGGGCAGTGCGCGTGGCCGGGCAGCGCGGCGGCCACCGAGCCGAGCAGGCGGCCCATGAAGCCGCCGCGGCCGCGCGCGCCCGAGACGAGCAGGGAGGCCTCGGCGGAGAGCTCCACGAGGACGCCGGCCGCGTCCCCGATCTCCACACGCAGCTCCGGACGCACCCCGTCGGCGTCGAGCTTGCCGGCGACCTCCTCCAGGAGGGCCTGCACGCCCTCGCGGAGACGGGAGTCGTCCAGGACGGCGCCGCCGGCGTCCGCGCCGTAACCCCAGTACGCGGGGATCGAGTAGGCGGTGACGAGGGTCAGCGGCTCGCCGCGCAGGCCGGCCTCGCGCTGGGCCCAGCGGGCGGCGGAGACGGACTGGTCGGAGCCGTCCACACCCACCAGGACGCCGAGCGGTGCGTCCTCACGGCGGGTGGCGGCGGGCTGGGTCTGGGCGGACATGGCGACCTCCTCGAGTCGGACTCGACGGGCCCCGGGCGGACCCGGCCGAGTGCCTCCAGTCTACGCCTCGGGGCCCGGGACGAGTCCCGTGATCCCGGGCGCGACGCCCGCGGGGAAGCCGCGTGGATCCTCCGCGAGCCGGGCCGGGAAGGCGTCCATGCGCAGGGCACGGGCCAGGCGGTCGCGGGGGTCGGAGC
>NZ_JABFNH010000012.1:0-23102 GCF_017168435.1 Micrococcus sp. KRD070
AGGGGAGGGAAGAGCCGCGGGGCGAGTGCGCCGGGTCAGTTCGCGTGCAGCGCCGCGTTCAGTTCGACGGTCCGGCCGGCGCGGGGGAGGGCCTCGACCCCGCCCGTGGTGGAGTTGCGGCGGAACAGCAGGTTCGGCACGCCGGAGAGGTCCACGGCCTTCACGGTCCGCGCCGCCTCGCCGTCCTGGAGCACGCTCACGCGCGTGCCCGCGGTGACGTACAGACCGGCCTCGACCACGCAGTCGTCGCCGACGGAGATGCCCACGCCGGAGTTCGCGCCGAGCAGCACGTGCTCGCCGATCACGATCCGCTGGGTGCCGCCGCCGGAGAGCGTGCCCATGATGGACGCGCCGCCTCCGACGTCGGACCCGTCGCCCACCACGACGCCGGCCGAGATCCGGCCCTCCACCATCGAGTGCCCCAGGGTGCCCGCGTTGAAGTTGACGAAGCCCTCGTGCATCACGGTCGTCCCCTCGGCCAGGTGGGCGCCCAGGCGCACCCGGTCCGCGTCGCCGATGCGCACCCCGCAGGGCACGACGTAGTCCGTCATGCGCGGGAACTTGTCCACGCCGTACACCTGCACGGCGCCGCGGGCACGCAGCCTCGCCCGCGTCAGCTCGAAGTCGGCGACCGCGCAGGGTCCGTGGTTCGTCCACACCACGTTGGTGAGCAGCCCGAAGACGCCGTCGAGGTTGAGCTCGTTCGGCCGCGCCAGGCGGTGCGAGAGGGCGTGCAGGCGCAGCCACGCGTCCGCGGTGGAGGCCGGGGCGGCGTCCAGGTCGACTTCCAGCTCGACGACGGCCTGCGTGGTCCCGCGGTCCGCGTCGTCCGCGGCGAGGGCGCGCAGGGTGTCGCGCAGCGAGGCGTCCGCAGCGGAGAGCGGGCCGGCCACGGGGGCGGGGAACCACACGTCCAGGACGGCGCCGTCGGCGGCCGTGGTGGCCAGGCCGTGGCCGGAGACGAGACGGGAGGAGGGCTGCTGTGCGGCGGTCTGGGTCATGCGCCTCAGCCTACTGAGTGGCGGTGGCACGCTGCGGGGCGACGGGAGGCGCGTCCGTAGACTGGACACATGAGTCTCACCCCCAACACCCTGCCCGACCTCGCCGATCCGGACCTCGACGTCGCGGCGCTCACCGCCACCCTGCTGGACGTGCGCTCCGTCTCGGGGGAGGAGGGGCCGCTGGCCGACGCCGTCGAGCAGGCCCTGCGCGCCCTCGGCGGCCTCGAGGTGCGGAGGTTCGGGGACGCCGTCGTCGCCCGCACCGCTCTGGGGCGGTCGACCCGCGTGATCCTGGCCGGGCACCTGGACACGGTGCCCCTGCCCACCGTGCCGGGCTCGCGCGGGACCGTGCCCTCGGCGTGGGACGGGGACGTGCTGTACGGCCGCGGAGCCGTGGACATGAAGTCCGGCGTCGCCGTGCAGCTGGCCCTGGCCGGTCGCTTCGGCCGCGCGGACGGCCCGACCCCCGTGCACGACGTCACGTGGGTGTTCTACGACCACGAGGAGGTCTCCTCGGACCTCTCGGGCCTCGCCCGCGTGGCCCGCCAGGCCCCCGAGCTGCTGGAGGGCGACTTCGCGGTGCTGCTCGAGCCGACCGACGGCGTCGTGGAGGGCGGCTGCAACGGCACGTGCCGGTACCGCGTCGCCTTCCCCGGTGTCGCGGCGCACTCCGGCCGCGCCTGGCGCGGCGACAACGCGATCCACAAGCTGGCCCCCGTGCTCACCGCCCTGGCGGCGTACGAGCCGGCCACGGTCACGGTGGAGGGCCTGGAATACCGCGAGGGGCTCCACGCGATCCGCGTGACCGGCGGCGTCGCGGGCAACGTCATCCCGGACGAGGCGTCCGTGGACCTGAACTACCGGTTCGCTCCGGACAAGACCCTCGAGCAGGCCCACGCGCACGTCCGCGCGGTGCTGGAGGGGGCCGGCGTGGACTGGGACGCCCAGGTGCGGATCGACGACGCCTCGCCCGCCGCCCGCCCCGGTTTGGACCGACCGGCCGCCGCCGCGTTCGTCGCCGCCGTCGGGGGAGAGCCCCAGCCCAAGTACGGGTGGACGGACGTGGCGCGGTTCTCCCAGCTGGGCGTGCCCGCGGTCAACTTCGGCCCCGGCGACGCCCTCCTGGCCCACACGGACGACGAGCACGTGCCCCGCGAGGCGGTCCACGCGTGCCTCGCGGCGCTCGCGGCCTGGCTGGCCGGCTGACCCGACGACGTCGGCCGCCGCCACCCGCCCGACCCGCGGGCCCGCCTCGCCCGCCGCCCGGTCAGCCCGCTGTGTCCGTGGGCGCCCCGACGCGCGGGGTCGTGGGGGCGCTGGCGTCGCCGGCCGTCCGCGACGACAGCCGCCGCGAGAGCCGGGTGGCCGCCCAGGTGAGGAGGAAGTTGATCACGATGAAGATCATCGCGGCCACCACGAGGGACTGCAGGATGTTGCCGTTGCCGGAGCCGAGCTGGCGGGCGTACTGCAGGAGTTCGAAGAAGCCGATGAGGTAGCCCAGCGCCGAGTCCTTGAGGATCACCACGAACTGGCTCAGCAGCGAGGGCAGCATGGCGATGAGGGCCTGGGGCACCTCCACGAGCCGCAGGGACTGCATGCTCGTCATGCCCACCGCCGCGGCCGCCTCGCGCTGGCCGCGCGGCAGCGAGCGCACCCCGGAGCGCACCAGCTCCGCGATCACGGACCCGTTGTACAGGGTCAGCGCCGCGATCACCGCGTAGTACGGGCCGTCCTGGGGCTGGATCGCCCCGGTGCGCGCGACCTGTGCGAACAGCTGGTAGAAGAACACCATCATCACGAGCACCGGCACGGCCCGGAAGAACTCCACGACGACGGCGGCCAGCCAGCGCACCGGGCCGAACGGGGCCAGCCGCAGGAAGCCGAACACCAGGCCGAACACCACGGAGGTGACCACGGCGATGCCCGCGGACTGCAGGGTGAACTGCAGGCCCGGCAGGTAGTAGTTCCGCCACGCGTTGCCGTCGACGGCGGCCAGCCAGCGGCGGCCGGAGAGCTGGCCGGTGGCGTTCATCTGGATCAGGACGAGCACTGCCACGGCCAGCACCGCGGCGAGGGCGACGAGGTTGGCGAGGAGGATCCGCCGGCGGGCGATCGGGCCCGGGGCGTCGAAGAGGACGGAGGCCTGGGCGCTCATCGGGCCACCGCCCATTTCTCCGAGGCCCACGTGGTCAGCAGGCCGATGGGGATGACGATCAGGCAGAAGCCGATCGCGAAGGTCAGGAAGATCGCCACCATCACGTCCGGGCTGAACTCGATCATGCGCTTCATCAGGCCCGAGGCCTCCGCCACCGACGCCGCGGCGGCGACGGTGGTGTTCTTGGTCAGCGCGATCACGGTGTTGCCGAGCGGGGTGATGGCCCCGCGCAGCGCCTGGGGCAGGATCACGTGGCGGGCCGCGGGCAGGAAGCCCAGGCCGATGGAGCGGGCGGCCTCGGCCTGCCCGAGCGGGACGGTGTTGACGCCGGAGCGGATCGCCTCGCACATGAACGCCGCGTGGTAGAGCGAGAGTGCGATCACGGCGTAGATGAAGAAGTTCAGCGTGAAGTCGGACGAGAAGCTGATCTTCAGCTGTCCCCAGACGGCGAGCACGCCGAGCAGCATGATGATCGTGAGCGGGGTGTTGCGGACCACGTTGACGTAGGCGGTGCCGAGGGCGCGCAGCGAGGGGACGGGCGAGATGCGGAACAGGGCGAGCACCACGCCGAGGACGAACGAGCCGAGGGTCGCGAGGAACGCGAGCCTGATGTTCGTCCAGAACGCGAGCGGGATGTCCGCGCCGTAGTCCGCGAGGAGCGAGGAGATCGATTCCATGTCTTCTCCGAGGGTCGGGACAGGGCTGACGGGCAGGGGAGCCGCCGGGCGGGCCGAGGGTGACGGTTCAGGTCACGCCCTCGGCCCACCCGGCGCAGGAGGCCGTCAGGCGCAGGGCTCGAACTCGGCGTCCTCGCCGGAGTTCAGCGCCTCGTCGTAGGCGTAGCCCGTGCCCTCGGTGTTGGACTCGAGGGCCTTCTTCCACTCGCCGGAGTCCTTCATCTCCTTGATCGCCTCGTTGATGTCCTCGCAGCGCTCCGAGTCCTTCGGCAGGCCGACGCCGTAGCGCTCCGTGGTGAAGGTGTTGCCGACGACCTTGAACTTGCCCTTGTTGGCGTCGGCGGCGGCCAGGCCCGCGAGGATGATGTCGTCCGTGGTCACGGCGTCCACCTGGCCGGACTCGAGGTAGGTCACGCATTCGGCGTAGCCGCCCTGCTCCACCAGGTTCACGCCGGAGGCGAACTGGTCCTTGATCTTCTGGGCCGAGGTGGAGCCGGTGACGGAGCAGAGGTTCTTCCCGTCGAGGGCCTCGGGGCCGGTGATCGCGGTGTCGTCCGCGCGGACCAGCAGGTCCTGGCCGGCCACGAAGTACGGGCCCGCGAAGGCGACGCGCTCCTTGCGGGCGTCCGTGATGGAGTACGTCGCGAAGATCATGTCGACCTCGCCGTTCTCCAGGGCGTTCTCCCGGTTCGCAGACGGGGTCTGGACCCACTCGATGTCCTGCTCGGCCACGCCGAGCTTGTCCGCCACGTAGCGGGCCACGTCCGTGTCGAAGCCGGTGGGCTGGGCCGAGCCCTCGCGGTAGCCCAGGCCCGGCTGGTCGAACTTGATGCCGATGCGCAGGCTCTCGCCGGAGCCGGACGACGTCGCCTCGCCGGCCGAGGACGAGCCGGCGGCGTCGCCACCGCCGCCCTGCGAGGACGACGGCGCGCAGGCGGTGAGGGACAGCGCGGCCGCGGCGGTGACGGCGGACAGGGTCAGGAGCTTCGTGCGGAGCATGGTGCTCTCCTCTGGTTCGGTGCGGTGGGGTGCGATGGGGGACGGGGTCAGTGCGCGAGGATCTTGCCCAGGAAGTCCTGGGCACGCTCGTGTCGGGGGTTCGTGAAGAAGGTGTCGGGGTCGGTGTCCTCGAGGATGGCGCCGTCGGCCATGAAGACCACGCGGTCCCCGGCCTTGCGGGCGAAGCCCATCTCATGGGTGACCACGACCATGGTCATGCCGCCCTCGGCGAGCTGGACCATGACGTCGAGGACCTCCTGCACCATCTCGGGGTCGAGGGCGGAGGTCGGCTCGTCGAAGAGCAGGGCCTTCGGCTCCATCGCCAGGGCACGGGCGATGGCCACGCGCTGCTGCTGCCCGCCGGAGAGCTGGGCCGGCATCTTCCTCGCCTGCTGGGCCACGCCCACGCGCTCGAGCAGCTCCATGGCGTGCCGCTCGGCGTCCGCCCGGCGCTTGCCCTTCACCTTGATGGGCCCGAGGGTCACGTTCTCCAGGATCGACTTGTGCGCGAAGAGGTTGAAGGACTGGAAGACCATGCCGATCTCGGCGCGCAGCTGGGCGAGCTGTCTGCCCTCGGTGGGGAGCGGCCGCCCGTCGACCAGGATGCGGCCGCCGTCGTCGTCGATGGTCTCGAGCCGGTTGATCGTGCGGCACAGCGTCGACTTGCCGGAGCCGGACGGGCCGAGGACGATCGCCACCTGGCCGCGCGGGATCCGCAGGTCGATCTGTCGGAGGGCGTGGAAGTCGCCGAAGTGCTTGTTGACGCCCTCGAGGACGATCAGGTCATCGCCCGCGGCACCGCGACGGCGCCGCACACCGGCCTCGTCGGGGAGGTGGGCGCCGTGGGGCTGCTCAGGCGTGATCTGCGTCATGCCAGTGGAATATAGCGCACGCCACACCCGGCGCGGTGCGCCGTGCGACGCCGGCCCCGGCGGCCCGCCGGCTCGTTAGGCTGGCGCCATGGCCCCACATGAGCACCCCTCGGGCGGCGACGTCGCCGCCAAGCCCCAGCGCGTCCGCCGCGGCGGGCAGGTCCTGCGCGGGGAGGCGGCGCGCACCCCCACGTTCGACCAGCTCCTCCTCGACGGCCGGCGGCCCGGCGACGCCGCACGCCCCGCCGCCGACGTCGCCTCGACGACGTCCGAGGCCTGGCGTGTCCTGCGCATCCAGGCGGAGTTCGTCGAGGGCTTCGGCACCCTGGCGGGGCTGGGTCCCGCGGTCTCCGTGTTCGGCTCGGCGCGCACGCCCGAGGGCAGCGCCGAGTACGTCCTGGCCCACGAGGTCGGGACCCGCTTGGCCCGGGCCGGGTACACGGTCATCACCGGCGGGGGGCCCGGCGCCATGGAGGCCGCCAACCGGGGCGCCCACGAGGCCGGTGGAGAGTCCGTGGGCCTGGGGATCGACCTGCCGTTCGAGACCGGTCTGAACCCCTGGGTGCACGTGGGCGTGGACTTCCGCTACTTCTTCGTCCGCAAGGTCATGTTCCTCAAGTACGCGCAGGGCTTCGTCGTGCTGCCCGGCGGCCTCGGCACCCTGGACGAGCTCTTCGAGTCCCTCACCCTCGTGCAGACCGGCACCGTCACCCGCTTCCCCGTGGTCCTCGTGGACCGCGGCTTCTGGGGCCCGCTCGTGGACTGGATCCGCGGCACGCTCGTGGAGCGCGGCATGATCTCGCCCGAGGACCCGGAGCTCGTCCAGCTCGTGGACACGGCGGAGGAGGCCGTCGCGTGCGTGCTCCGCTCGGCGGGGAGGGCCGACGCGTGAGCGGGCCGCAGTGGATCGTCCTCGTGGCCGTGCTCGTCGTCGTGCTGGCGGCCCTGGCCGCCGCCCTCGCGGGCCGGCTCACGCTCCGGGCCGGCGACCCGGCCGGGAGGACGCCCGGGCACCCCGTGCTGCTGCCGGAGCGGCCGCGCGCGGCGGACGTCGGCCTGCTGCGGCTGGCCGTCGCGGTGCCCGGCTACCAGCGGGACCAGGTGGACGCCGTCCTGCTGCGGCTGCGGGACGCCCTCGCGGAGCGTGAGGACGAGGCGACCGCACTGCGGGCCCGGGTGGCCGAGCTCGAGGCCGCCGACCCGTCCCGGAGCGATCCGGCGGGGCGCGCCTGAGTCGCGGGCCGGGCTCGGTGCGGGCCATCGTTTGGCGCGCGCACGCGGAATCCGCGATAATGGTGATGTGACCGGCCTCGCGCACGCCCGCGTGCGGGGGCGCCGGAGGCGTCCGGTCAGTGCCCGCTCCCGCGGTCGCCGGACGCCGTGACGGGAACATCATCCAGAAGGGAAGTCGCAATGGCCGCCATGAAGCCCCGCACCGGGGACGGTCCCATGGAAGTGACCAAGGAGGGGCGCAGCCTGATCATGCGCGTGCCGATCGACGGCGGCGGCCGTCTCGTGCTGGAGATCAACGCGGACGAGGCCCGCGAGCTCAAGGAGTGCCTCGAGGGCGTCATCCAGGCCTGAGCCCGGACCCCTTCGACGCGGACGCCCCGCGCACCGTCACGGTGCGCGGGGCGTCCGCGTCCCCGGCGACGCCGCGGATCAGCGGCGCACCGCGATCAGCACGCCCGTGCCGGAGGGGACGACGGCGGACAGCCAGTGCTCGTCCTCCCGGATGAGGCGGTCCACCGCCCGGGCGGACACGGTGGACTCGTCGCGCACGGCGGGCCGGGGAACGCGGTCCCCGTCGAGGGCGTCCACCACGACGAGCACGCCGCCGGGGGCGAGCATGCGCGCGGCCTGCTCGACGTCGAACTGACGCGCGGCCGGGTCCCCGTCCACCAGGACCATCTCATAGGCGCCGCTCGTGAGCCGGGGGAGGACGAGCCGGGAGCGCCCCGTGATCATGCGGGTGCGGCTCGTGGGCAGGCGGGCCTCCGAGAACGCCTCGCGGGCCGCGCGCTGGGCCTCCGCGTCCGGGTCCACGGTGGTGAGGACCGTGCGCTCGGGCAGACCGCGCATCAGGGCGAGGCCCGAGACGCCGGCGCCCGTGCCCACCTCCACGACCGCCGCGGGGGCACGCGTGGCCGCCAGCACCGTCAACAGGGCCGCCGTCCCCTCGCTCACCGGCGGCACGTCCAGCTCGGCGGCGCGCTCGCGGGCGCGCAGGACGACGTCGTCCTCGGTGGCCCGGCTCTCCGACCAGGCCCAGGACGCGTGCTTGTCGGTGGGCTGGGGCTGCAGGGCGCTCATGGCTGACTCCGGGACGACGACGACGGGACCTCGCCCGCGGCACGGGCGACGCGGGCCAGTGTACGGGCCGGCACGCGGCCGCGACCCAGTGTTCTCTCAGGAGGCGGGCCGATGATGGGACACGGCACGGACCGGCTCCCGCCGTGCGGGAGGCCGTTCGCCGGACCGAGGACGCGAGGACCGAGGAGGTGGCCGCATGGGACGTCGACACACCCAGCGCCACATGGACGCCTACCTCGAGGGCGCCCTCCCCGCCGCGTCCCGGGCGCGCATCGCCCGCCACCTGGACCGCTGCCCCGAGTGCCGCGCCACCGTCCAGGCCCGGGCCCGCGTGCTCGACGCCGCCCGCACGGTGCACCAGCGTCCGGCCGGCGCCGTCGTCGCCCCGGTGCTGCGCGCCCGCGGCGTCTCCGGCCGCCTGGTGGTGGGGCTGCTGACCTTCGTCGTCCTGCTCGGAGGGCTGTTCACCGCGGTCTGGGTGGCCGGCGCGCCCCGCACCGCGGCCCAGCGCACGGCCCCGACGGACACCGTCGCCCTGCCGGCGGCCGGGACCGCGTCGACGGACCGGCGCGGCACCGTCGCGGAGCTGCGGGGTCAGGGCTGGACGGTGCCCTCCCTCGTGGGGGCCGGACTGGAGCCGCTCACCGTGGACACCACCCAGACGGCCGAGGACGTGGAGGTCGTCGTCGGCTGGGGCCGGGACGAGCCGACCGTGACCGTCCGCGAGTGCCGACCCCGGATCGTGGGAGCCGCCCCGGAGGGCTGTGCCTCGACCGCGCCCCTGAGCACGGGGGCGCAGGAGCGTCGACTGGCCGGCGGCGGCGTCTACCGGATCGTCCCGGCGGGGGGCGAGGACGGCTGGACGGCCGAGCTGACCACGCCGCAGGCCGCCTACCGCGTGGAGGCCACCCTGCCGGACGAGCGCGCGGACGCGGTCCTCACCCACCTGCTGGTCTCCGAGCGGGCACGGGTGCTCGAGCTGGGCGGCGGAGACGCCGTCGAGGAGCGCCTGGAGCGAGGCCTCGAACGCATCGCGGACGCCGTGCCGCGCCCCCGCGGCTGAGCCGCCCCGCCCCCGCGGCTCCGGGCTGTGGGGCGGTGCCGCTCTAGTAGAGTTCGGAGGGTGTTAGGTATCAACGGCAGCGAGTTCATCATCTTGGCGGTGCTCGCGATCGTCATCCTCGGGCCGGAGAAGCTCCCCGAGTACACGCGCGCCTTCACCGACTGGCTGCGCGTCATGCGCGACAAGGCCGAGGGTGCCAAGGCGCAGTTCAAGGAGGAGACCGGCACGGACTTCGACGAGGTGGACTGGCGCAAGTACGACCCCCGCCAGTACGACCCGCGCCGCATCATCCGCGACGCGCTCCGCGAGCCCGCCGACGGCTCGTCCACGCCCGCGTCCCGGGCGGCGCAGGCGACGGGCATCAGCGCCGAGGACGTGCACGGCGGCCTCACCCACCAGGACCTGGCGGACATGGATCCGCGGACGCTCTTCCGCCGCCCCGCCGGGGGCGGCAGCACCGCCGCCGCGGAGTCCGTCGCCGCCGCACAGACTCGGTCCACCGCGCCCGCCGCGGGGGCGGCCGCCGTGGGCGGTGCCGCCGCAGCCCTGATGGCCTCCGGCCGCGCCGAGGCCCTCGCAGAGGAGCGTCCTGCCGCCGTCGAGACCGAACCGGACCCCCTCGAGCTGCTCGGGCTGGCGCCCGCCCCCTTCGACGTCGACGCGACCTGACGCCGTCGCGCGCGTCGGGTGCCCCGGCCGGGGCGCCGGCACCCGAGGTCAGCGAGGGGTGAACGGCAGGGGTCGCCCGGCCAGCCCGCGCGGTCGCACGGCCACCCGCTGCGCGATCTGCGTCAGCGCCCGGCCCGCGGGGCTCTCCGGCGCGGACACCACCACGGGTTCGCCGGCGTCGCCGCCCGCGCGCAGCGCCGGGTCCAGGGGGACGGTGCCCAGCAGCGGCACCTGAGTGTCCAGCACCCCGGACAGCCGCTCCGCCACCTCGGCACCGCCGCCGGTCCCGAACACATCCAGCACGGTGCCGTCCGGCAGGGTCATCGGCCCCATGTTCTCCACGACGCCGGCCACGGTCTGCCCCGTCTGCTCCGCCAGCTGACCGGCGCGCGCGGCCACCTGCGCTGCGGCGTGCTGCGGCGTGGTCACCACGAGCAGCTCCGAGGCGGGCAGCAGCTGCGCCGTCGAGATCGCGATGTCCCCGGTGCCCGGGGGCAGGTCCACGAGCAGCACGTCCAGGTCGCCCCAGTGCACGTCCGTGACGAACTGCTCGAGCGCGCGGTGCAGCATCGGCCCGCGCCAGGCCACCGGCCGGTCCGCGTCGAGGAACATGCCGATCGAGATGACCTTCACGTCCCGCACCACGGGTGGCAGGATCATCCGGTCCAGCTTGGTCGGGGTGGCGGTCACGCCCAGGAGCCCGGGGATGGAGTAGCCGTGCACGTCCGCGTCGATCAGGCCGACGGCGAGCCCGCGCGCGGCGAGCGCGACCGCGAGGTTGGCCGTGACCGAGGACTTGCCCACGCCGCCCTTGCCCGAGGCCACCGCGAGGACGCGCGTGAGCGTGTCCTTCCCGAACGGGTTCGTCGGCCGGGCCGCGCGCAGGGCGTCCTGCAGCGCCAGGCGGCGCTCGGGCTCCATGACCCCGACGCGCACGTCCACGGACCCGCAGCCGGGCACGTCGGCGACGGCGGCGGCCACGTCCGTCTGGATCGTCCCGCGCAGGGGGCACGCGGCGATCGTGAGCAGCACCGCGACCTCGACGACGCCCGGGGCGGTCTCCACGACCGACTCCACCATGCCGAGGTCGGTGATCGGGCGGCGGATCTCGGGGTCCTGGACCGCGGCGAGCCGCTCCAGCACCCGGCGCTCGAGGTCGGTGCGGACCTCGGGCACGGGCAGGCCCAGGGCGCTCATCGGCCGCCCCCGTCCACCGGGCCCGCACCGCCGGCGGGACCGGTCACCGGACCGGACCCCCCGGCCTCGCGGGCCTCCTGGGCCTCCTGCGCCGCGAGGGTCGCGAGCGTGGTGGTCGTGGGCTCGGCGCCGGCGTCGCCGCGCCGCGCGTCCCGGCCCCGGCCCTTGGACTTCTTGCTCTTGCGGGGCTGAGCCTCGGCGCCCGGGAGGCCGGCGCGGATCTCCTCCCGGATCTCCTCCCGGATCTCCTCCCGCAGCTCGGCGCGCAGCGCCTCGCGGAGGTCGTCCCTGAGGTCGTCCTGGACGCCGCGCAGCTCGCCGCGCACGAAGTCGCGCGTGGCGACCTCCTGGACGGCCAGCCGCAGACCGGCGATCTCGCGGGTGAGGAACTCGGTGTCGGCGAGGTTGCGCTCGGCGCGGTCACGGTCCTCGCGCAGCGCGACCCTGTCCCGGTCGTCCTGGCGGTTCTGCGCCAGCAGGAGCAGGGGTGCGGCGTAGGACGCCTGGAGGGAGAGCATGAGCGTGAGCGCGGTGAAGCCGAGCTCGGCGGAGTCGAACCGCCACTCCATCGGGCCGAACGTGTTCCAGCCCAGCCAGGCGGCGCAGAACAGCGTCATCCAGACGAGGAACTGCGGGGTGCCCATGAAGCGGGCGATGCCCTCGGTGGCCTCGCCGAAGGCGTCCGGGTTCGGGGCCAGCCGGGGCACGCGGCGCCCGCTGGCGCTCAGCGGGGTGTCCAGGCCGGTGCCGCGGCCCGGGCGCAGGTCTCGCGCGGTCTGGGTCATGCTCACACCTCCGGTGTCGTGCGGCGGCGGGCCGCGGGGTCAGGTTGCGGGGCGGGTCTCGGCGTCGTCGAGGTCCATGGCCCGCCAGTCGTCGGGCAGGATGTGGTCGAGCAGATCGTCCACGCTCACGGCCCCGACGACGCGGTCCTGCTCGTTCACCACGGGGATGCACGTGAGGTTGTAGGTCGCGAGCTCGCGGGTCACGTGGGCGATGGGGGCGAGGTCCGAGACGGGCTCGAGGTCCTTGTCCATGATGTTGCCGATCGCCTCCGGCGGCGGGTAGCGCAGCAGGCGCTGGAAGTGGACGACGCCGAGGAACCGGCCCGTCGGCGTCTCCAGCGGCGGCCGGGCCACGATCACGAGCGAGGCCAGCGCGGGGGAGATCTCCTGCTGTCGGATGGTCGCCATGGCCTCGGCCACGGTGGCCTCCGGGGGGAGGATGACCGGCACGGGGGTCATGAGCGAGCCCGCCGTGCCCTCCTCGTACTCGAGCAGGCGCCGGACGTCCTCGGCGTCCTCCGGCTCCATGCGTTCGAGCAGCAGCTCCTGCTGGGAGTCGGGCAGCTCGTGGAGCAGGTCCGCCGCGTCGTCCGGGTCCATCTCCTCCAGGACGTCGGCGGCGCGGTCGATGTCCAGCTGGGAGAGGATCTGCACCTGGTCGTCGTCGGGCAGCTCCTGGAGCACGTCCGCGAGGCGTTCGTCCTGCAGCTCGCTGGCGACCTCGACGCGGCGCTTCTCCGACATGTCGTGGAGCATGTCCGCCAGGTCGGCGGGCTTGAGGTCCTCGTGCGCGGCGAGGAAGCTCGTGGCCCCCTGCGGGTCGGCCTGCGCCGTCCAGCGGGCCTCGTCCCAGTTCAGCAGGAGGTGCTCGCCCCGCTGGGCGCGGCCGAAGGGGCCGCGGCCGACGATGCGGCGCACGTACAGGTCCGAGACCAGCCAGTCGCCGTTGCGCTGCTGCTCCAGCCCGATGTCCTCCAGGAAGGCCTCGCCCGACCCGTCGGAGAGGCGCACCTTCCGGTCGAAGAGGTCGGCGGCCACCATCTGCTCGGCGCCACGGCGGGAGAACCGGCGCAGGTTGATCAGCCCGGTCGTGATGATCCGGCCCGAGTCCATGGACGTCACCCGCGTCATCGGGACGAAGACGCGCTTCTTGCCGGGGACCTCGATCACGAGGCCGGTGGCGAACGGGGCTGCGGCGGGGCCGCGGTCCAGCACGACGACGTCGCGCAGCCGTCCCAGGCGGTCGCCGAGGGGGTCGAAGACGTCCAGGCCCAGCAGGCGGGCCACGAAGATCTTGGGGGAGCTCACCGACCCAGCCTACGGCGTGCCGGACCGCGGCTCCGTGTCCGCGTACGGCGGACCGCCGCCCGCCCGGGCGCCGGGCCGGGCACAATGGGTCCATGTCGTTCATGATGTCCAACCCTCAGCCCGGCGCCGAGCAGGGCCTGCCCCGCGGAGAGCTGCTGGCCACCTACGCCACCTACGCGCAGGCGCGCGAGCAGGTGGACCGCCTCGCCGCCACGGACTTCCCCGTGAGCGCCGTGTCGATCGTGGGCAAGGACCTGCGGGTCGTGGAGCGGGTGCGCGGCCGGCTGAACTACGCCCAGGTGGCGTTGTCCGCGGGAGTGCGCGGCGTGTTCTTCGGTGGACTGATCGGCGTGTTCCTCTACCTGCTGGCCCCCGAGGCCGGCCCGGGGCAGATCCTCACCTCCATGCTGCTGGGCCTGGCGGTGTGGCTGATCTTCGGCGTGATCGGCTTCGCGATGCGTCGGGGCCAGCACGGCTTCGCGTCCTCGCAGGCCGTCGTGCCCACGGCCTTCGACCTCGTGGTCGCGTTCGACCACGCCGCCCGCGCCCGCCAGGAGCTGGGCCTGGGCGGTGCCGCGGCCCCGACGCCGCCCGCGGCCCCGCAGCCGGCGCCCGCGCCCGCCGCGGAGGAGGCCGAGGACGGGCCCGTGCAGGCCACCCCGGCCGCCGCGCCGTCGTCGGGCGGGTCCCACGCGGCGCCCGCTCCCGGCGGACCCGAGGCGCCGGCCCGGCCCGTCCCGGAGGCGGACCCCGCGCCCACCGGCCTGGACCGCTCCTACGGCGTGACCCTGCCCCCGGAGGAGGTCGCCAAGCTCATCGAGGCGCGCGGCGGCCACCCGCCCCGGCCCCAGGACGAGCCGCGCGGCTGAGCCCCGTCAGAGGGACCAGGACTCGAGCCGCCGGAGCATGTCGCGCTTCTTGCTCGCATGACCGTGCATCCGGCCCAGGATGTCGCCGAGGACGGTGACGGCGCGGTCGATGTACGGGCCCTTGTTCAGCATCGCGGCCTCGGCCCGCTGCGCCATCGCGGCGTCCGTGATCTCCGCCCGTGAGGGCAGGCCGGTCTTGGCGAGGGACTCGAGGACCTGGGTGGCCCAGATCGCGGGCACGTGCGCCGCCTCGCACAGCCACAGGATCTCCTCCTGCAGCTCGGCCATCCGTGCGAAGCCGGCCTCCACCGCCAGGTCGCCCCGGGCGATCATCACCCCGACGTCCCGCCAGCGCATCGCCTCGAGCAGCATCCGCGGCAGCTGCCGGAAGGCCTCCACCGTCTCGATCTTCAGCGTGATGTCCACGTCCGGCGCGTCCTCGGCCTCGAGCGCGTCGATCAGCTGGGCCACGTCCTCGGCCGAGCGGACGAAGGACATGTTCACCATGTCCGCCTGGCGGGCCGCGAACGGGATGTGGGCGAGGTCCTCGTCCGTGAGGGCCGGGATGTCCAGGTGCGTGTCCGGGAAGTTCACGCCCTTCTCCGCCTTGAGCTTCGCCCCGCGCGGGCCGGCCTGGGTCACCTCGAGGGTGATCTCGTCGTCGGACACCCCCGTGATCCGCGCGCCGATCCGCCCGTCGTCGAGGGAGACCCGGTCGCCGACCGCCGCGTCCGCGAACGCCTGCGCCAGGGTGAGGCCGATCCGGTAGGGCGGCGCGTCGACCGCGGGGACCGGCTCGAGCGAGCGGGTCAGCACGATCTGCTCGCCCTCATGCACGCGCATCGACTGCTCGAGCGGGGGCAGCTGGCCCACCTCGAGCGGACCGTGCGGCGTCGTCAGCGCCGTGCCCGTCGCCCAGTAGACCGTCTTCTCCGCCCGCACGAGCACGCCCTCGCCGTCCACCTGCTCGACCTCCAGCCTGCGGTGTGCACCCCGCGCGTCGGTCAGCTCGATCTCGTCGCCGCGCTGCAGGCCCGCCAGGGTCGTCCCCTCCGGGGCCGCCAGCGGCACGACGACGGCGCCCTCCGGCCCGTGAGCCGCGGCCACGGCGTCGTGGGGCCCGGCGGTGAGCCACACGCGGGAGGGCTCGGTGACGGTCCCGGAGGCGTCCCGGGTGGGCTTCACCTTCACGACGCGCGGTCCCGGCTCGATGGGGCCCGTGCGCACCTTCGGCCCGGCCAGGTCCATCGCGACCAGGGGCGCGGGCCGGCCCGCACCGGCGCACCGGCGGACCGCCGCGATCATGGCGGCCCACGCCTGCTCGTCGTCGTGGGCGCAGTTCACGCGCGCCAGGTCCATGCCGGCCTCGGCGATCCGGACCACGAGCTCCGGGTCCGTGGCGGCCTCGGAGGGCATGGTCACCATGATGCGCGCGTCCCGGTCGCCGCGGGCCGGACCGAGCAGGCTCGCCGCGTTGCGGGCGAGGATGGCGCGGCCCTCGGCGGAGGTCAGGGCGTCGTCCTCGGGCGCGGGGGCGGGGTCGCCGTCGAGCGCGCGGGCGGCGGCCAGCACCGCGTCCACGTGGCCCAGCACGCCGGCCTCCATGCGGCCCAGAGAGGACAGTCCGGCGTCGCTCAGTGCCTCCTGCAGGGGCCGCAGGTCGGTGCCGCGCAGGGCGACGTAGTGCACGAGGTTCCGGGCCGAGGCCCGGTGGCGCTCCCGGACGCGGGAGATGAGGTCGGCGTGCTCCGCCTCGGCGGAGAGGAGGCGGTCGCGGAGGGCGGTGAGCTCGGTGGTCAGGTCGATACCCATGGTCCGAACCCTAGGGGCGCCCTCCGCGCCGGATCACGCCTGGAGCCGCGCCATCCAGGCCTCGATCTCGTCCGGGGTGCGGGGGAGGACCGCGGAGAGGTTCTCGGCCCCGTCCTCGGTCACGAGGATGTCGTCCTCGATGCGCACGCCGATGCCGCGGTACTCCTCGGGGACGGCCAGGTCCTCCTCCTTGAAGTACAGACCCGGCTCGATCGTGAAGACCATGCCCGGCTCGAGCACGCCGTCCAGGTAGAGCTCCCGCTTGGCCTGCGCGCAGTCGTGCACGTCGAGGCCGAGGTGGTGCGAGGTGCCGTGGGGCATCCAGCGCCGGTGGTGCTGGCCCTCGTCCGAGAGCGCGACCTCGGCCGAGACCGGCAGCAGGCCCCAGCCGTCGAGGCGGTCGACGAGCACCCGCATGGCCTCGGCGTGGAGCTCGCGGAACCGGATGCCGGGGCGCACGATCGCGAAGGCGGCGTCCGCGGCGTCGAGGACCGCCTGGTAGATGCGGCGCTGCACGTCCGTGAACGTGCCGGACACGGGCAGGGTGCGGGTGATGTCCGCGGTGTAGAGGGAGTCGTCCTCGACGCCGGCGTCGAGCAGCAGCAGCTCACCCGGGCGCACGGCGCCCGTGTTGCGGATCCAGTGCAGGATCGTGGCGTTGTTGCCGGAGGCCGCGATCGTGTCGTAGCCCAGGTCGTTGCCCTCGAGGCGGGCGCGGGCGAAGAAGGCGCCCTCGACCACGCGTTCGCCGCGGTCGTGTCCCACGGCGCGCGGCAGGGCCCGCACGACGTCCTCGAAGCCCGCGATGGTCGCGGCCACCGAGGCGCGCATCCGCTCGACCTCCCACGCGTCCTTGACCAGGCGCAGCTCGGAGAGGAACTCGGCGGTCTGGGCGTCGGCCTCGGCCGCGGCGGCCAGGTCCACGCCGGCCTCGGTCCGGACGGCGGCCAGCAGCGCGTCCACGTCCTGGTCGGTCTCGGCCAGCAGCCGCACCGCGGTGCCGTCCGCGGCCACGTTCTTGGTGACGGCGGACTCGAGCTCCTCGAGCCCCACCGTGCGCAGACCCGTGCGGGCGGCCAGGCCGGCCAGGGTCGGACGGGGGCCGATCCAGAACTCGCCCGAGCGCGAGTCCGCGTAGAACTGCTCGGTGTCCCGGCCGGCCAGGGGACGGAAGTACAGGGTGGCGGTGTGGTCCGTGCCGTCGTCGCCGGCGCCCGGGTCCGCGGGCTCGAGCACGAGCACGGCGTCCGGCTCGTGGTCCACGCCGAGGCCCGTCAGGTGGGCGAACGCGGAGTGCGCGCGGAAGCGGTAGTCGGTGTCGTTCGAGCGGACCTTGAGGCGGCCGGCCGGCACCACGATCCGCTCGCCCGGGAAGCGCGCGGAGACGGCGGCCCGCCGCCGGGCGGCGTACGGGGCAGAGGCGTCGGGATCGGGCAGGGCCTGCGACGAGGGCGCCCAGCCGGAGGCCATGAAGTCGCGGAAGGCGTTCGAGGCGGGGCGCTGCGAGCGGTTGTCGACGCGCTCGGCCAGCGGCTGGGGGTTCACCGCGCCGGCGCCGTCGGCGCCCGCCTCGGGGGTGGCGGCGGGCTGGTCGGTCTGGGCGGGGTGCTGTGCGGCATCGGTCATGCCCTCCATCATGGCACCGGTGGGCGCGGGCAGGTCGGGGCCGCCGCGCGCGGGTCTCGGTACCATGGCCGCCATGGCCCGCTACGACCTGCACACGCACTCGACCGAGTCCGATGGCACCGAGCCGCCGGCCGACGTGGTGCGTGCGGCGGCGCGGGCCGGGCTGGACGGCCTCGCGCTCACCGACCACGACACCACCGCCGGCTGGGCCGAGGCCGCCCAGGCCGCGCGGGAGACCGGACTGACGCTCGTGCCCGGCATGGAGATGTCCTGCACCTCCGCCGACGGCGTGAGCGTGCACGTGCTCAGCTACCTGCACGACCCCGAGGACCCCGCCCTGCTGCGGGAGGTCGGCCTGGCCCGCGACGCGCGGCTGATCCGGGCGCAGGAGATGGTGCGGCGCCTGGGCGCGGACTTCCCGATCACGTGGGAGCTGGTCCAGGAGCACGCGGCGGAGAACGCGACGATCGGCCGGCCCCACCTGGCCGACGCCCTCGTGACGATCGGGGCCGTCCCGGACCGGTCCGCGGCGTTCCGGGAGATCCTCGCCGGCCGGTCCAAGTACTACGTGCCGCACTTCGCCCCGGACCCGGCCGAGGCGGTCGCGCTCATCCGGGCCGCCGGTGGGGTGCCGGTGTTCGCGCATCCCCGGGCGCGCATGCGGGGCCGCGTGGTGGGCGACGAGGTGTTCGAGCAGATGGCCGAGGCCGGACTGGCGGGGGTCGAGGTCGAGCACCGGGACAACCCGGCGGAGGAGCGCACCTGGCTGCGCGCGTTCGCGGACCGGCACGGGCTGTTCGTCACCGGCTCGTCCGACTACCACGGCACCGGCAAGCCCAATCCGATCGGCGAGCACACCACGGGCGCGGAGGTGCTCGCCGAGATCGAGCGGCAGGGCACCGGCACGTCGATCATCCGCGGCTGAGCCCGGACGGCCCGGGCGACGGCGGAGGATCCGTTGCGCGAATGACCCTTCCGGCCGCCTGCACGGCGGTCAGAAGGGTCATTCGTGCAGAAGACTCCCGGGGGCCCGGAAGGGAGGGTCAGCCGTCCACGACCTCGCCGTTGCGGCGCCGCGTGCGGGAGCGGCCGCCCCGGCGACGACGGGCCTCGGCCCGGGCCTCGGCGCGCTCGGCCCGGCGGGCCTCCGTGAGCTCGACGCCGGCCACCGGCTCCGACGTCCGGGCCGCGGGGGTCTCGGAGCGCGAGGCGGTGCGCTCGCGGCCCTCGCCGCGACCACGGCCCCGGCCCTCGGCGCGCTGCTCGGCGGGTGCCTCACCACGCCCGCGGGCCGAGCGCTCGCCGCGGCCTCCGCCGCGTGCATCGTCACGGCCCTCGCCGGAGCGGCCGCCCCGGTTCCGTTCGCCACGGCCTCCGCCGCGCGCCCGGTCACGGCCCTCGCCGGAGCGCCCGCCCCGGCCTCGGCCGCCGCGCTCGCCGTCGCGGGACCGGCCGCCCTCGCGACCCCGTCCGCGGCCGCCGTCGCGCTGCTTCGCCTCGGGGCCGCCGAGGTCCTCGAGCGTCTCGCCCTCGAGGCCCTCGAGCACGCGCTTGGCCTGCGGCAGACGGCCCTTCGTGCCCTTCGGGATGCCGAGGTCGGAGAACAGGTGCGGGGAGGAGGAGTAGGTCTCCACCGGCTCGGGCTGGCCGAGGCCGAGCGCCTTGTCGATCAGGGACCAGCGCGGCATGTCCTCCCAGTCCACGAGGGTCACCGCCACGCCCTTGTTGCCGGCGCGGCCCGTGCGGCCCACGCGGTGCACGTAGGTCTTCTCGTCCTCCGGCGCCTGGAAGTTGAACACGTGCGTGACGTCGTCGACGTCGATGCCGCGCGCCGCGACGTCGGTGGCCACGAGGATGTCCACCTTGCCGTTGCGGAACGCGCGCAGCGCCTGCTCGCGGGCGCCCTGGCCGAGGTCGCCGTGCAGCGCGCCGGCCGCGAAGCCGCGCGCCGTCAGCTCGTCCGCCACGCGAGCGGCCGTGCGCTTGGTGCGCGTGAAGATGATGGTCCGGCCGCGGCCCTCGGCCTGCAGGGCGCGGGCCACGAGCTCGTCCTTGTCCATGTGGTGGGCGCGGTAGACGAGCTGACGGATGTCCTTCTTCGTCAGGCCCTCGTCCTCCGGGTCCGCCGCGCGGATGTGGGTCGGCTGCGTCATGTAGCGGCGCGCCATCGCGACCACGGGACCCGGCATGGTGGCCGAGAACAGCATGGTCTGACGCACGGCCGGGACGGCGGCGAGCAGGGTCTCGACGTCGGGGAGGAAGCCGAGGTCCAGCATCTCGTCGGCCTCGTCCAGCACCACCGTGTTCACCAGGTCCAGGCGCAGGTGGCGCTGGCGCATCAGGTCGATGAGGCGGCCGGGGGTGCCGACGACGATCTCGACGCCGCGCTGCAGCTCCTCGATCTGCGGCTCGTAGGCGCGGCCGCCGTAGATGGTGGCGATGCGCAGGGGGCGCCGGGCCGCGGCGGCCGTGAGGTCGCCGGCCACCTGGACGGCGAGCTCGCGCGTCGGGGCGACGATCAGGGCCTGCGGGGCGCCCGCGGTGCCCTTGGCCTCGAGGCCGTCCCAGCCGGGCTCGCCCGGGCCGATGGCGCGCTGTAGCGCGGGGATGCCGAAGCCGAGGGTCTTGCCGGTGCCGGTCTTGGCCTGGCCGATGATGTCGTGGCCGCCGAGGGCGACCGGCAGGGTCATGGCCTGGATGGGGAAGGGGTGGACGATGCCCTTGGCCTCCAGGGCCTCGACGATCGCGGGGTGCACCCCGAAGTCGGCGAAGGTCTGCTCGGGGGCCACGGGGGCGGCGTCCTCGGTGACGATGTCCTCCGCGATCGCGGCGACCGTCGGGTCGAGGTCGGCGGAGGCGGGGGTGTGCTCGGAGTTCTGGGTCATGGCGACTCGCGTTCCTGGTCAGGCGTCGTCACGGCGGGCGGAAGGCCCGGCTCCGCCGTGCGCGCGGTTCAAGCGGAAGCCGATCGCGAGGCAAGCACGCGGAGCGGCCGACGGGCGGCGCCCCGTGGAACCGGGCGGGCGCGCCGTACGCGGCGGGCCGTGCCGGATCCGGCAGGTCATGGTGCCGTCCCGGGCGTCAGGGGCGCGGGCGGCGGGTCAGGGTGATCAGAGAGCGACCGGTCATCCTGGGTCAGCGTGAGCTGTGCGGCCAGTCTACCCCCGCGGCCGTGATCGCACCCGAGGCGCGGTCCACGCCCTCGATCCGCACGCGCACCCGGGTGCCCGCCGGGACGCTGCCCGGCACCCGCAGGCTCACGGCCGGGTCGAGCAGCCACACCTCCGTGCCGTCCTTCGCCTCGCGCACCGCGATCCCCTCGAGCTCCGCGCCGACGCGGGACTCGAGTGCCGCCGCCTCCACGAGGTCCGCCGCCGTCCGGCTCGCGGCCGAGGCCCGGCGGGACGAGTCCGCCATGAGGGCGGGCAGCTCGGGCAGGGCGTCGCGGACCCATGCGGGGGCGGGGGCGCCGACGGCGTGGGCGTGGCACAGGGCCAGGACGAAGCGGTCCACGAGCCGGCGCAGGGGAGCGGTGGCGTGGGCGTAGGGGGCGGCGAGCGCGGCCTGGGCCGGTTCGTCCGGCGGGGTGCGCAGGGCCGGGTCCTCGGCCTGCGCGTCGAAGGCCTTGTACCCGGCGCCGCGGAACAGCCCGGTGGCCGCGTGCAGTACCGCCAGGTGCCGCGCGTCGGCGGGGTCGAGGGAACGCAGGTAGGCGCCGTAGTCCTGGCCCTCGTCCCACGGGGCGCCCAGGGCGCGCGTGCGCTCTCGGAAGGCGGCGACGGCGTCGGTGTCCGGCGCCGGCATCGTACGCAGGATCCCGACTCCGGCGGCCAGCATCAGCTCGGCCGCGGCCATGCCGGTCAGCAGGGAGAGCTGGGCGTTGTGCTCCTCCGCCGGCAACGGCGCCCGGTGCACGAGCTCGTGCGCCCCGTCCTCGGTGACACGGACCTCCTGGTCCGGCAGGTTCAGGGAGGCACCGCCGCGGGCGGCCTCCTGTGCGGCCCGCCGTCGGCCCACCTCCGGCAGCAGCGCCAGCGAGTCGCGCACCTCGGCCGGCCACCCCTCGGCGGCGGCCCGGTCCGCGTCGGTGACCCCGGGGCGCGGCGTCGTCGGCGCCTGTGCCCCCGGCTGCGCGTCGAGGAAGGCCTGCACCTGCCCGTACGTCAGCTGCGCCCGGGAGCGGATGCGGGCGCGTTCGAGGCCGGTCTCCACGACGGCGCCCGCGGCGTCCAGCAGGAACGTCCAGACGAACGCCGGGCGTTCGCGGTCCGGCAGCAGGGAGGCGGCGTCCTCGCGCAGCACCTCCGGGTGCAGGGGGACCCGGCCGTCGGGCAGGTAGACGGTCTGGCCGCGGCGGCGGGCCTCGGCGTCCACGGCGCCGTCCGGGGTCACGAAGGCGGGCACGTCCGCGATCGCGTAGCGGACGAGGATGCCGTCGTCGTCGGCGGGGGTCAGGAGCAGGGCCTGGTCCAGGTCCGTGGAGCCGGCGGGATCCACGGTGACGAACGGCAGGGCCGTGCGGTCCGCGTGGTCCGGGCTCCCGGTCAGGCCCGCGTGCACCTCACGCGCGGCCGCCTCCGCCTCGGCCAGGACGGGGGCGGGGAAGGCCGGCTGCAACTCGAGCTCCGTCCGCAGGGCGGCGAGACGCTCGAGCAGGGCCGGGTCGGCGGGGCCGCGGAGGCCGAGGGCGTGAGGCGACATGGCGATGCTCCTGGGCAGGGGCCGAGACGACGCACGCCCCGGCGGATCACCGGGGCGTGCGGGCGGGTCAGGAGGCGGCGAACCCGAGCGGGCCCGACTTCTTCGCGCCGATCTCCACGAAGCCGATGCGGTCGCCGGGGACGACCACCTGGCGGCCCTTGGCGTCCGCCAGGACCAGCGGGGTGCCGTCGGCGACGGCGGCGTCCACGAGGGAGCGGACCTCGTCCGCCGACTGCTCGCTGTCGATGACGACCTCGCGGCCGACGTGCTGCACACCGATGCGGATCTCCATGGGGAACCTCTTCTCTTCGTCGCGTCCTGTGCGGTCCGCCGTCAGCCTACGGGACCGCTCGGCGGGGTGGACGGGCGCCCACGAGGTTCACCCGCGGGCGAAACGGGCCGGACGGCCGGGTCAGCGCGGCGCGTCGTCCGCGGAGGGCAGCGAGGCGAGGCCGCGCCAGACGAGCGCGTCCACCGTGCGGGCCATCTCGGCGGCGGCGGGGCGGGCGTCGGCGTCGAGCCGGTCCGCCCAGTGGCGGGCGGCGCCCAGGAGATAGCCGACGAGTCCGCGGGAGAGCACCTCGGCCTCGGCCTCGGCTACGGTGGTGTCCGCGCGGATGGTGCGCGCGACCTCGGAGGAGAGCAGCCGGTGGACGGCCTCGCTGCGCGTGCGCACCTCCGGGTCCGCGTCGATGCCGGAGTCGAAGATGAGGCGGTGGGTCCGCTCGGGGGAGGCCATGTACTCGAACACGGCGGCGACGGTGGCCCGCACCCGTTCGCGGTTGTCCCGGCGGGTGTCCATCGCCGCCTCGAGGAGCGCGCGCAGGCTCGCGACCTCGGCGTCCAACAGCTCGAGGAAGAGCTCGTGCTTGCTGGGGAAGTGCTGGTAGAGGACCGGCTTGGAGACCTCGGCCCGCTCGGCGATCTGCTCCATGGAGGCCCCCGCGTACCGCTCGGCGGCGAAGACCGCGCGGGCGCAGTCCAGCAGCTGGCGGCGACGCTCGTGCCGGGGCAGACGACGGCCTCGCCCGGGCTCGTCGGGCGCGGTGGCGGCG
>NZ_JABFNH010000012.1:23202-62033 GCF_017168435.1 Micrococcus sp. KRD070
GGCTCACGCGATGCGCGCGGCGCCGCCGTCGTCCTCGTGCGCGGGGCAGGCCGCCTCGACCGTGCCCACGGCGGGGGCGGGGCGGCCGGGGGCCTCGATCCCGAAGACCGCCTCGAGGGCGTCCTCATAGCGGTCGAGCCGGCCCTCGGCGGCGAGTCGCTTGGCGCGCACGCTGGGTTCGTGCAGGAGCTGGTTCACCATGCGGCGCAGGGCGAACTCCACCTCCTCGGCGGCCGCCGTGCAGCCGTGGCGGGCGCGCACGCGCTCGAGCTCCCGGTCGAGCACGCCGAGGGTGTGGCGGCGCAGGGCCTTGATCGCCGCGTCGGCACTGCGGCCGCGCTGCGCGGCGCGGTACTCCTCGACGGCGTCGTCCACGAGCGCGCGGGCCTCGGCGACGGCGACCTGGGCCTGCTCGGGGGCGGCCAGCCGCACCGACTCGAGGGTGATGAGGTCGACGTCCGGCAGGTCCGCGACGGCGGGGTCGAAGTCGCGCGAGAGGGCCAGGTCGACCACCGTGAGCGGGCGCCGTCCGCCCTCGCGCAGCTCCTGCAGGCGCTCGGGGCTGATCTGGCGCTCGCCACCGGAGGAGCCGATGATCACGTCCGCCTCGGCGACGGCGCCGGCCACGGCCTCGCCGCCGAGCGCGAGGGCCCAGCCGCCGCGGTCCGCGACGAACTGCTCCGCGCGGCCTGAGGCCGAGTGCACGCCGACGGTGGTCGCACCCCGGTCCGCCAGCTGCGCCAGCGTGGTGCCGGCGTAGGCGCCCGTGCCGATCAGCAGGATGGTGGCCCCGGCCCAGAAGTCGCGCTGGGCCGCGGCGTCGGTGAGACCGCGCAGCTCCTCCGCGAGGTCCAGGGCGACGGAGACGACCGAACGGCCGGCCGCGCCGAGCGCCGTGCGGGAGCCGACGTCCTTGGCCGTGCGCGTGGCGGACTCGAAGAGGCGGACGAGCGGGCCCGAGGCGGTGCCGGCCTCCTGGGCCGCCGTCAGGGCGCGCCGTACCTGACCGGCGATCTCGCGCTCGCCCACCACGGCGGAGTCCAGTCCGGCGCCGACCTCGAAGAGGTGACGGGCCGTGGCGTCGGCGTCGAGCGTGCGGAACGCGGTGTGCACGTCCTCGTCCGGCAGGGAGGTGGAGGCGGCGACGGCGGACAGCAGCCCCGTGCGGGCGGCCTCGACGCCGGCCCCGTCGGCCTCGGCGTAGATCTCCACGCGGTTGCACGTGGCCAGCACGATGGCGCCCGCCGCGCCGCTGCCGGGCAGGGCGGGCCCGACCCCGGTCGCGCCGGCGCTGAGGCGGGCGACCGTGTCCAGGTCCAGGTCATGGTGGGAGGCGACGAGAGAGAAGACAGTCACAGCGGGCCAAGTCTAGCCCCGACCGCCCCGCCCGTCCGGGAAGGCGGGCCTGACCCGGGTGCCGTCGGCCAGTGTGACGGCGCTCACGGAGGACGCGGATGTGCCACCGCGACACGACCGGTGGGACACTGGGGGCATGTCCGCCCTGTCCCAGACCCCCGAGACCCCCGCGGCCGTCCCGGCACTGCCCGCCGAGCACCCGCTGCGCACCGAGGATCCGTCACGCTCGACCGTGGCCAGCCCGCTCCTTCGCGCGCTGCGCGGCCAGCGCCCCGACCGCCACCCCGTGTGGTTCATGCGGCAGGCCGGCCGTTCGCTGCCCGAGTACCGCCGGGTGCGCGAGGGGATCGGGATGCTCGACTCCTGCCTCATGCCGGACCTGGTCCGGGAGATCACGATGCAGCCGGTGCGCCGCCACGACGTCGACGCGGCGATCTTCTTCTCGGACATCGTGGTCCCCCTGCGCCTGGCGGGCGTGGACGTGGAGATCCAGCCCGGCGTGGGCCCCGTGCTCGGCCAGGCCGTCCGCACCGCCGACGACGTCGCCGCGCTGCCCGTCCTCGAGGACGCCGCCCTGGACGTCATCCGCGAGGCCGTCGCGGCCACCGTCGCCGAGCTGGGCCCGCGCCCCCTGATCGGCTTCGCCGGTGCCCCCTTCACGCTGGCGGCGTACATGGTGGAGGGCCGTCCCTCCCGCGACCACTTCGGCCCGCGGCGCATGATGCACGCCGACCCCGAGACCTGGGCCGCCCTGGCCGGCTGGGCGGCCACCGTGTCCGGCCAGTTCCTGCGCGCCCAGCTCGAGTCCGGCGCCTCCGCCGCGCAGCTGTTCGACTCGTGGGCCGGTTCGCTCTCGGCGGACGACTACCTCGAGCACGTGCAGCCGCACTCGACGGCGGCCCTCGCCCATGTCGCCGACCTCGCCGGGCCCGGCGTCCCCGACGGCGCCCCGCTCCTGCACTTCGGCACGGGCACCGGAGAGTTCCTGCACCACATGCGTGACGCGGGCGCGACCGCCGTCGGCGTGGACCACCGCCTCACGCTCGCCGAGGCGCACCGCCGTCTCAGCGCGAACCCCGGCCCCGACGGACGCGGCGCCGTGCCCCTGCAGGGCAACATCGACCCGGCCCTGCTCGCCGCCCCGTGGGAGGTCCTCGAGGCCCACGTGCGCGACGTCGTCGCCTCCGGCGCCGTCGCGCCCGGTCACGTCGTCAACCTCGCCCACGGCGTGCCGCCGGAGACGGACGCGGCCGTGCTGACCCGCGTGGTCGAGCTGATCCACTCCCTGCCCGTGCCGGAGCGGGAGGGCCAGGACCCGGCACCGGGGGCCGAGACCGCCGAGCGGGAGGAGCGCGCATGAGCGGCACGGCGCTCGTGGTCGGCGGCGGCATCGCCGGCCTCGTCGCGGCCCACCGACTGTCCGCGGCGGGCTGGGACGTGACCCTCGCCGAGGCCACCTCCGTGCTCGGGGGCGCGGTCTCCCCGCGCTTCCTCGACGTCCCCTCGCACGGCGAGACCGGGGCCCCCGAGACCCAGACCCTCGAACTCGACGGCGGCGCCGAGTCGTTCGCCGTCCGCGGCGCCGCCGTGCGCGCGCTCGTGGAGGAGCTCGGGCTGGGCGAGAAGATCGTCGCGCCCGAGCCCCTCGGCTCGTGGCTGCACGGTCCCGCCGGCCCCGTGCGCGCCCCGCGTCTCGGCATCGTCGGCATCCCCGGCGACCTCGACGCCGAGGACCTCGCCGCCGCCCTCACGCCGGCCGGCCTGGAGCGCGCCCGGCAGGACGCCGAGGCCCCCATGGATCGCTGGGCCGCCGCGCTCGCGGCCGGCGAGCCGGTGACCGTCGCGCAGGTCGTGGCCGACCGCCTCGGCGACGAGGTGCTCGACCGCCTCGTGGCCCCCGTCGTCGCCGGAGTCCACTCGGCCGACCCCGCGGTCGTCGAGCTGGAGCGCGTGGCCCCCGGCCTGCTCGCCGCCGCCGTGGAGCACGGCGGGCTGGCCGCGGGCGTCGCCGCGCTGCGGTCCACCGGGACCCCCGGCTCGCTCGTGGCCGGTCTGGACGGCGGCATGGTCCGCCTCACCGGCCGGCTCGTCGAGGCGCTGCGCGAGGACGGGGCCACCGTCCTGCGCGGTGTCCGGGTGGCCGCCCTGTCCCGCGTGCCCGCCACCGGCGGCTGGTGGGCCCAGATCTCGGACCGGGACGACGAGGTCGTCCGCGGGCTCGACGTGGACCGCGTCGTGCTGGCCGTGGACGGCGTCACCGCCTGGGACCTGCTGGCCCCGCTCTCGGCCGAGGCCCTGGACCCCGACGCCGGCCCCGCCCTCGGCGAGGGCATCGCGCTGGCCACGCTCGTCGTCGAGGCCGCGGGCCTGGACGACGCGCCACGCGGCACCGGAGTGCTGGTCGGCGCCGGGACGGACGTGGCCGCCAAGGCCCTGACCCACGTCACCGCCAAGTGGGCGTGGCTGCGCGAGGTCGTCGCGCGTCCGCAGGAGGACGGTGTCGCCCGCCATCCCCACCGCCACGTGCTGCGCCTGTCCTACGGCCGCCAGGGCGGCGGGCCCGAGGCCCTGGGCCATCGCAGCGCGGACGAGGAGCTGCTCGCGCAGGCGCTCGTGGACACGGCGACTCTCACCGGGGTGCCGCTGGCGGAAGAGGACGTCGTCGCCCGCACCGTCACCCGCTGGCGCCGCTCCATCCCGCCGCAGGCCGGCCCCGACCGCGCGAAGGCGGACACGCTGATCGACTGGGCACGGGACGTGCCCGGCCTCGACCTCGTGGGCAGCTGGGTGCACGGCACCGGGCTGGCCGCCGTCGTCGCCGGCGTGGACCGCACCCTCGGCGCCGACGCACCGCCCGCCGGCTGACCTCGCCCTAGACCACCCCTGACGCAATCGGATCCCAAGGAAGAGGACCATGACCAAGGACAGCACCACCACCCCTGCCGAGGCCGGCAAGGACTGGTTCACCACCTACACCGTGTTCGCCCGCCCGCAGGGCGAGCCAGGCTGGCTGGGACTGGAGGGCCGCGACGCGAAGAAGGCCGCCAAGGAGTTCGACGAGGCCGTCGCGCGGGTGGCCCAGACCGGCGTGACCGTGCGCGGCGTCTACGACGTCTCGGGCATGCGCGAGGCCGGCGACGTCATGGTGTGGATGTACGGCCAGGTGCCCGAGGACCTGCAGGCCGCCATCCGCGAGCTGCGCCGCACCCGTCTGCTCGAGGGCACCACGATGGTGCTCTCGGCCATGGGCGCAGATCGCATGGCCGAGTTCAACAAGGACCACGTCCCCGCCTTCGCCATGGGCCGCAAGGCCCTGAAGTGGCTGTGCTTCTACCCGTTCGTGCGCTCGTACGACTGGTACCTGCTGGACCCGAAGGAGCGGGCCCGCATGCTCCGCGAGCACGGCCAGCTCGGCCAGGACTTCCCGCAGGTGTGGGCGAATACCACCAGCGCGTTCGGCCTGAACGACTGGGAGTGGCTGCTGGGCCTCGAGGCGGACGAGCTGACGGACCTGGTGGACATGATGCGCCACCTGCGCAACAACGAGACCCGCCTGCACGTGCGCAGCGAGGTGCCGTTCTACACCGGACGCCGTCTGGAGACCGCCGAGATCGCGGAGGTGCTGGCCTGATGACTACCGCCCCCGAGCCCCGCGCCGACGCGCCCGTCCACACCGGCCCGGACGCCGGCGTCGCCCCGGCCCTCCGGACGCCCGAGAAGGCCGCCGCCGGCGTCGACTACGACGTGTGCGGCGTGATGGCCCCCAAGGACTACGACGCCCTGCTGCTCGCCTCCTTCGGCGGGCCCGAGGGCCAGGACGACGTGATCCCGTTCCTGCGCAACGTCACGCGCGGGCGCGGCATCCCGGACGAGCGCCTCGAGGAGGTCGCCACCCACTACCGCGCCAACGGCGGCGTCAGCCCCATCAACGCGCAGAACCGCGCGCTGAAGGCGGCCATCGAGGCCGAGCTGGCCGCCCGCGGCCTGGACCTGCCCGTGTACTGGGGCAACCGCAACTGGGAGCCCTACTTCCCGGACACCCTCGCGCGGATGCACGCCGACGGGCACCGCCGCATCCTGACGGTCACCACCTCCGCGTACTCCTGCTACTCCTCGTGCCGCCAGTACCGCGAGGACATGGGCATGGCCATGGAGCAGACCGGCCTGACCGGGAAGGTGGACCTGGACAAGACGCGCCAGTACTTCAACCACCCCGGCTTCATCGAGCCGTTCCGGGACGGCCTGCGCGCGGACCTGGCCTCGCTGCGCGCGGAGCTGGGGGACGACGCGCGGATCCACGTGCTCTTCGCGACCCACTCGATCCCCACCTCCGACGCCGCCGCCGCCGGCCCGCGCGGCCTCGCCGCCGACCTGCGCGCGCAGGCGGGGGCGGAGCCGGGCGATGAGGGTGCGGACGTGTACTCGGCGCAGCACCTCGATGTGGCCCGCGAGATCCTCGCCGGCGTGCCCGAGGCCGCGGACGTGCCGTGGTCGCTCGTGTACCAGTCGCGCTCCGGCCCGCCCTCGGTGCCGTGGCTCGAGCCGGACATCAACGACGCGATGGAGCACCTCGCGGGCGAGGGCGCCGAGACGGACGCGCAGGGGCGCGCCGTGGCGGGCTTCGTCGTCGTGCCGCTGGGGTTCGTCTCGGACCACATGGAGGTGGTCTGGGACCTCGACACCGAGGCCAAGGAGACCGCCGAGGGGCTGGGCGTGGGGTTCCGGCGCAGCCCCACCCCGGGCACCGACCCGCGGTTCGTGGCCGGGCTCGTGGACATCGTGGAGGAGCGGCTGGGCCGGCGCGAGGGTCGCGCCGCGGTCGGCTGCTTCCCGGCGTGGTACGACGTGTGCCGGCCGGACTGCTGCGTCAAGGTGATGCGGGACGGCTCGACGCGGCCGACGACGTCCGCTGTCGACGCCGCCGTGCGCGGGCTGGCCGAGCACGAGGCGGGCGCCGCGGCCCCCGCCGAGGAGGCCTGAGACCGTGACCCCCCTGCGCATTGGCACCCGGGGCTCCGCCCTGGCGACCACGCAGACCAGCCACGTGGCCGAGACGCTCACGGAGCGCTCCGGCCTGGCCCACGAGCTGGTGGTGATCCGCACCGAGGGCGACGTCACCACCGGCTCGCTGGCCTCGCTGGGCGGCACCGGCGTGTTCGCCTCGGCGCTGCGGGCCGCCGTGCTCGACGGCGTCGTGGACGCGGCGGTGCACTCGCTCAAGGACCTGCCGGCCGCCCAGCCGGAGACCCTCGAGATCGCCGCGGTGCCGGCCCGGGCCGACCTGCGGGACGCCCTGTGCGCCCGCGACGGCCTCACCCTGGCGACCCTGCCCGAGGGCGCCCGGGTGGGCACGGGCTCGCCGCGCCGCGTGGCCCAGCTCAAGGCGCTGCGCCCGGATCTGGAGCTGGTGGACATCCGCGGCAACGTGCAGACCCGCCTGGCCCGCGTGCCCGGGCTGGAGCAGCACGACGATCACGCCCCGGCCGCCGCGGGTTCGCCCCGCGGTGACCTCGACGCCGTGATCCTGGCCTGTGCCGGGCTCAACCGGCTCGGCCTGGACCACGTGATCACCGAGCGGATCGACCCGGAGGTCATGGTGCCCGCCCCCGGGCAGGGCGCCCTGGCCGTGGAGATCCGGGCCGAGGACGAGTCCTTCCTCGGTCGGGCGCTCCTGGACCCCGAGGCGCCGGTCGGGAGGCTGCACGCCGCCCTCGAGCTGGTCGACGATCGGGACACCCACGTGGCGGTCACCGCCGAGCGGGCCCTGCTGCGCCGCCTCGAGGCCGGCTGCGCCGCGCCGATCGGGGCCGTGGCCCGCGTGACCGACGGCGAGGCCGGCGCGCCGCGCATCGAGATGACCGCGATGGTGGCCGCCCTCGACGGCTCGCGCGTGCTGCGCCGGACCTCGTCCGTGCAGCTCGACCCGGTGCCGACCGACGTGGCCGGCGACCCGGCGGCCGGCGACGAGTGGCTCGAGGACACCCTGTTCGTGGCCGCGGAGGCACTCGGCGTGCACGTGGCCGAGCAGTTCGTGGCCGAGGGCGCCGACCTGCTGCCCGGCACGGTGCGCGGGGTGGACCGGGGCGACGGCGCCCCGCGCCCCGACGACCCGGCCTGAGATGCGCGTCCTGCTCACCCGCCAGCCGGCCCAGGCCGGCGACCTCGAGGCCGGTCTCGCCGGCACCGAGGTGGCGGGGCGGCGGCTGCGGGTCGGCTTCCTGCCGCTGACCGACTTCGCACTGCCCGACGACGACGGCCCCCTGCGCGCGCTGCTCGCGGACTGGGCGGGGGCCGACGGTGATGCGGCCGGGCCGGTGCGCTCGGACGGGTCCCGCTGGCTCGTGGTGACGAGCCCCAACACCGTGCGCGCGCTCAGGGCCGTCGGCTGGGACGGCCATGTCCCGGCGGGCGCGCGGATCGCGGTCACCGGACCGGGCACGGCACGGGTGCTGACCGAGGCGGGCTGCGACGCGGCGCCGTGGCTGCCGCCCGAGGACCGCTCCGCCGAGGGCCTGATCGCCGGACTCGCCGCCCTGCATCCCCGCGGCGCCCGCGCGTGGCTGCCCCAGTCCGATCGGGCCCGGTCCCGCCTCGCCGACGGCCTGCGCGCGGCGGGCTGGGACGTGCGGACCGGGCTCGCCTACCGGACGGTGCCGTATCCGGCGCA
Organism: Micrococcus sp. KRD070; assembly: GCF_017168435.1. Lineage (NCBI taxonomy): Bacteria > Bacillati > Actinomycetota > Actinomycetes > Micrococcales > Micrococcaceae > Micrococcus > Micrococcus sp. KRD070. Next base: position 31,226 of record NZ_JABFNH010000012.1, read on the forward strand.
GGCCGGCAGGCGGCTGCTCGACGGGGCGGCGGACGAGGGCCGGGGGGACGTCGTGACGCCCGCGCGGCTGGCCGCGGTCGCGGCGGGGACCGCCGTGGTGCTCACCAGCTCGTCCGCGGCGGAGGAGTTCGTGGCCGCGGGTCTGACGCCGCTGGTGGGGGAGCGGGTGCGGCTCGTGGCGATCGGCGCGCCGACCCGGGACACATGCGCGCGGCGGGGTCTGCCCCTGCTCGGGACGGCCCCCACGCCGGATGCGGCCGGAGTGCTGGCCGTGCTGCGCGCTGCGGCCTGAGCCGCCCGTCCGCACTCGAGGCGAGGCTCAGTCGGGGCGGCCGCCGTCCGGGTCGGGCGCGTCGTCCTCCGTCGGCGCCGGGCCGGCGTCGTGCCTCTCGTCCTGCGGCACGCCGGTGGCGGCGGCCATGATGTCCACCCGCGGGCCGCGCAGGATGGCGACCGAGACGTTGGTGAAGCCCGTGTTGGCGAGCAGCTCCGAGGCTTCCTCATCCGTCAGGTCGTACGCGTGCGCGAGCATGCGCACGTTCTCCGTGTAGAAGGCGTGCAGGCGGTCGACGCCGCGCAGGAAGTCCAGAGTGTTCCCCATGCCGGGGAGCCTACCGAACGGGCGTGGTGGGCGGGTGGCCGGCGGGTGAACGGCCGGTGGACCGGCCCGCCGGCCGCGGGGGACGACGGGCCGTGCCGCTCAGCCCTCGGCGCGGCGGCTGCGGCGGCGGACCAGCGAGACCTCCATGGTCCGGCCCTCGGTGCGGGTGCGCAGGTACGGCTGGTCCTCCACGAGGGTGGAGAGCTTGGAGTGTCCGAAGTCGCGCGGGTCGAAGTCCACGTGGGTGCGGCTCAGGTGTTGGCCGATCAGGGACAGCGTGGCCCAGCCGTCGTCGGTGCTCGTGGCGTTGACGGCCTTGGTGAGCGCGGCCTGCAGGTCGATGCGCGGGGCGGCGTCGGCCTCGTCGTGCTCGGGCTCGGCCTCGACCGGCACCTCGGGCGGGGTCGGGTCCTCGGTGACGTCCGACGACGACGCACGGCGGCCCCGCCGACCGGCCCCGGACTTCGCCTCCGCGGCCTTCCCGTCCTTGCCGGCGGCGGCGTCCCCGGCGGGCGCCGCGTCCCCGGCGGGCGCCGCGTCGGCGGCGGGGGCCTCGGCGTCCGCGTCCGTGGCCTCGGGGGACTCGGCGGCGTCGGTGGTCTTGGACCCGCGACCGCGGCCTCGACCGCCGCGGCGGGACCCCGAGCGGCCGGAGCCCTCGGACGCCTTGGCGTTCTCCTCCTTGGCGGGGGCGTCCTCGCCGGTCTCGTCGTCGTCGACGTCGTGGTCCGTGGCGGTGCCGAGCAGCTCGAGGTAGATGAACTGGTCCACGGCGTTGCGCAGCGAGGCGGGGGTCTTGCGGGCGCCCAGGCCGATCACGCGCTTGCCGCCCTCGCGCAGGCGGGTGGCCAGGCGCGTGAAGTCGGAGTCGGAGGAGACGAGGGCGAACGCGTCCACGTTGCCCATCCAGAGCAGGTCCATCGCGTCGATGATGAGCGCGGAGTCCGAGGAGTTCTTGCCCACGGTGTAGGCGAACTGCTGGACCGGCTGGATCGCGTGGTGGTTCAGCGCCTTCTTCCAGCCGTTGAGGTTGGTCGTGGTCCAGTCGCCGTACGCGCGCTTGATCGTGGGGGTGCCGTAGGTGGCGAGCTCCTCGAGGATCAGGGGGGCGAACTTGGGGGAGACGTTGTCGCTGTCCATCAGGACGGCGATGCGCAGGGATGCGGGGGTGGGTTCGGGCATGTGTCCCACCCTAGTCGGCGGCGGTGCGCCCGTGGCCGGCGGTGACCGGGGTCGCCTCCCGCTCGCCCCGGCGCGGGCGGGTCCGCGAGGCGGCGGCCACCGTGCCGACGACCAGCCCGACGAGCGCCGGGACCACCCAGCCGAAGCCGACCGCGTAGCCGGGCAGCACCCGGCCGGCCAGGCCCGTCAGGGCGGTGACGGGCGGCGTCGTCGCGAGCGCCTCCGGCAGGGCGCCCAGCAGGTCGAAGAAGGCGGCGAGCCCCGTGCAGGCGACCACCCAGCGGGCCACCGCCGGGCGGTCCCGCACCCAGGCCCAGGCGAGGCCGAGCAGGATGACGACGACGGCGATCGGGTAGAGGAACATCAGCACCGGGACGGACCAGGCGATGATCGCCTCCAGGCCCAGGTTGGCGAGTGCGAAGGACACCACGAGGAAGAGGCTCGCCCACAGCCGGTAGGACCCGGGGAACATCTCCGCGAACATCTCGGCGCACGCCACGATCAGTCCGATGCAGGTCTTCAGGCACGCGACGAAGACGATGGCCGCGATGAGGTACGCGCCCGCCGTGCCGAAGAAGTGGCTCGCGGTGCGGGCGAGGACGTCGCCGCCGTTCGCGGCCTGTGCGAACGCGCCGTGGCTCGTGGCGCCGACGTACGCCAGCGAGGCGTAGACCACCGTCATCGCCGCGCCGCCGAGCAGCCCCGCCTTGCCCAGCTCCACCGCCATGCGGCGCGGGCCCGTCACGCCCAGGCGCCGGGCGGCGTCGACGATCACGACCGCGAAGGCGAGCGAGGCGAGCGCGTCCATCGTGGCGTAGCCGTCCAGCAGGCCCCGCACGAGCGCCCCGTCGGCGTAGGCGGGGGTCGGCGAGGGCAGGGCGCCCGTGCTCATCGGGGCCACGACGGCGGCCGCCACCAGAGCGCCGAGCAGGACCAGGAACGCCGGGGTCAGGTACCGCCCCACCCACTCCATGAGCCGGCCCGGACGGAACGCCGCGACCGCGGCGACCGCGAAGAACGCCGCCGTGAAGCCGAGCAGCCGCAGGCCGCCGTCGCCCGCCAGGGGCGCGACACCGATCTCATAGGACACCGTGGCGGTGCGGGGGATGGCGAAGAGGGGGCCGATCGTCAGGTACAGCAGGCACGTGAACGCCACGGCGAAGCGCCGGGAGACGGGCGCCGTCATCTCACGGACCGAGCGCGCCCCCGTCACCGCCGAGGCGACGATGCCCAGGACCGGCAGCCCCACCGCCGTGACGAGGAAGCCGAGCGTGGCCAGCGTGACCGCGGCGCCCGCATCCCGGCCCAGGCCGGCGGGGAAGATCAGGTTGCCCGCGCCGAAGAACAGGCCGAAGACGAGCGAGGCCAGCAGCAGGGTCTGACCGGGGCGCAGACGCGGGGGCATCACGGGCCTCTCGACGGCGGACGGGGCGCCACGACTGTACCCGGCGCGCGGTCAGCCTCCGCGCCTAGACTGGACGGGTCCCCGAACCAGGAGCGTGTGACCCCGTCATGTCCTTCCCGCTGCACCGTCCCCGGCGTCTGCGCCGGTCCGCCGCGATGCGCCGCCTCGTCGCCGAGACGCGCCTGCACCCCGCCGAGCTGATCCTGCCGGCCTTCATCAAGGAGGGCGCCGCCGAGCCCGTGCCGATCGCCTCGATGCCGGGCGTCGTGCAGCACACCGCGGACTCGCTCAAGGCCGCCGCGGCCGAGGCCGCCGAGCTGGGCCTGGGCGGCATCATGCTGTTCGGCGTGCCGACCACGCGCGACGCCGTCGGCAGCGCCGCCCTGGACCCGGACGGCGTCCTGAACCGGGCCATCCGGGACGTGAAGACGGAGGTGGGGGACGGGCTCGTCGTGATGTCCGACCTGTGCCTGGACGAGTTCACCGACCACGGCCACTGCGGCGTGCTCACCGCCGAGGGCGCCGTGGACAACGACGCGACGCTGGAGATCTACGCCCGGATGGGCATCGCGCAGGCCGAGGCCGGTGCGGACGTGCTCGGCCCCTCCGGGATGATGGACGGCCAGGTCCGCGTGATCCGGGAGGCCCTCGAGGGCGCCGGCCACCACGAGACCGCGATCCTCGCCTACGCCGCGAAGTACTCCTCGGCGTTCTACGGGCCGTTCCGCGACGCCGTCGACTCCCAGCTCACGGGCGACCGCAAGACCTACCAGATGGACGCCGCCAACCGGAGCGAGGCCCTGCACGAGGTCGCCCTCGACCTCGAGGAGGGCGCGGACATGGTGATGGTCAAGCCCGCGATGAGCTACCTGGACATCGTGCGCGACGTGGCGGACATGGCGGACGTGCCCGTCTCCGCGTACCAGATCTCGGGGGAGTACGCGATGATCGAGGCCGCCGCCGCGCACGGCTGGATCGACCGCCGGGCCTCGATCGTCGAGTCCGTGCTCTCCATCCGGCGCGCCGGCGCCGACTCCGTGCTCACCTACTGGGCGGCCGAGCTCGGCCGCTGGATGAAGGAGGGGTCCCTGTGACCGCGTCCCAGCCGACCACCAACGCCGCCGCCTTCGCCGCGGCCCAGGCCGTCATCCCCGGCGGCGTCGACTCGCCCGTGCGCGCCTTCGGCTCGGTGGGCGGCACGCCCCGGTTCATGGCCGGCGCACGCGGCCCGTACCTGACCGACGTCGAGGGCAACGAGTACGTGGACCTGGTCTGCTCGTGGGGCCCCATGCTGCTGGGCCACCAGCACCCCGAGGTCGTCGAGGCCGTGCACGCCGCCGTGGTCCGCGGCCTCGGCTTCGGCACCTCCACGCTGGAGGAGACCGCGCTGGCCGAGCTGATCGCCTCCAAGGTCCCGGTCGAGCGCGTGCGCTTCGTGTCCACCGGCACCGAGGCCACCATGACGGCCCTGCGCCTGGCCCGCGGCGTGACCGGCCGCAACCTGATCGTGAAGTTCGCCGGCTGCTACCACGGCCACTCGGACGGCCTGCTGGCCGCGGCCGGCTCGGGCGTGGCGACCGCCGCCCTGCCCGGCTCCGCGGGCGTCACCGAGGCCGCCGCCTCCGAGACCCTCGTGGTGGACTACAACGACCGCGCCGCCGTCGAGGCCGTGTTCGCCGAGCACGGCGAGCGCATCGCAGCGCTCATCACGGAGGCCGTGCCCTGCAACATGGGCGTCGTGGAGCCCGCCGAGGGCTTCAACGCGTTCCTGCGCGAGATCACCCGCCGCCACGGCGCGCTGCTGATCTGGGACGAGGTGCTCACCGGCTTCCGCGCCACCGCCACGGGCGGCTGGGGCCTGTCCGGACAGCCCGAGGGCTGGACCCCGGACATCTGGTGCTTCGGCAAGGTGATCGGCGGCGGCATGCCCGCGGCCGCCCTGGGCGGCTCCGCCGAGATCATGGACCACCTGGCCCCGCTCGGCCCCGTGTACCAGGCCGGCACCCTCTCCGGGAATCCGGTGGCCATGGCCGCCGGCCACGCCACGCTCTCCCGCGCCGACGAGGCCGTCTACGCGGCCGTGACGCGCGCCTCGGACGCCGTGCGCGAGGGCCTCGTGGCCGCGCTCGACGCCGAGGGCGTGGACCACTCGATCCAGCGGGCCGGCACCCTGTTCTCCCTGGCGTTCGGCACCTCCGGCACCGGCGTGCGGGACTACCGGGACGCCCAGGGCCAGGAGGTCTTCCGCTACGCCCCGTTCTTCCAGTCGATGCTGGCCTCCGGCGTGTACCTGCCGCCGTCCGTGTTCGAGGCCTGGTTCGTCTCCGCCGCCCACGACGACGCGGCGGTCACCCGGGTGCTCGACGCGCTGCCGGCCGCGGCGAAGGCGGCCGCGGCGGCGACGCCCCAGGGCTGAGACCCGGGTGCGGGTCGGGGCCGGGCGCTCAGCGCTCGGCCTCGACCGGCCAGTGGCGCGAGACGGTGGCCTGCGGGTCCTTGCGTCGCAGGTACTGCTCGAAGCTCTCCGCCTGCTCGGCCTTCCAGCGGACCTGCCGCTCGTGCAGGTCCGCCGGCGCGACGCGCAGCTGCTCGTACTGGGCGGCCAGGGCGTCGGCCACCTGGACGGCGGCGAGGGCGTCCGCCGCGGAGGTGTGCGCGTTCTCCAGGGTCACCCCGTAGTGCTCGGACACCGCCGAGAGCGTGCGCTTGCCCTTGCGGAACCGGTCCACCTGCTTGTCCAGCACGAACGGGTCGATCACGGGGCGGGCCTCGAGCGGCGTCAGCCCGTGGCGGCGCGCCTCCCGGTCCATCACCGTGAAGTCGTACACGCCGTTGAACGCCACCACGGGGATGCCCGCGGCGAACAGGTCCCGCAGGGTCTCGGTGATCTCCGTGACGCCCTGCACGGCGGGCATGCCCTCCGCCTGCGCCCGCTCCGTGGTGACGCCGTGGACCTCGGCCGCCTCGGCCGGGATGGGCACGCCCGGGTCCACGAGCCACTCGGCCGACGACGCGGCGCGGCCCTGCTCGTCCACCATCACCAGGGTGGCGGTCACGATCAGCGCGGTGCGCGGATCACGTCCGGTGGTCTCGAGGTCGAAGCCGGCGCGGATGCTCTCATGCCAAGTCACGCGCCTCACGCTACCCGGAGCGGCGGACACGACAGGATGGGGTCGTGACCGATCACCCTGTGCTCCCCGGCGCCCGCCACCGCGACGACGGACCGCTCACCCTCGGCGAGGGGCTCGAGGCGCTCGCCCGTCTGGTCCCGCCCGGACGCGCCGTCAGCTACGGGGGGCTGGCCGGCCTGCTGGGGGTCGGCGGTCCGCGGCAGGCCGGCCGGGCGATGGCCGAATCGAGCCCCGGCACGCCCTGGTGGCGCGTGGTCCGGGCCGACGGCTCGCTGCCTCCGGAGCTGGCCGCGCGGGCCGCCGTCGAGCACGAACGCGAGGCCATGCCCCGCACCCCGGCCGGGCGCGTGGACCTGCCCCGGGCCCGCTGGGAGCCCGACGACGGCGCCGCGCGGGCGATCCGTGCGATCGCCGACCGTATCGTGTCCGGGCCCGGTGCGAGGATGAGGCCATGACCAGGGAACACGGGGTGGACCCCGTCGACGACGACGCGGCGGCGCCGGAACGGGCCGCTCGGCTGGTGCGCACGGCCGCCGCGCCCGAGGACCGGATCACGCTCACGGACGAGCAGGAGGCGATCGCCTCGCTCGCCCCCGGGCACGGCGCCGTGCTCGTGCTGGGCGCCCCCGGCACGGGGCGCACCACCGTGGCGGTCGAGTACGCGGCCCGCCGGATCGAGGCGGGGCTGGACCCCGAGTCCCTCCTGCTGCTGGCCCCGAGCCGGGATGCGGCGGCGCGGCTGCGTGACGCGCTGACCCGCCGGCTCGCCGCCGCCGGTCGGGGCACCCGCGCCGTCACCCCCGTGCGGACCTGGTCCTCCTATGCGTTCGACCTGCTGCGCCGTGCCCGCGTCACGGGACCGCTGAGGCATCTGGAGGTCGCCCCCCGGCTGCTCACCGGCGCCGAGCAGGACACGGTCATCGCCGAGCTGCTCGAGGGCTACGCCGCCGGCCTCGCCGCCGCGCCGGACTGGCCGGACGACGTCGCCCCCGCCGTGGAGGCGAGGGGATTCCGCCGTGAGGTCCGCGAGCTCGTGGACCGCATGAGTGAGCTCGGCCTCGAGCCGGGCCGCCTGCAGGAGCTCGGCACCGCCCACGGGCGCCCCGAGTGGGAGGCCGCGGCCGTGCTGCTGCAGGACTACCGGGACCGGATCGACCTGGGCATGGCCGAGGCGTTCGACGCCGCCGGGCTGCTGTCCGCCGCCGTCCGCGTGCTCACCGAGCGGCATCCGGAGGACCCCGAGCGCGACGCCGCGGCGCAGGCGTTCGTGGCGGAGGAGCGGGACCGCCTGGCCGTGCTCGTGGTCGAGGACCTCCACGAGGCCACCCCCGCCGTGCACGACCTGCTCAGCGTGCTCGGCCGCGGGCGGGACGTGCTGCTCACCGCGTCGCCGGACACCACCGTGGAGGGCTTCCGCGGCGCCCGGCCCGACCTCCTCGCCCGGTACCCCGGGGTCCTCGACCCCGACCCCGTGCCGGGGGCCGCCCCGCCCGCGTCCCCGGACGGACGCGTCCGGGTGCTGACGCGCGGGCACCGCATGCGCGCCGAGGTCCAGGACGCCTACCTGCGCGTGGCCCGCCGGGTCCGCCAGCGCACCGCCGGCGTCGAACGGACCCGCACCGAGACCGTCCCGGCGAACGGCGACGGCGCCGTCCGGGCGCACGTCGTGCCCACCCGCGCCCACGAGGACCAGCTCGTCCTCGAACGGGTGCTGCGGGTCCACCACGAGGACGGGGTGCCCCTGGACCGGATCCTCGTGGTCGCCCGCTCCGGCTCCCGTGTGGCCGCGCTCGCCCGTCACCTGGAAGCCGAGGGCGTCCCCGTGCTGCGGGACGCCGCCGGGCTCGTGCTGAAGGAGGAGCCCGCCGTCGCGCCCCTGCTCACCCTGCTGGACGCGGCGGGGGCGCTCGCGGAGGATCCGGAGGCCCGGGTCGAGGACGTGCTCGACCCGGACGAGGTCGTGGGACTGCTCACCGGCCGGTACGGGATGGCCAGCGCGCTGCACGTGCGGCGGCTGCGCCAGGACCTGCTGGCCGCCGAGCGGGGCCGGGGCGGCCGGCGCACCTCGGACGCGCTGCTCGCCGCGGCCCTCCTGGACCCGAGCCTGGCCGGCCCCGAGCACGAGCGGCACCGCGCCCTGCGTCGCGTCCACTGGATGCTCCGGGACGGCCTGGAGGCCGCCCGCGCCCCCTCGGCCTCGCCCGAGACCGTGCTGTGGGCGCTGTGGTCCGCCTCCGGTCGGGCCGAGCGGTGGCGTTCGCTCGCGCTGCGGCCCGCCGAGCACGCGAACGACCGCCGCGAGTCCCGCCGTGCGGACGCGGACCTCGACGCCGTCGTCGCCCTGTTCAAGGTGGCCGAGCGCTTCGTGGACCAGTTCCCGGGCGCGTCGCCCGAGTCGTTCGCCGTCTACATGGAGTCCCAGGACCTGCCCGTGGACACCCTGGCCCGCCGGGCCGAGTCCGGCGACGCCGTGCATGTGCGCACCCCCGCCGCGGCGGCCGGCCAGGAGTGGGACACGGTGATCGTCGTGGGCCTGCAGGAGGGCGTGTGGCCGAACACCCGGCTGCGCGGCCAGCTGCTCGGCGCCACCGACCTCGTGGACCTCGTGACCCTGCCCGCGGACGCCCCGTGGCCCACGGACCACCGCACCCGGCTGCGCGAGGTGCGTCAGGACGAGCTGCGCATGCTCGCGGCCGCGGTCTCCCGGGCACGGCGTCAGGTGGTCGCCACGGCCGTACGCGCGCCGGATGAGGGACCCTCCGACTTCCTCGACCTGGTGGACCCGCCCGAACGGCTGCCCGCCGAGGCGCGCGATGCCGCCGGCGTCCGGCGGCTCACCGCGGTCCCCGACCCGATCACGGCGCCCGCGCTCGTCGGCCGGCTGCGCCGCGTCCTGGAGGCCGGGGACGAGGCGGACGCGGCCGACGGGGCGACACCCCGGGCGGCGGCGGCCGCCGGCCTGGCGGCCCTCGCCGAGGACGGCGTGACCGTCGCGGACCCCCGACGCTGGTGGGGCCTGCTGCCGCTGTCCACCGAGGCCGCGCTCGTCGACCCGGAGCACGAGGTCGTCGCGCTCTCGCCCTCCCGCGTGGAGACGGCCCTGCGCAATCCGCTGGACTGGGTGCTGTACCACGTCGGCGCGAACGCGGGAGGGACCCTCGCCCAGTCCGTGGGCACGCTCGTGCACTCGGTGGCCGAACACCATCCCGAGGGCGTGCCCGAGGACGTGCGCGCCGAACTGGAACGCCGCCTGCCCGAACTCGGCCTGCCGGAGGGCTGGATCACGGAGATCGAGCACGACCGGGCCCGCGGCCTGGTGGACGCCTACATCGGCTACTGGAGCATCGCCCGGGCGGCCGGGCGTCGGCCCGTCGCCCAGGAGGTGCGGCTCCTCGCGGACCTGACCTGGGGCGGGACCACCGTCCGGATCACCGGCGTCGTGGACCGGCTCGAGGCGGACGCGCAGGGCCGACCCTTCATCGCCGACCTCAAGACCGGCCGCAGCGCGCCCACCGGCGCGGAGATGGCGCGCCAGCCCCAGCTGGCCGCCTACCAGGTGGCCGTCCGCGCCGGCGGTCTGGAGCAGGTCCGGGACGACCCCGCCACCGACCCCGCCCTGCGCGCCGCGCTCGCCGGCCTGGAACGGCCCGCGACGCCGGCCGGCGCGGCCCTCGTCCAGCTCGGCTCCGGCACCCAGAAGACCAAGGTGCAGGGCCAGCCGGCCCTCGAGGACGAGGACACCTGGGCGCTCGAGCAGGTGTTCACGGCGGCCCGCCGCACCACGGGGCCGCGCTTCCTCGCCCTTCACGAGGCCGGCGCCCGTCGGTGCGCGCTGCCCTCCGTCTGTCCGCTCTGCTCCGAAGGAAGGCAGGTCACCGAATGGCCCCGCTGACCGGCGATCCCGCCGCCCCGACCGATCGTCCGCGCGTCGAGGACGCGGTCCACTCCCCGGAGGACATCGCGGCGCGGCTGCGGCTGCCCCCGCCCACGCAGGAGCAGGCCGAGGTGGTCACCGCCCCGCTCACTCCGCGCCTGGTGCTGGCCGGCGCCGGCTCCGGCAAGACCGCCACCATGGCCGACCGCGTGGTCTGGCTCGTGGCCAACGGGCTCGTGCGCCCGGACGAGGTCCTCGGCGTCACGTTCACCCGGAAGGCGGCCGGTGAGCTCGCCGAGCGGATCAATGGGCGCGTGGACGCCCTGCTGCGCTCCGGCCTCGAGATCCCCGGCTTCGACGGGGAGCCCGAGGACCTGGGCCGCGCCTCGGTGTCCACGTACCACTCCTACGCCGGCGCGCTCGTGCGGGACCACGGTCTGCGGATCGGCGTGGAACCGGAGGCGCGGCTGCTCGGGGGCGCGGACGCCCACCGGCTCATGGGCGCCGTCGTGCGTTCGCATCCGGTGGTCGCGGACACCCTCGGCGTGGCCCCGTCCCGGCTCATCACGCAGGCGTTGCGGCTGGCCGGGGACATGGCCGAGCACCTGGTGACCGCGGACGAGGTGCGCGGGTTCCTCGCCCGGCTGGCCGAGCAGGGGAGCGCCCTGCCGCTGCCCCCGCGCGCCAAGACCCCCTCGAAGGAGATCCAGGAGTTCCTGACCGGCCTGGCGGACCGCGCCCTCATGGCGGACCTCGTGGCCCGCTACGACGAGGTCAAGCGCGAGCAGGACGTCATGGACTTCGGCGACCTGCTGCGCCACGCGGCGCGCATCGCCGTCGAGGTGCCGGCGGCCGGCGAGCAGGAGCGCGCGCGATTCCCCGTGGTGCTGCTGGACGAGTTCCAGGACACCTCCCACGCCCAGATGCGGATCTTCGCCGGGCTGTTCGGCCCGCGCGGCCCCGAGGACGACGCGCCCGGGTTGGGGCACTGCGTCACCGCGGTGGGTGACCCCCACCAGTCGATCTACGGCTTCCGCGGCGCCTCCGCCGGGCAGCTCTTCGCCTTCCCGCACGCCTTCCCCCGACTGGAGACCGGCCCCGGCGGCGCCCCGCGGCGCGTGAACGCGGACGTCTCGCACCTGACGATCGCGTGGCGCAACGAGGAGTCGATCCTGGCGGTCGCCAACGCCGTCGCCGCACCGCTGAACGCCCACGCCGCCGCGACGGGCGGCGCGCCGGTGGAGGTGCGCACCCTGCGGCCCCGGCCGGGCGCGGGGGAGGGCGTCGTCCGGGTGGACCGGTTCGTCACCGCGGAGGAGGAGGCCGCCGACGTCGTCGCCCGCCTCGGCGCCCTCACCGGGTCCGGGCCCGGGGGGGCCACCCCGAGCCGCGCCGTCCTGTGCCGCACCCGCGCCCAGTTCGGCCCCGTGCTGGACGCGCTCGACGCCGCCGGCCTGCCCTACGAGGTGCTCGGGCTCTCCGGGCTGCTGGCGCTGCCGGAGGTCGCCGAGGTGCTCGCCGTCCTCCACGTGCTGGCCGACCCCACGCGCAGCGACCAGCTCGTCCGCCTGCTCACCGGCCCGCGCTGGCGCATCGGCGTGGCCGACCTCGAGGTGCTGCAGGAGCGCGCCCGGTTCGTCTCGCGGCTGCGGGCCCGGCGGGCCGGCGGTGGGCGGGAGGACCCCGCCGGGGACGCCCCGGACCCGGCCCGGGACGTGAGCCCCGAGGAGGACGCCGACGCCGCCGCCCTGCTGGAGGCCCTCGACTCCCTGCCCGGGGAGGGGACGGACTGGGTCGGCTCGCGCGGCCGCGGCTTCTCACCCGAGGGCCTGGCCCGACTGAGGGCCGTCAACGCCGAGCTGCGCCGGCTCTCTACGCGCACCGGGGAGGACCCGGCCGACCTCATCGCGGAGGTGATCCGTGAGACGGGGCTGGACGTCGAGGTGGCCCTGCGGCCCGGCGTCTCCGCGGCCGCGGCCCGGCGGCACCTGAACGCGTTCCAGGACGCGGCCCGCGACTTCGGCGCCGGCACCACGGCGACGGACCTGACGGCGTTCCTGGCCTGGACGGAGTCCGTCCTCGAGCACGAGGACGGCCTCGGCGTCGAGAACGCCGAGCCCACCCCCGGCCTGGTCCAGGTGCTCACCGCGCACGCCTCGAAGGGGCTCGAGTGGGACGTCGTCGCGGTCCCCGGCCTGCAGGAGGGCACGTTCCCCTCCACGCGGGCGGACCGCTGGACCAGCCCCCGGGCCGGCGCGCTGCCGTGGCCCCTGCGCGGGGACCGCGCGTCGCTGCCGCAGTGGGACGGCTCGTGGGCGCAGGACCAGCGGGACTGGGTCCAGTCGGCCGGCACCGGATACAGCTCGAAGGCGGCCCAGGAGGGCAACCCGGACCCCTATGCCGTGGCCGTGGCCGCCCACGCCGAGCGCGAGGAGCGGCGCCTGGCCTACGTCGCGTACACGCGCGCGCGATCCGCCCTGTGGCTGAGCACCTCCCTGTTCAAGGGAGTCAACAAGGAGCCCCTGCCGGCCTCGGCCTTCCTCGAGGAGGTGGCCGGTCTGGCGGGGGAGGTGCCCGGCGTCGCGCTCGGCCCCGCCCCGGCCGAGGACGACCTGCCCGAGGCCAACCCCGCCGCGGGCCGGACGCTGGTCGCCCGCTGGCCCTTCGACCCGCTCGACGGCCCGGAGGCCTTCGTCGCCGACCCGGAGGACCCCGAGGACGAGGAACGCTGGCAGCCGCTGCCGCGCCGCTCCCGGGCCCGCCGGCACGGGGTGGAGGCGGCCGCCGCGGCCGTGCACGCCGCGGACCCGGCGGCGCTCGGGGACGACCCGGAGCTGGCCCGCCAGGTGGACTGGGTGCTGCTGCGCCGCCGGGACGTCGCCGGGACGGGCGGGGAGACCGCCCTGCCCGAGCACGTCTCCGTGTCCCTCTACGGCGAGCTCGCCGCCGACCCGCAGGCCGTGGCCGAGCAGCTGCGCCGGCCCCTGCCCCGGCCGCCCGCGCACGCGGCGCGGCGCGGCACGGCGTTCCACGCGTGGCTCGAGGAGCGCTTCGGGGCCACCGGCATGCTGGACATCGACTCGGCCGAGGACGCCGCGGACCTGTGGGTCGACGAGGCCCTCGACCTCGGCCCGATGCAGGAGTGGTTCCGCTCCTCGCGCTGGGCGGAGCGCACCCCGGCCTTCGTCGAGGCCCCGGTCGAGACGACGGTCGGCGGGATCACACTGCGGGGCCGGGTCGACGCGATCTACCGCTCCGGCGGCGACCCCCGCCTGCCCTTCGACCCCGAGGCCGACTGGGAGCTCGTCGACTGGAAGACCGGCGCCGTGCCGCGGGGCCGCGACCTCGAGCTCAAGTCGCTGCAGCTGGCCGTCTACCGGCTCGCCTGGTCACGGCTGCACGGGATCCCGCTGGAACGGATCGGGGCCAGCTTCGTGTACGTGGCCCACGGGCAGGAGCGCTCCTTCCCGGACCTGCCGGGGGAGGAGGAGCTCGAGCGTCACATCACGGACGCCCTGGCCCGCCGTTGATCGGCCGCACCACCTCGACGGCGGGCAGCGGGCCCGTCTCCGGGTCCGCGGTCCTCGCGGCCGCGGCCTCCCGGGCGTCCTCCGCCGCATCCCGGGCGTCCTCGGCGGCGTCGGCGGCCGCGTCGGCCTCCGCCTGGCGCGCGGCCGCCTCCTGCGCGGCGCGCACGTCGCCCTCGAGCTCGGCCAGCATGGCCTCCGCCTCGGCGACCATCCCCGCGTCGTGCCGGTCCAGGCCCCGCGTGAGCCACTGGGCGAGGGCGAACTCGGCGAGCAGCGCCGCACGGCGCATCAGGTGGGCGTCGCCGTCGTCGGCGGCCCCCGCGTCGGCCCGCCGGGCCGCGTAGGCGTCGAGGACGCGGTCGGCCAGGTCCGGGTCCGTGGCGGCGGCCAGCCAGGCGACGTCGCCGGCCGGGTCGCCCACGTGCAGGTCCGTCCAGCCCGTCACGCCCACCACGCGGCCGCGCTCGAGTAGCAGGTTGTCCTCGTGCAGGTCACCGTGCACAGGCACCGGGGTGAACCGCCACAGGGCCTCCTCCTCCATGGCCTCCTCCCAGCGGCGCAGCAGCAGGGGCGGCACGCGGCCGGAGGTGGCCGCCTGGTCGAGGGCGTGGAGGTGACGCTGCCGGATCTGCTCCGCCGTGTAGGAGGGCAGGTCCGCGTGGTCCACGACATCCGAGGGCAGCGTGTGGATCGCGGCCAGCACACGGCCCACGTCCTGCACCGCGGGCTCGCCGAGCCGGGCCAGCTCATCCAGGGTGACGGGACGCCCGGGCATGTCCTGATAGACGAAGGTGCGCAGCCCCTCGAGCCGCACCGCGCCCGCCACGGAGGGCGTGCGGAACGGCAGGCCGGCGCGCACCGCCGGGGTCAGGCCCGCCAGCACCTGCAGCTCCGTCTCGAGACGGATGCCCGCCTCCGGGGTGCGGGGCGAGCGGACCCGCCACCGCTGGCCCTCACCGTCCACGACGACGGCGGTCGAGAAGTCCGCGGGGTCGTCCGGGCTCGCCTCCGCGGAGACGGGGGCGAGGCCGGGGACGGCCGCGGCGGCCAGGGCTGCGAGACGAAGGGGCTGACGATCCACCCCTCCAGCCTAGGCGCGGAACGCCCTCCCCCGTCGTCGGGCGCACCGGAGACGGGTCGCTAGCCTGGACGCATGGCCTCCTGCCCCCCGTCGTCGTCCGACCCCACCGCCGCACCACCCCTGGCCCTGCCGCTGGCCCGCGAGGAGCTGGACCGCGGTGCCGTGGCCCGCCTCGACCCGGGCCACCTGGCGGCGTCCTGGGCGCGCGAGGGGACGGAGGTCCTGTGGCTGCAGGGCGGCCGCGCACCCGTCGCGGACGGCCGGCTCGTCTTCACCGCGCCCTCCGGTCCCGTGCCGGCCGAGGCCGCGTATCTGGGCCGCGGCACCGCGGCGGACCGGGGCCCGCACGGGCGGGAGCGCGAGGTGGTCTCCGTCGCCGTCGAGCCGCCGGCGGCCCTGCCCGAGGACGCGGCCGCCGCGCTCGCCGACGCCGTGTGGGTCGGCCTCCGCGATGCGGCCGCCGCCCTCAGCGACGCGGACACCGGGCTGTTCGTGGCCGCCGTCGCGAACGCCAACTGGCACGCCACCCACCGCTTCTGCGCGTTCTGCGGCGGCGTCACGGACGTCGAGGCGGCCGGCTGGGTGCGTCGCTGCCGCGACTGCTCCCGGGAGCAGTTCCCGCGCACGGACCCGGCGGTGATCGTGGCCGTCATCGACCCGGCCGGGCGGATCCTGTTGGGCCGCAACGCGGCGTGGCCCGAGGGGCTGTACTCCTGCCTGGCCGGGTTCGTGGAGCCGGGGGAGTCCCTGGAGCACGCGGTGGTCCGGGAGATCGCGGAGGAGTCCGGGATCACGGTGACGCACCCGCGCTACCGCGGCTCCCAGCCGTGGCCGTTCCCGCGCTCGCTCATGCTCGGGTTCACCGCCCTGGCCCCGGCCGGCGTCGAGCCGGTTCCGGACGGCGAGGAGATCCTCTCCGTGCGCTGGTTCGAGCGGAAGGAGCTCGCGCATCTGGCCCGCGAGAGCGACGTCACCCTGCCCGGGGCCGTGTCCATCGCGCGGGCGCTCATCGAGGATTGGTACGGTGGGATGCTGCCCGATGCGCAGACCCTGATCACCTAGGAGGACTCGTCCCGCATGAGCACTCCCGACGAGATCCTCCGCGGCCTCGACCCGGAGCAGCGCCGGGCCGCCACGGCCCTGCACGGGCCCGTCTGCATCCTGGCCGGCGCCGGCACCGGCAAGACCCGCGCCATCACGCACCGCATCGCCTACGGCGTGGCCTCCGGCGTCTTCGACCCGCACCGCACCCTCGCCCTGACCTTCACGGCGCGCGCCGCCGCGGAGATGCGCACCCGCCTGCGCGACCTCGGCGTGGCCGGCGTCCAGGCCCGCACGTTCCACTCGGCGGCCCTGCGCCAGCTGCAGTACTTCTGGCCCCAGGCCGTGGGCGGGCCCATGCCCTCGCTGATCGAGAACAAGGTGCGCCTGCTCACGGAGGTCGCCCAGCGCATGCGCATGACCGTGGACCGGGCCGGCCTGCGCGACCTCGCCGGCGAGATCGAATGGGCCAAGGTCTCCCTGCACGCCCCCGAGGGCTACGCGGAGGCCGCGAAGGAGCGGGAGATGCCCGCCGGCTGGACCGCCACCACCGTCGCCCGTCTCTACACGGGCTACGAGGAGGCCAAGACGGCCCGGAACATGATCGACTTCGAGGACGTGCTGCTGATCCTCGTGGGGATCCTGTCCACCGAGCCGCAGATCGCGGCCACGATCCGGGACCAGTACCGGGTGTTCGTGGTGGACGAGTACCAGGACGTCTCGCCGCTGCAGCACCGCCTGCTCGACCTCTGGCTCGGCGACCGCGGCGACCTGTGCGTCGTCGGCGACGCCTCCCAGACGATCTACTCGTTCACGGGCGCGACCTCCCGCTTCCTCACCGACTTCCATGAGCGGTACCCCGCGGCCACGGTGGTCCGGCTCGTGCGCGACTACCGGTCCAGCCCGCAGATCGTGGAGGCGGCCAACCGCCTGCTGGCGGACCGCACCAAGGCGGGGGAGCGGGACCGCACGATGCCGCGCTGGCCCGACCCCCTCGAGCTCGTCTCCCAGCGGCCGGCCGGCCCCGACCTCGTGTTCGCGGAGTGCACCGACGACGAGGCCGAGGCCGGCTGGGTCGCCGACCGGATCGCGGCGCTGATCGACGATGGCGTGCCCGCCTCCGAGATCGCCGTCCTGTTCCGCACCAACGGCCAGTCCCAGGCCTTCGAGACGGCGCTGTCCTCAGCGGGCATCGGCTACCAGCTGCGCGGCGGCGAGCGGTTCTTCTCCCGGCGCGAGGTGCGCGACGGCATCCTGCAGCTGCGGGCCGCCGCCCGCGCGGCCCAGGACCTGACGGGCGACGACGTCACGGACCGGGTGCGGGACGTGCTCTCCTCGCTCGGCTACTCCGCCGAACCGCCGTCGGCCACCGGCGCGGCCCGTGAACGGTGGGAGTCCCTGCACGCCCTCGTCAACCTCGCCGACCAGCTCGCCACGACGCGCGGGGCCGAGTTCACGCTGACCGAGCTCGTGGCCGAGCTCGACGAGCGCGCCCAGCACCAGCACGCGCCGACGGTGCAGGGCATCACCCTGGCCTCGCTGCACTCCGCCAAGGGCCTCGAGTGGGACGCGGTGTTCCTCGTGGGCCTGTCCGAGGGGCTCATGCCGATCTCCTTCGCGGAGACCCAGGCCGAGGTGGACGAGGAACGGCGCCTGCTCTACGTGGGGATCACGCGTGCCCGCCAGCACCTGTCGCTGACGTGGACGCTCTCGCGGGGCACGGGCGGGCGCTCCACCCGGCGGCCCTCCCGGTTCCTGTGGGCCATCGACCCGACCCTCGGCGGCACCCGCGAGCACGCCCCGGCCCGCGGATCCGCGGACGGCCCGACGGCGCCGCGGCGCCGGGGCGCGAAGGTCGCCGTGTGCCGCACATGCGGCAAGCCCCTCGAGACGGGAGCGGAGCGCAAGGTCGGCCGCTGCCTGGACTGCCCCGCCACCTACGACGAGGCCGTGCTCGAGGAGCTGCGCGACTGGCGCACCCGCACGGCCGCCGAGATGCGGATGCCCGCGTTCGTGGTGTTCACGGACGCCACCCTCGTGGCCATCGCCGAGGCCATGCCGAGGACCCCGGCAGAGCTCCTGAAGGTGCCCGGCCTCGGCAAGGCCAAGCTGGAGAAGCACGGACCGGAGCTGCTCGAGCTGCTGCACGGCACCCCGACGGCCTGAGTCGCTGGCCCGCACCCCGTTCCGCCGGCGGCGCCGCCCCGTCAGAACGCCCAGCCGAGCGCATCCGGGTCGCAGGCGCAGCCGGGCCGGGGGCGGACCTTCACCCGGCGCGTGCGTCCCGTCACGCGATCGGCCCGCAGCACGCCGGGGGCCGGCCCGGTCCGCAGGGCGTCCACCGTCAGCACGGCGGCCCGCAGCGCCGCGAGCCCGTCCACCTGTCCCCGGTGCGCCGACGGGCCGGGCGCCGTCGGGACACCGGGGACGCCCGCCGGGTCCGCGGGCCATCGGCACAGCGGGCACCCGCGCACCCCGGGGGCGCACCACGGTCCGACCGTGATCGCTCTCGGCCCCACCGTGACCGGCAGCAGCGGGTGGTCGGCGGCCAGGGCGTGCGCGGCCAGGTCCGCGTCGAGCACGGACCCCACCGCCACCGTCGCCTGCCCCACGAGCACCGGCACCGGGCCGTGGTGCGCGTAGAGGCGCAGCCCGGGGGCCACATCGCCCAGCCGGCGCTCGAGCGCGCCCGCCCGGGGCCGACCGAGGTCCCCGGGCAGCAGGCCGGTCCCCAGGTCCGCGGCGTCGACGGGCCGCGGATCCCACAGGGCCAGGCGCAGCGCCCCGGCCCCCGCGAGTGCGTGGGCGATCGCCGCGCCCACCGCGTCGAGGCCCGCCACATGGACGTCGGTCGGCGGGGCCCACGCCCCCGGCTCCAGCGCGGACGCGGCGGCGTCATGAGGGACGGTGGTGACGGTCTCGGCGACGGTGCGCACGGCTCTCCTCTCGGCTCGGTGCCTCCCACCCTGCCAGGGCACTCCCGGACCGCGCCGGATTGTCCACAGCCTGCGGCCCATGCCGGACAATGGCCGGATGCGCCCTGTCCCGCCCGCCCCCGGCCCCGTCCCGGCCGCCCACCGCGGTCCCGCCCGCGAGAGCATCCATCTGGACTGGGAGGGCACGCCCGTGCGGCTCGTGCGCTCCACGGCCCGCACCCGCACCGTCTCGGCGGCGTGGCGCGACGGCCGCCTGCAGGTCAACGTCCCGGCCCGGCTCTCGGCCGCGCAGGAGCGCGAGTGGATCGGCCGGATGGTCGCGAAGGTGGGCGCACGCGGCGGGACGGGGCAGCCGGCGGCCGACCCGGACGGCGGCCCCGCCGACGCTCGCTCCGACGACGCGCTCCTGGCCTGGGCGGGACGGCTCTCGGCGGCGCACCTGGGCGGGCGGGCCCGTCCGGTCTCGGTCACGTGGTCGGCCCGGCAGCGCCGCCGCTGGGGCTCGTGCACGCCGGCGCGCGGCACCATCCGGCTCTCGACGCAGCTGCGCGGCATGCCGGACTGGGTGGTGGCGGCGGTGCTCGTCCACGAGCTTGCCCACCTGCTGGAGTCCGGACACGGCCCGGCCTTCCGACGCCTCGTGGACCGGTATCCGCGCTACGCCGAGGCGATGGCCTTCCTCGAGGGGGTCACCTTCGCCGAGGGCCGCGGTCGCACGGCGCCGGACCGGTGGGCGGAGGACGAGGACGCCGGCTGACACGACGGCGGGTGGCCCGCACCCGAGGTGCCGGACCGCCCGCCGTCGTCGTGCCGGGAGGGGCTCAGCCCTCGCGCGGCGCGTCGCCGAAGCCGCCCTCGAGGAGCTTGCGCAGCTCGTCGTCGAGGGACTCGGTGCTGGCGTCCGCGGCGGAGCGGCGCCCGGCGTACCCGGCGGGGTCCTCGAGGTCCTCCGCCGTGGGCTGACGCTCGGGATGGCGCCAGATCTCCTCGCGGTACTCCGTGCCGTGCTCGGCCGTGACGTACTCCCAGAACGCGGCGGCCTCGCGCAGGCGGCGCGGGCGCAGCTCGAGGCCCACGAGGGCGGCGAAGGCCTGTTCGGCCGGGCCACCCGAGGCGCGACGGCGGTTCATCGTCTCGCGCAGGGCGGCCGCCGACTCGAGCGGGCGCGCGGCCTCGGCGACCACCACGTCCACCCAGCCCTCCACGAGTGCGACGAGCAGCTCCAGCTGGTCCAGCGCGGCCTGCTGGGTGGCGTCCGGGGCGGCGATGAAGGACGCCCCGTCGAACACAGCCTGCAGGGAACCGGGGTCCATCGGGTCCACCGACTGCGCGGCCCGCTCGATGCCCTCGGTGTCCAGGCGGATGCCCGCGGCGTACTGCTCGACGGCGGCGTACAGGTCCCGCTCGAGCCACGGCGAGTGCAGGAACAGGCGCATGCGTGCGGCCTCGCGCAGGGCCAGGTAGATGCGGATCTGGTCGTCCGGCACCGAGAGCCCGTCGCCGAACTCCTCGATGTTCACGGGGACGAGGGCGAGGCGGTGGCCGGCGACGGGCAGGCCGATGTCCGTGCCCGAGAGCACCTCCTTGCCCAGGGCACCCACGGCGCCGCCGAGCTGCAGGCCGAACATCGTGCCGCCCATGTTCTTCAGCATGGGCTGCAGCCCGCCGAGCAGGGAGGCGTCCATGCCCTCGGGGAGCTGACCCGGCAGCTGCTGCTCGATGGCCGCGGACATCGCACGGGACATCGAGATGGCCACGGGCTCGGTGAGCCGGCGCCACTGGTCCATGGTCGCCTCCACCCACTCGGCACGGGACCAGGCCACGCCGACGCTGCCGACGGGCTCGGTCTGCGTGACGCCGTCGAGCCACAGCTCGGCCAGCCGCAGCGCCTCGTCCACCTCGCGTCGCGCGAACGAGCCGACGGCCGGGTCCTCGCCGGCCACGGCCTGGCGGGCGGCCTGCTTCGCCAGAGACCAGTTCACGGGGCCGTCCGAGCCGGAGCCGGAGCTCATCATCGCCTGGAACTGGGCCATGGCCTGCTGCATCATGGCCGGATTCAGCTGGGACGGGTCGAAGGGCACCCCGCCGGGGCCGCCCAGGCCCTCCATGGCGCGTCGGACTTCGTCCGGGTCGGGGCCCTGGCCGCCGAAGAGCTGCCGCAGCATCTCCTCCAGGGGGTCGCGGCCGTCGTCGGATCCGGGCGTGCGCGCGTCGTTGCTCATGTCTCCAGCGTATCCGCGTCGGCGCGACGCGCCCGCCCTCCCGACGTCGCGGCGGCGCGGTTCGCCCATGGCGCACGGCGTCGCGCGGGGCAGGCGGGGGTCGCGGCCCCGCGTAGACTGGTGTGACCGTCGCCGCGCGGCCCGTGCCCGGCGGCGAGGACGGCCCGATCAGGACCCCCAGGAAAGACGGTGTCGCGTGCGCGCAGTGCCCTCGAGGACCACCCGCGCCGCCCGCGTGCCCTTCTCCGGATGGCTCGCCCTGGGCAGCGCCGGGCTGGCACTGCTGGCCCCCACCCCCTACATCCTCGAGGGCCCCGGCCCCGCCGTGGACCTGCTGGGCGAACGCGAGGGTCGACCCGTGCTGCGCGTCGAGGGCGGCGAGGCGGACCCGGGTGAGGGGACCCTGCACATGACCACCGTGATGGTCGGGGGTCCTCCCATCGGCACCACCTCCCTGCTCGATCTCGGCCGCGGCCTGACGGACCCCGCCGTGGACGTGGCCCCGCGCGAGCTGATGTATCCCACCGGCGTCACCTCCGACGAGGTCGGCGAGGCCAATTCGGCGGCCATGTCGGACTCCCAGCAGACCGCGACCGCCGCGGCCCTGCACGAGCTCGGACGCGAGGTGCCCCAGCGGCTCGTCGTGCAGCAGCTCGTGCCCGGCGGGCCCGCCGAGGGCGTCCTGCGGGCCGGGGACGAGGTGATCGCCGCCGAGGGACGGCCCGTGGCCGACCTGGAGGCCGTGCGCGCCGCCGTCGGGGCCGCGGGGCCCGACCCGGTCACGCTGACGGTCCGCCGGGACGGCGTGGAGCAGGACCTCGAGGTGCCCGTGGCGGCCGCCCCCGAGGGCGCACCCCAGCCGTGGCAGATGGGGGCCCTGATCGAGTCCGCCTACGACGTCCCGGTGGACGTCGAGCTGACCGTGCCGGACATCGGCGGGCCCTCGGCGGGTCTGATGTTCGCGCTCACCGTGATCGAGCGGCTCACCCCGGGGGCGATGACGGGGGGCGCCCCGATCGCCGGAACAGGCACGATCACGGGGGACGGCGTCGTGGGCCCCATCGGCGGGATCCCGCAGAAGGTGCGCGGCGCCGCCGAGGCGGGGGCCACGACGTTCCTCGCCCCCACGGCGAACTGCGAGGAGCTGGCCGGCCGTGTGCCCGAGGGTCTGACGGTGTACCCCGTGGACACGCTGGGCCAGGCCCGCGACATCGTCGAGGCGGTGGCCCGGGGGGAGAGCCCGGCCGCCGCCCGGACGTGCGGCTGAGCCGACGCACACCAGGACCACCAGACCACCAGACCGGACGACATGTCCGGGGCGCAGCGCCCCGGACCGGAGCAGAGCCCCGCGGACGCGGGAGGGAAGAGGACAGAGCAGTGAGCTTCGGACAGGGAGGCGGCGGACCGTTCGGCGGCCCGCCCCGTGACGGCGGCGGGACCGCCGGGGGACAGTCCGGCCCGTTCGGGGCGTTCGGCCCCTTCGGCGGCGCCCCGCGCGGCCCGGGCGACGACGGCGACCGCGGTCCTGGTGGCCCGTTCGGCGGGGGCGGGTCCTCCGCCGCGCGCGGCAGGGGCCGGCCGGGCCGGCCGAGCGCGCTCGTGCTGACCATCATCGCGGTGGCCGTGCTCGCGGGGCTGTTCGTGGTGTTCACGAACGTCTACACGGACGTGCTGTGGTTCTCGCAGCTGGGCTTCACCGAGGTCTTCTGGACCGAGGTCGTCGCCAAGGCCGCGCTGTTCCTGATCGCCGGGCTCGGGATGGCCCTCGCCGTGTGGCTGGCGATCCGCACGGCCTGGCGCCACCGCCCCGCGGACGCGTCCGCGGCCGCGCGGGACTCGCTCAGCCAGGCCCAGCGCCAGCTGGAACCCATCCGGCGCCTGGTGTTCCTGGGTGTCCCGCTCGTGCTCGGCGTGTTCGCCGGCTCCACCGCGATGAACGGGTGGAACACGGTCCTGCTGTTCCTGAACCAGGTGCCTTACGGCCAGGCGGACCCGGAGTTCGGCCTGGACCTCATGTTCTTCATGGCCACCCTGCCGTTCCTGACGCTCGTGGTCGGGTACCTGATCTCGGTGGTCCTGGTCTCCGGCATCACCGGTCTTCTGGTGCACTACCTGTACGGCGCGGTGCGCGTGGAGGAGGGCGGCGGCGTGCGGATCACCCCGGCGGCGCGCGCCCACATCGGCATCACCCTGGCCGTGTTCCTGCTGCTGCAGGGCGTCAACTTCTGGCTCAACCGCTACCGCACCACGCAGTCGCAGACCGGCAACTGGGCCGGCGCGCTCTACACGGACGTGAACGCGGTCATCCCGACGTCGGCGATCCTGGCGGTCACGGCCGTGATCGTGGCCGGCCTGTTCGTGTGGACGGTGGTCTCGGGCCGGTGGCGGCTGTCGCTGATCGGCACCGCGGTCCTGGTCATCACGGCGCTCGTGGTGGGCACGGCGTACCCCTTCATCGTGCAGGAGTACCAGGTGAAGCCGTCCGAGCGCACGCTCGAGTCCCAGTACATCGAGCGGAACATCGCCATGACGCGCGAGGCGTACGGCCTGGACGACGTCGAGGTGACGAACTATGAGGGCGCCACGGACACCGAGGCCGGGGCCCTGGCGGGCGAGGAGGCCAACACGGCCAACGTCCGTCTCATGGACCCGAACCTGATCTCCCAGACCTTCGGGCAGCTCCAGCAGTTCCGTCCGTACTACGCGTTCCCCACCACCCTGCACGTGGACCGCTACGAGGTGGACGGCCAGACGCGGGACACCATCCTGGCGGCCCGTGACGTCAACGTGGACGACTCCCAGTCGTGGGTGAACCGCCACACCATCTACACGCACGGCTACGGCATGGTCGTGGCCGACGCCTCCGAGGTCGCGGCCGGCGGCCGGCCCCAGTGGCTGCTCTCCGAGATCCCGACGCGCGGGCCGCTGGCCTCCGACCAGGACTACGAGCCGCGCATCTACTTCGGGCACAACTCGCCCTCGTACTCGGTGGTGGGTGCGCCCGAGGGCGCGCCGGCCGTCGAACGCGACCGGCCGCAGACGGCCGACTCCCAGGAGGACACGGCGTACACCTTCTCCGGCGACGGTGGCCCCTCGGTGGGCAACCTGTTCAACCGGCTCGCGTACGCGGTGAAGTTCGGCTCGCCCGAGCTGGTGCTGTCCTCGGACGTGAACGAGGCCTCGCAGATCCTCTACGACCGCGACCCGGCCGAGCGCGTCCGCAAGGTCGCGCCCTACCTGACGGTGGACACCGCCCCCTACCCGGCGATCGTCGACGGCCGCGTGCAGTGGATCGTGGACGCCTACACGACCTCGGACCAGTTCCCGTACTCCACCGCCCAGCAGCTGGGCGAGGTCACGGTGGACTCCCTGAGCCAGGGCCAGAACCCGGCGCTCCAGGGCCGGGTGAACTACATCCGCAACTCGGTGAAGGCGACGGTGGACGCGTACGACGGCTCGGTGTCCCTCTACGCGTGGGACGACCAGGATCCGCTGCTGCGGGCCTGGCAGAACGTGTACCCGTCCTCGCTGCGCCCGTACTCGGAGATGAGCGCCGGACTCATGGACCACGTCCGCTACCCGGAGGACATGTTCAAGGTCCAGCGCGAGCTGCTCGGCCGCTACCACGTGACCGATGCGGACGACTTCTACGAGAACAACGACGCGTGGTCCGTGCCGTCGGACCCCACGCGCGAGGAGGACGTCAAGCAGCCGCCGTACTACATGACGCTGCAGATGCCCGGCCAGGACGAGCCGGCGTTCTCCCTCACCAGCAGCTACATCCCCCAGATCACGGACGGTGCCCAGCAGCGCAACGTGCTCTACGGTTTCCTCTCCGCCACCGGCGACGCCGGCTCGGGGGAGGACGGCGTGAAGGCCGAGGGCTACGGGAAGCTCCGACTGCTCGAGCTGCCGCGGTCCACCACGGTGCCCGGCCCTGGCCAGGCGCAGGCGAACTTCGACTCGAACGCGGACGTCTCGCGGGAGCTGAACCTGCTGCGCCAGGGCGCGTCCGAGGTGCTCAACGGCAACATGATCACTCTGCCGGTGGCCGGCGGCATCCTCTACGTCCAGCCGGTGTACGTCCGCTCCTCGGGCGGCACCACCTACCCGACGCTGCGCAAGGTGCTCGTCTCGTTCGGCGACAAGGTCGGCTTCGCGGACACCCTCCAGGAGGCCCTGGACCAGGTGTTCGACGGCGACTCGGGCGCGGTCACCCCGGAGGAGAACCAGGCGGAGGCGCCCGCACCGGGCGAGGAGCCGTCGGCTCCGGGCACGGTCGAGGAGGAGCTCTCGGCGGCCCTCGAGGAGGCGCAGGACGCCCTGACCCAGGGCCAGGAGCGTCTGGCCGAGGGCGACTGGGCCGGCTACGGCGAGCAGCAGAAGCGTCTCAACGAGGCCCTGAAGCGTGCCACCGCCGCCGACGACGCCCTGGGCGGCGACGCGCCCGCCCAGGACCAGGCCCCGGCCGAGGCGAGCCCCGCGCCGTCGTCGAGCCCCAGCCCGACGCCGAGCGGCTGAGCCGGCGCCGGCGGGCCGGGCCCGCCGGACCGTCGACGGCGGCCCCGGCCACGCACCGCGCGTGGTCGGGGCCGCCGCCGTCTCGGGGCAAGTGGCCGCCGCATGGCCGCCGGATGGCGGGACGCTGACGCCGATTTGAACTCGACGGGACGGGTGTGTATAGTTCTAGAAGTCGCCGCGGGGTGGAGCAGTTCGGTAGCTCGCCGGGCTCATAACCCGGAGGTCGCAGGTTCAAATCCTGCCCCCGCAACGAGAAGGAGAAGGCCCCCAGCATCTGCTGGGGGCCTTCTCGCATGCCCGGGCCCGGTCGCCCCGGCCCGCCGGCACGGTGCCGGCGGGCGAGCTGACCGCCCTCGGGCGATCGGTGGGGGAGCGTCAGCGGCTCGAGGCCCGGACCGCCTGCTGGGCCGGGGTGCGGCGGCCCGGATCGGTGCGGCGCAGCCAGACGGCAGCGATGATCGCGATGATCGCGATGGCGCCCCAGATGCCGACCACGGCCCAGGACAGGCCCGCGATGAGCAGCAGCGGCACGAAGGACACGGCCGCGATCTCCACGGGCACCACCGGGATGTAGGCCACGCCGAACTGCTCCATGGTCCCGGACTTCAGCTTCGGGTCCACGATGCGCAGCATGGCCACGCCCGTGGCGACGGCGCCGGTGGCCCAGCCCCACGTGAACAGCTGCTTCTCGAACCACGCGTCGGTCATGACGCGCGGCGCCACGACGATCCCCAGGAACAGGGCCAGCGCGAGGCCGATCACGAACAGGAGCAGCAGCGGCTGCCAGTAGTCCACGACCACGGTCGGGGCGATCGCGGCGATGCCACAGACGATGAGGATGTCCGTGGCGGTGCCGGACACCGAGTTCAGCGAGCCCGGGTCGAGGAACTTCGCCGTCTTCGTGGCCTGGAACAGGACGCGGGCGATCAGGCCGAGGAGGAACGCGATCGCGAACGCGGGGATGATCAGCTGGGGACCGTCCTCACCCACGACGCTCGGCCACACGGCCGTGATCCAGGAGACCACGCCGTGCGCGGCCGCCGCGATCATCGCGACCACGCCGACCTGGAAGGCCAGCGACTCCACCGAGGCCGCCGAGAAGGTGTGCCGGCCGATGACCGGGCGTTCCTCCACCTGGTTCAGCACCCCGGTGCGCAGCTCCTCCGGGATGGAGGTCAGGCCCGCGAACTCCCGCGCGTGGCCGCGCTGCGCGCCGATCTTGGCCTGGATGATGCCACCCACCACGCCGACGATCATGCCGACGGTGGCCGAGGTGTAGGCCAGCGAGGTGACGGTCGCATCACCGTTGGCCGCGTACGCCTGGCCCACGGCGGCCGCGGAGCCGAAGCCTCCCGCCCAGCCGGCGAACAGCAGGGCGGCGAACGAGTCGGGCGCGTCGAACAGCGGCTGCAGGAGGACCAGCGTGACGAGGGCGCCGATGGCCACCTGGGAGGAGTAGATCAGCACGCCGTAGGACGCGAACGCGCCCACGGGGCGGCCGATCTTGCGGACGTCGAAGTCGTCGGTGAGCGCGATGCACACGAACACGATGACGATCAGGATCGAGCCGTACGTGCCCAGCTGGGGGCTGAACGGCAGCCAGCCCAGGCCGTTCGGGCCGAGGGCCAGGCCCAGGATGCCCGCGATGACGGAGGCCGGGATCATCAGGGTCTGGAGGGGCGTGATGACGGCACGGGCCAGCGTGCCCACGGCCAGGAGCGCGCCGATGAGGCCGGCGTCGACCAGCACGGACCAGGCCGTGAACTGCTCTTGCATGGGGTTCTTCCTCTGTGCGGGGACGGGGGTGTCCCACGGAGCGTGCCGAGGGACCCCGGGACAGTACCAAAGGAGCGCGGGGGCCGGGGCGCGTCCGGGAGGGGCACCGGGCCGGGGCGCACGAGGACGGCCCGCCGCGCCGGCGTGGGCCGGGCGACGGGCCGTGGGGAGGGGCGGGGTCAGCCGCGCGCGGTGCCGGTCTCCTCGGCGGTCCCCTCGGCCGCGTAGTCGAGGGTCAGGGTCTCATCGGCGTCGACGTCGCCCGAGGTGAGGGCGGCCTGGCCGGCGCCGCCGGCCTTGAGGGCGGCGAGGCGGGCCTCCACCTCGGTCTTCTCGCCGAGGTCCTCGAGGGACTCGAACTGGGCGTCGAGGGAGGAGGCGGCGATCTCCTGCTGGCCGCGCACGCGGGCCTCCTCGCGACGGACCTTCTCTTCGAAGCGGGAGACCTCGGAGGTCGGGTCCAGCAGGTCGATCGACTTCACGGCGTCGGCCACCGCGGACTGGGCGTGGGCGGACTTGGCGCGGGCGGTCAGCTCGTCGCGCTTGGCGACCAGCTGCTGACGCTTGACCTTCATCTGGTCCAGACCGGTCTTCAGGCGCTCCACGATCTCGCGCTGCGAGGCGATGGTCGGCTCCGCGGACTTCGCCTGGCGCTCGAAGTCCATCTGGCGCTCGATGGCCACCTTGGCGAGGTTGTCGAACTTGTCCGCCGAGGCGGTGTCGCCCTTGGTGCGGAAGTCGTCGGCCTTCTGGGAGGCGGCCAGCGCCTTCTGGCCCCAGCTGCGGGACGCGTCCTGGTCCTCGCGGTAGTCGTCCTCGATCATCCGCAGGTTGCCGATCGTCTGGGCGACGGCGGCCTCGGCCTCCGCGATGTTGTTCGTGTAGTCGCGGACCATCTGGTCCAGCATCTTCTGGGGGTCCTCGGCCTTGTCCAGCATCGCGTTGATGTTGGCCTTCGCCAGCGTGCTGATGCGGCCGAAGATGGACTGCTTGACCATGGTGTCTGCCTTTCGTCGGTCTTTCACGTCAGCGCAGACCGTCGGCCTGCGTCCACCCCGTCCCGCGCGTGCGGGCCGGGCCGGCGCCCGGGGCGCCGGAGTTCATGGGGCGGCGGTCAGAAGCCGCCGCCGGAGATGTCGCCGAACCCGCCGAAGTCGCCGCCGCCGAGGCCGCCGCCGTCGAACCCG
Source organism: Micrococcus sp. KRD070 (assembly GCF_017168435.1). Classification (NCBI taxonomy): domain Bacteria; kingdom Bacillati; phylum Actinomycetota; class Actinomycetes; order Micrococcales; family Micrococcaceae; genus Micrococcus; species Micrococcus sp. KRD070. The sequence goes on from NZ_JABFNH010000012.1 coordinate 59,713, forward strand.
CCGAAGCCACCGCCGCCCCAGCTGCCGCTGTTCAGGATCGAGTTCATCAGGATGCCGCCGAGCAGTGCGCCGCCGAGGCCGCCGCCGAAGCTGCCGCCCACTCCGGCGCGCGGGCGTGCACCGTACATGCCGCCCACCATGCCGGGGCCGTAGCCGAAGCCCTCGACGTCCGCGCGGGCCAGCTCGCTCGCGCGCTCGGCCAGCTGGGAGGCGCGCTGCGCCTGCTGGAGGGCGGCCACGGGGTCGGTGCGGCCGAGGCTGATCGCCGAACGCAGCGTGTGGTCGGCCTCCGCGAGCCGGGTCCGGGCCTCCGAGCCCACCGCACCGCGCCGGGCGCCGATGAAGTCGGCCGTGCCGTCGATCTGCGCCTGGGCCTGGGCGATCGTGGAGGTGAGCACCTGGGAGGCCTGGCGCGCCTGCTCCCGAGCGTCGCGGACGCCGGCCAGCGGGGTGTTGAGCTGGCGGTGCGCGGCCTCGAGCTGGTGCAGCAGCTCCAGGGGGTCCGGGCGGCCGGCCGCGAGGGCTCGGCGCACCGCGTTCACGGCGTTCTTCATCCCCGCCACCGGGCCGGCCAGCTCGGGGTTCGACCCGTTGGCCACGAGCGCCTCGGCCTCGGCGACGTCCTGCTCGGACTGGGCGAGGCCCGTCTGCAGGTTGCCCAGCATGGCCCGCAGGGACCCCTCGGCCTTGCCCACCGCCTCCGTGAGCGTGTCCACCTGGCTGAGCGCCTCCTCGGCGGCACGCACGGCCAGCGCCGCCGTGGAGCGGTCCTGGGCGTCCCACGCGCTCCGCGACTTCGCGACGGCGGTCTCCACGAACTCCAGCCGCTCCCGGGCCTGCGCCGCGTTGTCCGCGACCTCGGCGAGGGCGGACTCCGCGTACTGGCCGTGCAGCGCGGCGATCGCCGACTCGGACTCCTGCACCCGGGACCGCGCCTCGGGCAGGCGGGCATCGACGCGCTCGAGGGCCTCGGGCACCTGGTTCTCGAGGTCGCGCAGGGAGTCGAACTCCTCCTTGTGCGCCGCGAGGGCCGCGCCCACGGCCTCGCTGCGCTGGATGATCTCCTTGAGCCAGGCGCGCTGCTCGGCCTCGGTGTCCGGGATCTCGTCGTCGAGCTGGTGCTGAAGCTGGAACGAGGCCCGCATGTGCTCCTTGGCCTGGTCGATGTCCTCGCGGAACGTCGCCACGGACTTCTCCCCGTAGGACGCCTCAGCGAAGCCCAGCTCCTGCTCCGAGGAACGGATGGCGTCGTCCGCCGCCACGAGCTTGGAGCCCGCCTGAGTGCGCAGCTGCTCCACGCTGAGCTCGTCGAGGGGGTCGCGGCGGACCTCCTCCGTGCGGCCCCGTTCGACCGCGCCGCCCTGCGTGCGCTTCCGGCTGCGGGCCACGAGCACGCCGCCGCCCACGGCCGCGGCCACCGCGCCCGCGCCGAGCACCGCCGTCAGGGCCCCGCCGCCGGAGGCGCCCTGGGCCGTGCTCCCGCCGCCGGTGGTGCCGGCCGGCAGGGCACCGGCCGGATCGTACTCGGCCCCGCTGGCCCCCCTGCCGTCGAGCGTGCCGTCGGCGGCGTCGTCGAGCCCCTGCACCGCAGCGGTGCCCGCCGCGAGCCAGTCCGCCGAGCCGGGGTCCGTGCCGATCCTGGACAGCTCCGGACCCACGTAGGTGCGCGTCACCTGGTTCTGCAGGTTCGCGTCCCCGCCGCTGTCCAGCCCATAGGCGCGGTCCTCGACCGCGATCGCCAGGACCGAGTCGTTCGTTCCGAGCCCGCGCTGGCGCGCCACGTCCTGGGCCAGCGTCTGGGCGTCCGTGCTGAACTCATCCACGTAGACGACGTACAGCCCCTGCCCGGTGTCCCGGCGCAGGTCCTGGATCTCCTGGGTCAGCCGCTGCTCATCGGAGGTCGAGAGCACCCCGGCCTCGTCCACCACGTACACGCCCGGCGGCACCGTCACGGCGTGCGCGGCGGGTGCCGCCACCAGGAGGCCCAGGCCTCCCAGACCCGCGGCGGTCACGGCGCGCGCCAGACGGCCGACGTCGGCGGGGCGGGCGGGCACGGTCATGCGGGGTCTCCTTCGACGACGGAGGCGAGCCGCCGCACCGGGCGGACCCGCCGGATCCTGGGGTTGAGTGTAAGGCGGCGTGGGAAGCGGACACCAGAGATCCGGCGCGGCCGGGACCGTGGGAGGAGCGGATGTTCGGCCTCTAGGCGGCGTTCAGTCATGCACGCTAGCGTGGACGTGCCCCGGGGCGCGCGTCCGCAAGACGACGGGCGTCTGTGTCGACCGCCCGGGGCCCGACCCGAAGCGAGGACCCCGTGGACC
>NZ_JABFNH010000012.1:62133-84714 GCF_017168435.1 Micrococcus sp. KRD070
ACCCAGCCCCCCGTGCCGACGGCCCGCACCGTCGCGCGTCCCCGGCCCCAGTCCCGCGCCCGTGCCGGGGCGGGCCTGCTCGCCGCAGCCGTGCTCATGGTGGGGCTCTCCGGTTGCGCGGTCGCGGAGGACGGCGGCGAGGCCGCGTCCGAGGCCGCGAGCTCCTCCTCCTCGCAGGCGACGGACACCTCGGCCGAGGCCGGGGGACAGCCCGTGGCGGACACCGCCGTCGGGAACGCCGCGAGGACCGCGCTGCCCTCCGTGGTGACCATCTCCGCGACGTCGAGCTCCGCCTCCGGTTCCGGTTCCGGGTCGATCCTGGACACGGAGGGGCACATCCTCACGAACACCCACGTGGTCACCCTCGGCGGCCAGGCCAACGACGCCGAGCTGACGGTGCGCACCTCGGACGGGGAGGTCTACGCTGCCACCGTCGTGGGCACCGACCCGCTGTCCGACCTGGCCGTCATCAAGATCGACGCCCCGGACCTCACCCCCATCCAGATCGGCCGGTCCGGGGATTTGAAGGTCGGGGACGAGGCCGTCGCCATCGGCGCCCCCCTGGGCCTGCCGAACACCGTGACCGACGGGATCATCTCCACCCTGGACCGGACCATCGCGGTGGCGTCCTCCGAGGCGCCCGAGCCGCAGGGCGAGAGCTCCGGCTCGTCCTCCGGCACCGATCAGTACCGTTTCCAGCTGCCGGGCACCCCGCAGGGCACCCGGGGCGAGGTGTACATCAACGTGCTGCAGACCGACGCGGCCATCAACCCCGGCAACTCCGGAGGCGCGCTCGTCGACGCCGAGGGTCGCCTGGTGGGCGTGAACGTCGCGATCGCCTCGGCCGGCCAGGACCCGAGCGAGGCGGGCAACATCGGGGTCGGATTCGCCATCCCCGTGGACTACGCCCAGCGGGTCGCACAGGACCTGATCGACCACGGCAAGGCCACGCATGCCATGCTCGGCGTGAGCGTCACCCCGGAGCCCGCCGAGGTGCAGGGCGGCAGCGAGAACGCCCGGACCGTGTTCAGCGACGGCGCCCGCGTCCAGCAGGTCGTGGGAGAGTCGGCGGCCGACGCGGCCGGGCTGAAGGAGGGCGACGTGATCACCGCCGTCGGCGACCGCGCGGTGATCGACTCCGAGTCCCTCACCGCCGTCGTCCGCGAGCACCGCGTGGGAGACTCGGTGGACGTCACCTACCTCCGCGACGGCGCGGAGCAGACGACCGAGGTGACGTTCACGGAGGACACCCGCTCGTGACCACCACGCTCACCACCCCCGCCGCGCTCGCGGCCCACCACGGCTGGCGCCGGGTCCTGGCCGTCGGCGCCCACCCGGACGACCTCGACTTCGGGGCCGCCGCCACCCTGGCCGGCTTCCGCGCGGCCGGGCTGCACATCGAGCTGTGCATCGTGACGGACGGGGACGCCGGCGGCTTCGACTCGGAGGGCCCGGAGGCGATGACCGCCCGCCGGCACGCCGAACAGCGCGCGGCCGCCGCCGTCGTCGGTGCCGCCGAGGTCCACTTCCTCGGCGAGCGCGACGGACACCTCGAGCCGGACCACGGCGTGCGCCGCAAGCTCGTGGCGCTGATGCGCCGCGTCCGCCCGGACGTGGTGCTCAGCACCCACCCGGAGCGGGACTGGGAGCGGATGCAGGCCGCCCACCCGGACCACCTCGCCTGCGGCGAGGCCGTGGTGCGCGCCGCGTACCCGGCGGCCGAGAACCCGTACGCGTACCCGGAGCTCGCGGCGGAGGGGCTCGAGGCGTTCAAGGTCCGGAACCTGCTGCTGTACGCCGCCCCCGCCGCGCGCCGGAACACGGTCGTGGACGTCACGGGCCTGGCGGAGCAGAAGCTGCGCGCCCTCGACGCCCACCTCTCCCAGCACCCGGACGTCGACGCGATGCGGCGGCACGTGCTCGCCCAGATGGCCGAACATCACCGGCGCGCCGCCGGCCCGGCCGCCGCGCCGGGTCACGCCGAGGCGTTCCACCTGGTCACGGTCAACGGTCCGAGCACCATCGCCGGGTTCTGAACCGCCCCCCCTGCGGGGGATCTCAGTTGGTGCTCGGCCGACCGCCGTAGCGCGGGCCGGTCTGCGCGGTGGGGTCGAGGTCCACGCCGACGACGGGCTCCGACGTCGGCACCTCCGAGCCCGAGCTGGGCTCCACGGAGATGCCCATCGCCGCGAAGCGGTCCAGCCCCCGGAAGGTGATGGGCTCGCCGAAGCCGTTGGCGTCGTACGTGCCGAGCGAGGCCGGGGCCGTGCCGTCCGAGGGGTAGAGCCACAGCTGGTAGGACTGACCCTCCGGCAGCTGGGGCATCCCGCTGATCGTCAGGTAGCCGCTGTTCTGCTCCCGGGACAGGAACGCCTGGACCGTGCCGCCGTCCTGGGCCGGGTACTCCGAGGTCGTGAACAGGTCCTTCGACTGGTCGATGCGGTGCACGATGCCCGGCCGTGTGAACTGGCTCCACACCGTCCACCCGCCGACGCCGAGCACGAGGGCCGCGAGCAGCAGGAGGGCGGTCACCTTGAGCCAGCGCAGGCGGTCCCGCGGCGGGCCGGCGGGGGCGGACTCGTCGCCGATCAGGTCCATGCCCACGTCCTGGGCGGGCAGGCGACGCAGGACCTCGTCGAGCAGGGCCGACGGCGGCTCGGCCGTCACGGACCGGAACGCCCAGGCCACCGCCTGGCGCGCACCGTCCACCCGGGAGCGCCACCGGGCCAGCTCGCCGCCCCGCCGCTGCACGGCGGAGAAGGCCGCGGTGTGCCCGGCCGTGTCGAGCGCGTGCACGGCCGAGAGGTCGGCCAGCTCGAGTGTGCGGCCGGCGTCCACGTCCTCGCGCACGTCCGCGCCGAGTGCCGGGCCGGTCGCCGGGGCCGGCGCGGACGGACGGGCGGCGTCCTGCGTGAGGTCGCGGCGGGCCGCCACGACCTGCCGCACGCCGTCACGCAGCAGGGTGCGGGCCTCGTCGGCCGGCAGACCGAGCCGATCGGCGACCTCCCGGTCGGTGCAGCCGCCCAGCCACGCCAGTCGCACGGCCTCGTAGGCGTCCGGGGCCACGCGGCCGACGAGGTCCTCGGGCAGCGGCGCGGGCCCGGCCGGGCCGGGACGACGCCCACGTTCCGCCGCGGAGCCACCGGCGCGGCGCAGCGAGGTCATCACGCGGTGGGCGAGGACCTCGAGCCACGTGAACACCTGGCGTTCGCGGTGGGTCGCGTCGTCACGCTCGCTCAGGTCGAGCCCGGCCTCGGAGGCCTCCTCCCACGCCGTCAGGTAGGTGCGGACCGTGGCCGCGGCGGCGTCGTCGCCGGGGCCGAACATCGCTTCGGCCAGGCCGTGCACCCACGGGACCGTGGCGTCGTAGAACGCGGAGAACGCGGCCCGGTCACCCTCGGCGCTGCGGCGCAGGAGGGTGTCCAGGGCGGGCTGGCCGGCGTCATCGGGGCGGTCGACGTGGGGCTCGGGCGCGTCAGGAGTCTGCATGGTGGCCTCAGTCTAGGGAATCGGGACGGGCCGCGGACCCGGCGAAGTCGTGCTGGCGCCAGGCCTCGTACACGGCGATGGAGACGGCGTTCGCCAGGTTCAGGGACCGACGGGCCGGCTGCATGGGCAGGCCGACGGTCTCGGTGACCCGCGGATCGGCCAGCACCTCCTCGGGCAGGCCGGTGGACTCGCGGCCGAAGAGCAGCACGTCGCCGGGCCGGTAGGCGACCCGGTCGTGCCGCACGGACCCGCGCGCGGTGAAGGCCAGCACACGGGCGGGGGCGAGGGCCGCGAGGGCCGCGTCGAGGTCCGGGTGCACCGTCACCACCGCGAGGTCGTGGTAGTCCAGACCGGCGCGGCGCAGGTGGGCGTCCTCGAACCCGAAGCCCAGCGGCTCCACGAGGTGCAGCTCGGCCCCCGTGAGGGCGGCGAGCCGGATCGCGTTGCCGGTGTTGCCGGGGATCTCCGGGGTGAGCAGCACGTTGATGTACACCTCGCCCCGGGTGCCCTGCGGGGTGCCCGGCAGCTGGAAACGGTACTGATCGGTGCCGGAGGACGAGCCGGCGCCCAGCCTAGTGGGGGCGCCGCCGGGCGGGGACGTGCCTCAGTGGAGCCGGCCGACCAGCGCGCCGAGCGCGCGCCGGTCCACGAGATCCGGGTCCGTGCCGGTGCCCAGGAAGAGCGCGACCTCGCGCGCGAACGCGATCCCGGGCGCGGGCGGGGCGGTGAGCAGGTCGGCCTGCGCCTCCGGTGCGTCGGCGCCGCGCGTGTGGCGGATCACGGGTGCGTGCCGCGCGTCGCGGTCCGTCATCACGTGCACGAATCCGCCGACGGTGACTTGGGGCAGGGCCTGCTGCCACGCCATCATCGCGGGGCCGAGCAGCGGCGGGGCCACGGGACGGCCCCGGGAGCGCAGGTCCGCCCCGTCCCAGGTGTAGGTCCCTTCCGGGACCATGACGGAGCCGATCAGCGCCAGGCGATGGCCGCACAGCACCGCGTGGTCCACGTCGAGGTGCCGTCCCCAGCGCCCGCCCAGCCGCAGCCCGGTCAGGACCCGGGCGGCCGGCAGCGCGTCCGCCACGTGGCGCAGCAGCACGTCGAGGGTGCGGGCCTGCCGCAGCACCCGGTGCTCGTCCGGCAGGATCCCGCGCGGCCGCGGCGCCCCGTGGACGCGTTGGCTCGATCGCGGCAGGTCCAGCACGGTCGGGTCCGTCTCCGCCTCGCCGGGCGGGGGCTCGTAGCGCACGGGGCGGGCGGCACGTCCGCCGGGTCCGGACCGTCCCGACGGTCTCGCCCGCCCTGATCCGGCCGTCGCGTGGGGGCCGCGGGCACCGACGTCCGGGTCGGGCAGCGAGAGGTCGTACCGGCGCCGGGCCTCGGCGTCGCCGAGCAGGTCCCACGCCCGCGTCACGGCCCGGAAGGCGGCGGGGTCGCCACCGACGTCGGGGTGCGCGGCCCGGGCCGCGCGGCGGTAGGCCCGCCGGACCTCCTCGGCGGTCGCGTCGCGGGGCACGCCCAGGACCTCGTAGGCGGTGCGGTGCTCCTCGGCCGCGCTCACGGCGTGGCGTCCGGGCCGGGGGAGGCGCGCCGCTCGTGGTGCAGGCGCAGGAACAGCATGCCGTCGTCGTGGAGCACCTGGACCAGCTGCAGCCGGGCGGGGAAGCCGGGGCCGTCCTCGCCTGTCAGGACGCGGCCGGCGGCGGGTCCGGCCAGCAGCGGCGCCACGGTGAGGTGCACCTCGTCCACGAGGCCGGCCGCCGCGAGGCTGCCGAACAGGCGCGGTCCGCCCTCGCAGTGGACGACGCGGGCGCCGCGCGCGTGCAGGGTCGCCACCACGGTCTGGGGGTCCACGTGCTCCTCGCCGACCGCCAGCACGTCCGCGCGCGCGGCCAGCGCCGCCGCCCGCTCCGGCTCGGCCGCGAGGGCAGCCCGGGACGTGAGGATCCAGGGGCGGACCGGGGCGGCCGTGAAGAACGCGGACTCCGGGTCCAGGTCCAGGCTGCCGCTGACCACGGCCACGGGCGGGTCGGCAGGCCGGTCGGCCGCCGCGCGTCGACGCCGGTCCTCCTCGGAGAGGAGCGGTCCCTCGTAGCCTTCGGCGCGGATGGTCCCGGCCCCCACGAGGACGACGTCGGCGTCGTGCCGGGACAGGGACAGCAGCCGCTGATCGGCGGGGGAGCCGAGCCCGCCGGCACGGCCGTCCAGGGTGGCCGCGCCGTCGGCGGAGGCGATGAACACGACGCGGACCCAGGGTCCGGGGCCGGTGTCCTCGGCCGGGGGCGCGGCGAGGGCGGCGCGGAGGGCGTCGTCGTCCAGCTCGGGGCCGGTCTCGGTCAGCCGTCTCATGCCCGCCCCCCGCGGTGGGCGCGGTGTCCGGCCAGGGTGCTGCGGTCCGGCGGCGGGTTCTCCGCGCCCATGTTGTGGACCAGGCGCGCCGGCTGACGCCACCCGAACACGCACTCGAGCATGCGGGCCGCCGAGACGGAGGCGTCGGCGTCGTGCATGCGCAGGATCCGGGCGCCGCCGTACACGCAGGCCGCAGCCGCGGCCAGCGAGCCGGGCAGGCGCTCGTGCCGGTGCCGGTCCAGGCTCTCGCCGATGAAGTCCTTGTTCGAGACCGCGGCCAGCACGGGCAGCCCCAGGGCGGCGATCTCGTCCAGCCGCCGCGTGATCTCGAGGGTGTGCCGGGTGTTCTTGTTCAGATCGTGGCCGGGGTCCACGACGATCCTCTCCTCGGGGACGCCGAGCGCCACGGCCCGGTCGACGGTGCGCCGCAGGTGGTCGCGGACCTCCGTGACGACGTCGCCATAGGTCGGCCGGGGGACCACGGCCCGGGGTCCGCGCACGTGGGCGAGGGAGTGGGTGACCACGAGGTGCGCGCCCGCGGCGGCCACCACCCGGCCCAGGTCCGCGTGGAACAGCCCCGTGGTGTCGTTGACGACGTCCGCCCCCGCGGCCAGGGCCGCCTCGGCCACGGCCGGCTGGAACGTGTCCGCCGAGAGGATCAGCCGGCGTGACGCCTCGGACGACCCGGCCCCGTCCCCGCTCCGCAGGGCCGCGATCAGGGGGACCACCCGCGCCGCCTCCTCGGCCGGGTCGAGCTCCGCCCCGGGCGCGAACGGCACGCCGCCGACGTCGACCCACTCGGCTCCGGCGTCCGCCGCGGCGTGGGCCTGGGCGAGGGCGTCCTCGAGGACGGCGCCGGCGCCGTCGTCATAGAAGGAGTCCGGGGTGCGGTTGACCACGGCCATCGTGACGATCCGGCGGCGGAAGTCGATCTCGTGGTGGGCGAACCGGTGCACCGGGTGGACGAGCGGGACGGAGGGGGTCGGCACCCGGCCATTCAACCACCGGCGCCGCACGGTGACAGTGCGCCCCGGAAGGACTATGTTTCCCTCCCGTGACATTTACCTCGTCGCCGCGGGTCGGCCCGCGCCGGCCCCGCATCCGTCCGACCCAGCTCGTGGTCGGGTCCTTCCTCGTCGCCATCGTGACGGGCACCGGCGCACTGCTGCTGCCCGCCTCGTATCAGGGCCGCGCGCCCACCCCGCTGGAGGCCGCGTTCACGGCGACCAGCGCCACCACGGTGACGGGCCTCGGCGTCGTGGACACCCAGACGTTCTGGACACCCCTGGGTCAGCTCGTGATCCTCACGCTCATCAAGCTCGGTGGCCTGGGCGTCATGACGTTCACGTCGCTGCTGGGGCTGGTGATCCTCCGGCGGCTCGGCCTCACCCAGCGCCTCGACGCCGCGGCCTCCACCCGGGCCGAGGGGATCGGGGACCTGCCCCGGGTGCTGCGGGCCCTGATCCTGTACTCCACGGCCGTCGAGGCCTCGGTGGCGCTGCTGCTGAGCCTGCGCTTCTGGCTGGGCGCGGGGATGTCCCCGGGCCAGGCACTGTGGCAGGGGGTCTTCCACGCGGTCTCCGCATTCAACAACGCCGGGTTCGCGCTGTTCAGCGACAACCTCATGGGCTTCGTCTCGGACCCGTTCATCTGCCTGCCGATCGCGGCGGCGATCATCTTGGGCGGCCTGGGCCTGCCGGTCGTGCTGACCCTGCGGCGAGACCTGCGCCGACCCGAGCGGTGGAACCTCACGGTCCGGCTCGTGCTCGTGGGCACCGCGGTGCTGCTGGTGGGCGGCACGCTCATGTACCTCGTCCTCGAGTGGTCCAACCCGCGGACCCTGGGCGGTCTGGACCCGGCCTCGCGCGTGCTCGCGGCGTTCTTCCAGTCCGTCACGACCCGCACCGCCGGCTTCAACACCCTGGACTACGGGCAGATGCACCCCGTGACGCTCTTCGCCACCGACGTGCTCATGTTCATCGGCGGCGGCCCCGCCGGCACCGCCTCGGGCGTGAAGATCACGACGGCGAGCGTCCTGCTGTTCATCGTGCTCGCGGAGATCCGGGGGGAGGGCGCCGTCCATGCGTTCGGCCGCCGGCTCTCCCGGACCACGCACCGCGAGGCGATCACCGTGATCATGCTCTCCGCGACCGCGATCGCCGTCGCCACGATGGCGCTCATGGGCCTGTCCTCGTTCACGACCGACCAGATCCTGTTCGAGTGCGTGTCCGCGTTCGGCACGGTGGGCCTGTCCACCGGCATCACCGCCCAGCTGCCGCCGGCCGCGCAGGGCATCCTGATGCTCCTCATGTTCGTCGGCCGCATCGGCCCCGCCACCGTCGCCGGCAGCCTGGCCCTGACCGACCGCACCCGCCACTTCGAGTACCCGAAGGAGAGGCCCCTCATTGGCTGATCTCACCCGTTCCCTGTTCGCCCCCCGCCGGGGCGACCGCCCCACCGTGGCCGTCCTCGGGCTCGGCCGGTTCGGCTCCGGGGTCGCCCTCGAGCTCATGGAGTCCGACTGCCACGTGCTGGGGGTCGACGCCGATGCCGAGGCCGTCCAGGCGCTCAACGGCCGGCTGACCCACGTCGTCCGCGCGGACAGCACGGACGAGGAGGCGATGCGCCAGCTCTCGGTCCACGAGATGGACCACGTCGTCGTCGCCATCGGCGGCGACCTCGCCGACTCGATCCTCACCGTCTCGCTGATGCGGCGGTTCGGGACGCACCAGCTCTGGGCCAAGGCCAATGACGACCGCCACGGCGAGATCCTGCGTCAGCTCGGCGTGGAGCACGTGGTCCACCCGGAGCGGGACATGGGCCGCCGCGTGGCGCACCTGGTCAGCACGTCCTTCCAGGACTTCGTCGAGGTCGAGCCGGGCCTGGCCATGGTCCGGGCCGCGCCGCCGTCGCGCCTGCTGGGCAGGGACCTGCGAGCCACCGGGCTCGCGGGGGAGCGGGGCATGCGCGTGGTCGCGGTCCGCAGCCGCGGCACGTGGCTCTACCCGCCGAGTCACTACGTGCTCGAGCCCGAGGACACGATCCTCCTGGTGGGCCCGACCCGCGACGTCGAGCGGTTCCTCGCCCGGGACTGAGCCGGGGCACATCCGGGGCGGCTCCTAGACTGGCCGGGTGACCACCCCGGACCGCGTGCACCTGGACCACGCCGCCACCACGACGGTGCGCCCCACCGCGCTCGCGGCCCTGGCCGAGGCGGCCGCGCTGCCGGGCAACCCGGCCTCCCTCCACGCCTCGGGCCGCCGGGCCAAGCTGCGCCTCGAGGAAGCGCGGGAGCGCATCGCCGCGGCGCTCGGGGCGCACCCCACCGAGGTGATCCTCACGTCCGGGGGCACCGAGGCGGACAACCTCGCCGTCCAGGGGCTGTACCGGGCCCGCCGCGCGGCCGCGCCGGAGCGCACCCGGATCGTGCTGACCGGCATCGAGCACCACGCGGTCCTCGACGTGGTGGACTGGCTCGCCGCACACGAGGGTGCCGAGCCGGTGCTCGTCCCGGTCGACGACGACGGGCGGGTCGACCTCGTCGCATGGGAGGCCGCGCTGGCGACCGCGCCCGAGCGGACCGCCCTGGCCACGCTGATGTGGGCCAACAACGAGATCGGCACGGTCCAGCCCGTGGCCGAGGCCGCCCGGCTCGCTGCCGACCACGGGGTCCCGTTGCACACCGACGCCGTCCAGGCCCTCGGGGCGGTGCCCGTGGACTTCGCCGCGTCCGGGGCCGCGACCCTGGTCGTCTCGGGGCACAAGGTCGGCGCCCCCGTGGGTGTCGGCGCCCTGCTCGTGCGCCGGGACGTCACGCTGGAGGCCGTCGTGCACGGCGGCGGCCAGGAACGTCGCCTGCGCTCGGGCACGGTGTCGGTGGCCCTGGCCGCAGCGCTGGCGGCCGCCGTGGCGGAGGCCGTCGGGGAGCAGCCCGCCGAGGCCGCCCGCCTGGGCGGGCTGCGGGACGAGGTGATCGCCGCCGTCGACGCCCTGGACGGGGTGCGCCTGACCGGGCCGCGAGACCTCGACCCGGCGACGGGGCAGGTGCTGTCGCCGGGGACGCGCCGACTGCCCGGCAACGTCCACATCACCGTGCCGGGCCGGACGGCGGACGCGCTGCTGTTCTCCTTCGACATGGCCGGACTGGACACCTCGTCCGGGTCGGCGTGCACCGCCGGGGTGGCGGAACCGTCGCACGTGGTCGCCGCCCTGCCGGGGCGGACGGAGGCCGACGCGCGGGCCACCCAGCGGTTCACCCTCGGCCGGACGACGACGCCGGCCGAGGCAGCCGCGCTCATCGACGCGCTGCGGGCGCTGCTGGGGCCGGGCGTCTAGACTGGACCGCCCGTCCGTCGTCGAGAGAGGAGTACGCCCGTGAAGGTCCTGGCCGCCATGTCCGGGGGAGTCGACTCCGCCGTCGCCGCGGCGCGTGCCGTGGACGCCGGGCACGACGTCGTCGGCGTCCACCTGGCCCTGTCCCGCATGCCCGGCACCCTGCGCACCGGCTCGCGCGGCTGCTGCACCATCGAGGACGCCTCGGACGCGTGGCGCGCGTGCGAGCGGCTCGGCATCCCCTTCTACACGTGGGACTTCTCCGAGCGGTTCGCGGAGGACGTCGTGGACGACTTCGTGGCCGAGTACGAGGCCGGCCGCACGCCCAACCCGTGCATGCGCTGCAATGAGCGCATCAAGTTCGCGGCGCTGCTCGAGCGCGCCCTCGAGCTGGGCTTCGACGCCGTCTGCACCGGCCACTACGCCGCCGTGCGGCCCGGTCCGGACGGCTCGCTGGAGCTGCACCGCGCTGCGGACGACGCGAAGGACCAGTCCTACGTGCTCGGCGTGCTCACCGCGGATCAGCTCGCCCACTGCCTCTTCCCGCTCGCGGACACGCCGTCCAAGGAGCTCGTGCGCGCCGAGGCGGCCGAGCGCGGCCTGTCCGTGGCGGCGAAGCCGGACTCCCACGACATCTGCTTCATCCCCGACGGCGACACCCGCGGCTGGCTCGCCGAGCGCATCGACCTCGCCCCCGGCCCCATCGTCGACCCGGAGGGGCAGGAGCTCGGCACCCACGCGGGCGCCCAGGCGTTCACGGTCGGCCAGCGCAAGGGCCTGGCCATCGGCCGTCCCGCGCCCGACGGCAAGCCCCGGTTCGTGCTCGAGGTGCGGCCGAAGGAGAACACCGTGGTCGTCGGCGGCCGCGAGCTGCTCGACGTCGACCGCATCACCGGCATCCGCCCGTCGTGGGCCGGCGCCCCGGTGCCCGAAGCCCGCACGGGCGCCTGGTTCGACTGCGCGCTGCAGTTCCGGGCCCACGGCGAGATCGTCGAGGCCCGCGCCCGCCAGCGCGCCGACGCGGCGGGGCATCCGGGGTGGGAGATCGAGCCGGGGCGCCCCCTGCGCGGCGTGGCTCCCGGTCAGACGGCCGTCCTGTACCGGGGCACCCGCGTGCTCGGCCAGGCCACCATCGACACCGCCCGCAATGCCCGGTTGTCGGCCCCCGCGGATGCGTAGGCTTCGGCCATGAGCCCGGACTACGACCCCCACGCCAGCTCGCTGCCCGGCACCGCGGACCCGGCGGTCCTCGACGAGCTCTTCGCGATCCGCGGCAGCATCGACAACATCGACGCCTCGCTCGTCTACCTGCTGGCCGAGCGGTTCAAGTTCACGCAGCGGGTCGGCGCGCTCAAGGCCCGGCACGACCTGCCGCCCTCGGACCCCGGGCGTGAGGCCGCCCAGATCGCGCGGCTGCACCGGCTCGCGCTCGAGGCGGACCTCGAGCCCGCGTTCGCCGAGAAGTTCCTGAACTTCATCATCGCCGAGGTCATCCGCCACCACCGCGCGCTGGCGGCCGAGGGCCGGCCGGACGCCGAGGCGGAGCCGGGGGAGAGCCCCGGGGACGCGGATGACTGAGGCCGCCCACGACGACGGCGCCACCGGCCCCGTCGCCCTCGGCGGCACGCCGTGGCGCGGCACCGACGTCGCCGAGGCGCAGCGCGTCACGCTCGGCGAGCTCGGCGCGGACCACTGGCCGGTGCTCCCCGAGCTGCCCGATCGCGGACCCGGCGCCGACGCCACCGGCCGCTCGGCCGCCCTCCTGCAGGAGCTGGCCGTCGACCTGCAGCCGCACGGCTGGCGGGTCAGCCCGCCCGGGGCCGCCGGCTCCGGCCGCGACCGACGCCGCGCCGTCTCCCTCTGGCGCGAGGACGCGCACCGCTGGGCGGACACCGCGGGGGCCGAGGGCGCCGTCGTCGAACGTCTGGCCGTGCGGGTGCGCGGCCCGCTCAGCCTGCTCGCCGGCCTCTGGCTGCCCGGGGGAGAGCGCGTCCTCGGCGACCACGGCGCGCGCCGCGACGTCGCCGAGTCCTATCTCGAGGGGCTGCAGGACGCCCTGCCCCGCCTCCGGAGGGCCACCGGCGCGGGACGCCTCGGCGTCGTCGTCGACGAGCCGTGGGCGGCGGCCGTCCTCGCCGGGACCCTGCCCACCGCGAGCGGGTACCGCACCGTCCGGTCGCTGCCGCGCGAGGAGGCCCGCGGGTTGTGGCGCGCCGCCCTCGACGGGTTCACCGCCCTGCCCGACGTCGCCCGGGTGTGGCTCGCGCCGGGCCGCCGGGCCGCCTCCCCGGGGGCCGAGCTGCCCGGGCCCGCCGCGCTGGCGACGCTGACGGGAGAGTCCCTGCCCAGGCCCGACGCAGCCGCGGACGCGCCCGCCCCGGCCCCGGTCTCGCTCGTGGTGGGCGTGGGCGCCCTCGACGACGGCGCGGACGGCACGCCCGGCACCCGCGAGGCGTGGGAGGCGGCGGCCGGCTGGGCCGACATCGGGCGCGGGCTGACGCTGGCCCCCGAGCCGGGCGTGCGTCTGGTCGACGTCGTCCGCACGTGGGAACGGCTGGGGGTGGACCCCGGGCGGGTGGGCGACGTCGACCTCACGGCGGCGGGGTCGCACGACCCCGCCGTGCTCCGTACTCTGCGGCGGGACGCGGAGGAGCTGGCCGCGCGGCTCGCCGAGCTGCGCGGCTGAGCCGGCGCCCCGACGGACCGGGGCGACCTCCGGCGTCGTCCGCCGGGGACGGGCCCGCCCGGCGGGTATCATCGGGCTGATCCTGAAAATGTCCTGTGCCCGGGGCCGGTCCCGCCCGCGGCGCCGGGGGGAGCGCTGACGAGGAGGTCAGGATGGGCAAGGCCAAGATCCTGGTGGTGGACGACGACGAGGCGCTGGCCGAGATGATCGGCATCGTCCTGCGCAACGACGGCTTCGAGCCGACGTTCGCGGCGGACGGCACCTCCGCACTGCCCGCGTTCCACCGCGAGCGCCCTGATCTGGTGCTGCTGGACCTCATGCTCCCCGGCATCGACGGCATCGAGGTCTGCAAGCTCATCCGAGCCGAGTCGGACGTGCCGATCGTGATGCTCACGGCCAAGTCGGACACGGCGGATGTGGTGCGCGGCCTCGAGTCGGGTGCGGACGACTACGTGCCCAAGCCGTTCAAGCCCGCCGAGCTCGTGGCTCGCGTCCGGGCGCGCCTGCGTGAGGGGGAGGCCAAGCCGGCGGAGGTCCTGCACATCGGGGACCTCGAGATCGATGTGGCGGGCCACCAGGTCACCCGCGGCGGCGTCGGCATCGCCCTCACCCCGCTGGAGTTCGATCTCCTCGTGGCCCTCGCCCGGCGGCCGCGCCACGTCTTCACTCGCGAGATGCTCCTGGAGGAGGTCTGGGGCTACCGGCACCAGGCCGACACCCGGCTCGTGAACGTCCACGTCCAGCGCCTGCGCTCCAAGGTCGAGCCGGATCCCGAGAACCCGTGCGTCGTGCTGACCGTCCGCGGCGTCGGGTACAAGGCCGGCCAGGGCTGAGCGCATGACCGTGTCCGGCCCGGATGTGAGCGCGGCCCCGGCGGCCGAGTCCGGTGCCGAGCCGGTCGAGCCCGCCGCCGCCCGCCCACGGTCGTGGGGCCCCGGCCCCGCGTGGCGTGCGCTGCGCCGCCGGTGGCGTCGGTCCCTGCGGCTGCGCACGGCGGTGCTCGCGGCCCTGCTCTCGATCCTCGCGGGCCTCGTGGTCGCCGCGTTCCTCACGCAGCAGATCACCCAGGCCCTCTTCGAGGCCCGCTACGAGCAGGTCCAGTCCGAGGCACGCCGTGGCCTGAGCCAGGTGCGCGAGACGTTCGCGCAGACCACCGCCACGGACGCGCAGAGCACGGACGTGCTGGTGACCCAGACCCTGCGCGCCCTCGAAGGCGACTCCGGCACGACGATCCGCCGCCGCTACCACCTCGCCCCGCTGCCGGACTCCGAATCCGCGTACGTGGGGACGATCTCCTCCGCCGGGCTCGATCCCGCAGTGATCCCCCAGGAGCTGCAGGACGCGGTCGCCTCCGGGCCGGGCGTGTACGACGCGAGCGTGGCGCTGCCGAACCCCGGCGGTGGCACCCGGCCCGGCCTCGTGTTCGGCGCCCAGATGGTGCTGCCCCCGGGTGCCACCTACGGGCTCTACCTCGTCTACGACCTCGCGGACGTCCAGAGCTCGCTCGACTCGGTGCTCAGGGTGCTGCTGGTGTTCGGCGTCGGCTTCCTGGTGATCAACGTGCTGGTCTCGTGGTGGGTCTCGCGGCGTGTGACCCTGCCCGTGCAGCAGGCGGCCCGGGCGGCCGAGTCCCTCTCGAGCGGCAACCTGGCCGTGCGGATGCCGGTCGACGGTGAGGACGAGATGGCCCGCCTGGGCATGTCCTTCAACCGGATGGCGGACAGCATCCAGGACCAGATCGGCCAACTCGCCCAGCTGTCCCAGATGCAGCAGCGGTTCGTCTCGGACGTCTCCCATGAGCTGCGCACGCCGCTGACGACCGTGCGGATGGCGGCCGACGTGCTGCACGGCTCACGCGAGGACTTCGACCCGGTCAGCCGACGCTCGACCGAGCTGCTCTACCACCAGGTCGACCGCTTCCAGGCCATGCTCGCGGACCTGCTGGAGATCACCCGGTTCGACGCCGGCGCCGCCACCCCGGCCCTCGAGGCCACGGACATGCTCGAGCTGGCCCGCGACGTCGTGCTCACCTCTCAGCCGCTGGCCGATCAGATCGGCGTGCCCGTGTACATGGTGCCCATGGACCGGGACCGCGCCGACGGCCACGTCGCCCACGTCGACCCGCGGCGGATCGAACGGATCCTGCGCAACCTGGTGAACAACGCGATCGAGCACGCCGAGGGCCGGCCGGTGGACGTGCTCGTGGCGGCCGACGAGGGGGCCGTCACGTTCGCCGTCGTGGACCACGGCATCGGCATGAGCCCCGAGCAGGTGCAGCGCGTGTTCGACCGGTTCTGGCGCGCCGACCCCTCACGCAAGCGCACCACCGGCGGGTCCGGACTGGGTCTGGCGATCGCCACCGAGGACACCCGGCTGCACGGCGGTCGGCTCGAGGCGTGGGGCGAGCTGGGGGAGGGGTCCACCTTCATGGTGACCCTGCCGCGGGCGCCGCGCCCGGCCGCGCAGGGCGCCGAGGCCCCCGAGCCGATCGGCCGCTCCGTGCTGCCCATTCCGCCCCGCTACAGCACGGCGGACCGCCGGTACGCCGATGACCTGTCCCGGCCCGTCCCGCAGGAGGCGGACGCCGACGCCGTCGGCACGGTCGCGGACGTCGCCGCGGCGGCCGCGGCCGCCCCGCCGTCCGCGCGCCAGACCGAGCAGGCCCTGACCGCACCGACCCGGCCGGTGCGCGTGGTCCCTGCGGAGGATCCCGCCCACGGGTCGGCCCCCGGGGACCCGACCGGCGACGACCCGGCCGAGGAGGCCCGATGACCACCGTGGATCCGCAGCCGCCCCGCCCGCCGCGGGTCGCCGTCGTCGGCGTGATCGTCGCCCTGATGCTCGCCCTCAGCGGCTGCACCCAGATCCCCCAGAGCTCCGAGGTGCGCAGCGCCGACCCGGTCGACGGGGCCACCGCAGACGCCGACGCGCCGCAGTTCCATCCGCCGGGACCGGCCGAGTCGGACACGGCGGAGGAGGCCATCCGGGGCTTCCTGCTCGCGGGCACGAGCCCGCAGGACGACTACGCGGTGGCGCGCCAGTTCCTCGACGGGCCCGCGGCCACCCAGTGGACGCCCGGGCAGCGCACCCTCGTGTACTCGGCGGAGCCGCGCATCACCCGGGGCGACGGCGCCGGGGACTACCAGATCCAGGTCGAGGTCGACTCGGAGATCGACGAGTACGGCCTGCGGACCATCGCGCCGCCGGGGACCACGCAGGCCTGGGCGGTCACGGTGCAGGAACGGCCGCAGGGCATGCGGATCACGTCCACGGAGAACGGCACGCTGCTCTCCCAGGCGCAGTTCGGACAGCTGTTCGCCCCGCACGAGCTCGCCTTCTACGACACCGCGAAGCGCTACGTCGTGCCGGACGTGCGGTGGTTCGTCAATCGGGGCACCACCGTGACCGCGGTGACGCGAGCGCTGCTGCGCGGGCCGGCACCGTATCTGGCCGGGGCGGTGGACACGGCCTTCCCGCTGCGCACCGGCACCGACCTGGCCGCACCCACGGTGCCCGTCGACGACGACGGCGTGGCCCACGTCGACCTCACCCAGGCGGCCGCCGAGGGGGCCGACGCCGACCGGCGGCACCGCATGCGGGAGCAGCTGGAGCTGACCCTGACGGGCCTCCAATCGGTCAAGGAGGTCGAGGTGACCGTCGCCGGCGCCCAGCTGTCCACGTCGGGAGACGACGGCCCCGCCCCGGTCCAGACCGACCCCGCCGTCGGCTCAGTCCAGGTGGGCATCGACACGGCGACGGGCGGACTCGTGTACGTGCAGGGGACCAGCGTCACGCCGGTGGGCGGCGCCCCGGACGTCACCGCGCTCGATCCGGTCCGCCCGACCATGTCCGGCGACCGCAGCCGCTTCGTGTTCGTCACCCGTGACCGGACGGCGGTCCACGTCGCCGGCACGGACGGCACCCTGCGGGAGGTGCTGCGCGGCACCGGGCTCACCGTCCCTTCACTGGACCTCCTGGGCTGGGTGTGGGCGGCCGACAGGGAGACGACCTCGCGGATCCGCGCCGTCCCGGCCCAGCCCGGCGGGCAGGAGCGCATCGTGACGGCCACCTGGCTGCGGCCCGGCGAGCGGATCGTCGACCTGCGGTTGTCGCGGAGCGGGGCCCAGGCCGCGATGCTCGTCGACGACGGCCAGCGGACCACCCTGCGCGTGTCCGGGGTCGTGCGCGGCTCGGACGGGGTGCCGAACGCCCTGACCGAGCCGATCCTGCTGCCCTCCTCCGGGTCGGAGGACTCGGTGGAGTGGGCCGGAGACACGAACCTGCTCGTCTCGGCGTACGCCGAGAAGCCCGACGAGCGCGTGGTGCCGCGGATCGTCTCGATCGACGGCACCGTCCGGGAGCTCAACCCGCTGGGCGGTCTGCGGGGGATCTCCGTCGGCGACGACGGTGCCTACTACGCGGAGACGGACGAGTTCGTGTTCCTGCTGGTGGGCTCCTCGTGGCGGGCGCAGGAGCTCGACCGCGGGGTGCGCGACCTCTCGTTCCCGGACTGAGCCGAGCCCGCGCCCGCCGCCCCGTCGTCCACTCCTGCACAGCCGCCCCGTCCCGCACAGCGGCCCGCCCCGGCGCCCGGACGGCGGCGGCGTGCGGTGGACTCATCGCATGCGTTCCCCGCCGTCCTCCCCGTCCCCGCCGTCGGTGTTCGGCGCCCTCGGCCGGGCCCTGGCCGACCTGGTCCTGCCCGCCGAGTGCGCGGTGTGCGCCGCGCCGGGTCACCGGCTCTGCCCGGCCTGCGCGGAGGGACTGACCGCCGTCCTGTCCCGGCCCTTCCGGGCGGAGCAGGACGCCCCGGCTTTGCCCTTGGGCCCCGGCGGCGCTCCGCTGCCGGTGATGGCGGCCGGGCGCTACGCAGACCCGCTGGCGGCCGCCGTGCTCGCGTTCAAGGACCATCACGCGCTGCACCTGCGCGGCGTGCTGGGCGAGGCCCTCTGCCGGGCCGTCGCCGCGGCGCGTCTCGAGCCGGACCTGCCCGGGGCGCGGCACGCCCTGCTCGTCCCGGTCCCGGGCGGCGCGGTCGGATTCCGACGGCGCGGCTACGACCCGCTCGCCGAGCTCACCCGGGCGCTGCCGGCGCCGTGGCTGGTCTCCGACGCCGTCCGTGCGCGCCTGCTGCCCCGCGCGAGCACGCTCCGGGGCGGCGGCCCGTCCCACGCGGGCGCCGGGGCGGGCCAGCGCCGCCGGCGGGCCCGGGACTGGCGCGTCGTCGCCGGGCGGCTGCCGGCCGGCGCGCCCGTCCTGCTCGTGGACGACGTCCTCACCACCGGCGCCACCCTCGCCGCGCTCGCGGAGGCGGTGCGCCGCGCCGGCGGGCACCCCGTCGGGGCCGTCGTGCTCGCGGCCGTGGCCCCGCCGCGGGACCCCGCCGAGCCTGGCCCCCGGCCACGCCCCCGGGTAGGGTGAACGGCACGGAATCGCCCCTACGGTTCCCGTCCTGCCGACGGCTGGAAGGAGGTCGCACCCTCGGACCCGCCGCCGCCCTGCGGACGCGACACCGAGGCGCACCTCCCCTCCCGAGGCCGGACCCGTGAGAGTCGGACCAGGAGGACGCCATGACCATGGATGTCAGCTACATCGCCCGCAACATCAGCCTCTCGGAGAGCTTCCGCGACCACGTCGTCGAGCGCACCGAGCGCCTCCAGCGGCTCGCCGAGGGCGCCGACACGCTCGAGGTCCGCGTGACGAAGGAATCCCACCACAAGCACTCGGACGAGGCGGTCCGCGTGGAACTGACGGTCCGCGGCCCGCGGGACGTCGTGCGGGCTGAGGCCGCCGCGGACGACGAGCTGGCAGCCTTCGACAAAGCCGCCGCCCGACTGACCGAGCGCCTGCGGCGCCTGCGCGACCGGCGCAAGGACCGTCGCCGCGGCAAGCTCGGCGCCTCCCGCGGCGCGGGCGAGGTCGGCTTCGTGCCACCGCTGCCGCCGTCGGGCGCCGCGCTGGCCGCGGAGGACGCCTCCGCGCAGGACGCCCCCGAGGCGGGCACCCCGGTGCGCATCCGGCAGAAGGCGTTCCCCGCGACCCCCATGAGCGTGGACGACGCCGTGGACGCGATGGAGCTGGTCGGCCACGACTTCTACCTCTTCCAGAACGCCGAGACCGGCGTGCCCTCCGTCGTCTACCGCCGCCGAGGCTGGAGCTACGGCGTGATCCGCCTGGACGAGTCCCTCCCTCAGGATCACGTCTCCGCCTCCGAGGGGGAGCAGGCATACCAGACGCGGGAGGACTGACCGCCCCGCCGACGTCGACCACGACCTGCTGACGCCGCGACGCCCCTCCCCTCCGGGACGGGCGCCGCGGCCCGTCCGGACTCGGCCCGTACACTGTCCCGGAGACCGCGCCACGGCCGCGCGCGAGGGGCATCCCGTCCCGCCCCGGCCACACCGCAAGGGAGCAGAGAACCAGTGCCTTCGATCATCGACCGCGTCCTGAAGATCTCGGACAACCGCGTCCTCAAGCGCATGCAGGCCACGGTGGACGCCGTGAACCTCCTCGAGGACGACTTCCGGGCGCTCAGCGACGCGGAGCTGCGTGCCGAGACGGACACGCTCCGGGCCCGGCATGCGGACGGCGAGTCGTTGGACCTGCTCCTGCCGGAGGCGTTCGCCGCGGTCCGGGAGGCCGCGGGACGCACGCTCGGCCAGCGGCACTACGACGTCCAGCTGCTCGGCGGCATCGCGCTGCACCAGGGCAACATCGCGGAGATGAAGACCGGCGAGGGCAAGACCCTCGTGGCCACCGCTCCGGCCTACCTCAACGCGCTGTCCGGCAGGGGCGTGCACGTGGTGACGGTCAACGACTTCCTCGCCTCCTACCAGGCCGACCTCATGGGCCGCGTGTTCCGCTTCCTCGGCATGCAGACGGGCGTCATCGTGGCGGGCCAGACCCCGGCCGTACGGCGCGAGCAGTACGCCGCGGACATCACCTACGGCACGAACAACGAGTTCGGCTTCGACTTCCTCCGGGACAACATGGCGTGGTCCCTCGACGAGCTCGTGCAGCGTGAGCACCACTACGCGATCGTCGACGAGGTGGACTCGATCCTCATCGACGAGGCCCGCACCCCGCTGATCATCTCCGGCCCCGCCCAGGGAGAGGCCAACCGGTGGTACGGCGAGTTCGCCCGGCTGGTGCGCCGCCTCGAGGCGGACACGGACTACGAGGTGGACCACAAGAAGCGCACCGTCGGCATCCTCGGCCCCGGCATCGAGAAGGTCGAGGACCACCTCGGCATCACGAACCTGTACGAGACGCAGAACACCACGCTCATCCAGTTCCTGAACAACGCGGTCAAGGCCAAGGAGCTGTTCAAGCGGGACAAGGACTACGTGGTCCTCGACGGCGAGGTGCAGATCGTCGACGAGCACACGGGCCGCGTGCTCAAGGGACGCCGCTACAACGAGGGGCTCCACCAGGCCATCGAGGCCAAGGAGGGCGTGGAGGTCAAGCCCGAGAACCAGACGCTGGCCACGGTGACCCTGCAGAACTACTTCCGCGGCTACGAGAAGCTCGCCGGCATGACGGGCACCGCCGAGACGGAGGCCGCCGAGTTCACGTCGACCTACGGCCTCGGCGTCGTCGTGATCCCGCCGAACCGGGAGCGACAGCGCGTGGACCGCAACGACGTGGTGTACAAGAACGAGAAGGTCAAGTTCGACGCCGTCGTCGACGACATCGCCGAGCGGCACGCGAAGGGCCAGCCGGTCCTGGTGGGCACCACCTCGGTGGAGAAGTCCGAGTACCTCTCCACGCTGCTGGCCAAGCGCGGCGTCCGCCACGAGGTCCTGAACGCGAAGAACCACGCCCGCGAGGCCGCCATCGTGGCGCAGGCGGGCCGCCCGGGCGCCGTCACCGTGGCCACCAACATGGCCGGCCGCGGCACCGACATCATGCTCGGCGGCAACGCCGAGTTCACGGCGGTGGCCCGCATGCAGGAACTGGGCCTCGACGCCGCCGAGGACCCGGAGGCGTACGAGGCCCGCTGGCCCGAGGTGCTGGCGGAGGCCGAGGCCGCCGTGGAGGACGCGCACCGCGCGGTCATCGAGGCCGGCGGCCTGTACGTGGTGGGCACGGAGCGCCACGACTCGCGCCGCATCGACAACCAGCTGCGCGGTCGTTCCGGCCGTCAGGGCGACCCGGGCGAGTCCCGGTTCTACCTCTCCCTCACGGACGAGCTCATGCGCAACTTCAACCCGGGCGTGGCCCAGCGGATCATGAACAGCCCGTCGATCCCGGACGACATGGCGCTCGAGTTCGGCTTCGTCTCGAAGGCGATCCAGAACGCGCAGGCGCAGGTCGAGGGGCGCAACGCCGAGCAGCGCAAGAACGTGCTCAAGTACGACGACGTGATGAACCGCCAGCGCGAGGCCATCTACACGGACCGCCGTTCCATCCTCGAGGGGGAGGACCTGCAGGACCGGGTGCGCCGCTTCGTGGAGGACGCCGTCGGGAACATCGTGGACGCGGCCACCGAGGAGGGCCACGCCACCGACTGGGACCTCGACCAGCTGTGGCGGGACCTGGCAGAGCTCTACCCCGTGGGCATCTCGCAGGAGGACGTCCTCGACGAGGTCGGCGGCCGGGGCCGGCTCAAGGCCGAGGTCCTCAAGCGCGAACTCGTCTCCGATGCGCTCCTGGCGTACGAGGACCGAGAGGCGCAGGTGGGATCCGAGGCGCTGCGGGAGGCGGAGCGTCGCGTGGTGCTCGCCACCATCGGGCGCCGCTGGCAGGAGCATCTCTACGAGATGGACTACCTCAAGGAGGGCATCGGGCTGCGCGCGATGGCCCAGCGCGAGCCCCTCGTGGAGTACCAGCGCGAGGGCTACACGATGTTCCAGAACATGCTCGCCGCCATCCGCGAGGACGCCGTGCGCACGCTGTTCCAGGCGCAGATCAGTGCGGCCCCCGCGCCGACGTCTCTGCCCGGCATCAAGGACGCCCGCGCCGTGACGATGGCACCGCAGATCTCCGTGGAGGGCATCGACGCCCCGCAGCAGCCGGCGCAGCTGCGTTTCACCGGTCCGTCCGAGGACGGGCAGAGCGCGGTCACCCGCAGCGGCACGGATTCCGGCGCCACGGTCGCCGCGGGCACGAACCGCCGCTCCCGCCGTCAGGCGGAGCGCCGCGGCCGCCGCGGCTGACCGGCGCCCCGTCACGACGCAGGACGAGGGCCCGCAGACCTCCAGGTCTCCGGGCCCTCGATCGTCAGTCCGACGGGACGATCCGGCTCAGCCGATCTCGACCGACGTCACCTTCCACCGGCTGAGCCGCCGCTCGAGTCGGAGCGCGAAGGCCCGGGCCCGGCCCTCCCACAGCACCGTCGCGCTGGCCTCCACCCGGCCGGGTGCGACCTCGCACACGCGGGCGCCCACCGGGCGGGGTGCGGACGCAGGCGCCCGGGGCGGGACGGCCGCGGCGGGTCGTCGACCGGGCCCGGTCGGCGCGACGGCGCCCAGCAGCTCCATGCGACGGGTCAACTTGTCCAGGACCTCGGGCGAGAGCCAGGCGGAGAGGTCCCGCAGGGCACGGCGGCCCGTCTCGACCTCGACGCAGGCGACGGCGATCACGGCGGCGAGCGAGCGGACGCGACGCAGCTCCTCGCGCCCCTGTTCGGTGCGGGCGCGCCGGGCGATCTCCTCACCGCGGGGCAGGACCGTGGGGCTGTGGGCGGGCCCATGGAGGAGGGTGTCGGCGGTGCGTCGGGCGGCAGC
>NZ_JABFNH010000012.1:84814-85780 GCF_017168435.1 Micrococcus sp. KRD070
CCCCGCGGCGGTGCCCCCAAGCCCGGTCCTCGGGCCTGACCCCCCGGGGTCGCCACAGACCAGCCCGGTCCGCACGGACCGGGGTGACCAGCACTGCCGCGCGCGCCGCGCACGGCAGCGATGAGTGAAGGAGAACGGCAGCCATGCCGAAGATGAAGACCCACAGCGGTGCCAAGAAGCGCTTCCGCGTGACCGGCTCCGGCAAGATCATGCGCCAGCAGGCGAACCGCCGCCACTACCTGGAGCACAAGTCCTCGCGCCTGACCCGCCGTCTCAAGGGCGACCAGCTCGTCTCCAAGGGCAGCATCAAGCAGATCAAGCGGATGCTCGGCATCTGACACCCCCTCCGGCCTCGCCGGAACCCCTTCCTCCTCGGCCGTGACGCGCCAGTGCGCGCCCCGGGGACCACACAGATTGGAGTACGCACGTGGCACGTGTGAAGCGGGCAGTGAACGCCCACAAGAAGCGTCGGACCATGCTGGAGCGCGCCTCCGGCTACCGCGGCCAGCGGTCTCGCCTGTACCGCAAGGCGAAGGAGCAGATGCTCCACTCGTTCACCTACAACTACCAGCACCGCCACAAGCGCAAGGGTGACTTCCGTCGCCTGTGGATCACCCGCATCAACGCGGCCGCCCGCGCCAACGGCATGACCTACAACCGCTTCATGCAGGGCCTCAAGCTGGCCGGCGTCGAGGTGGACCGCCGCATGCTGGCCGAGATCGCCGTCTCCGACGCCGCGACCTTCGCCGTGCTGGTGAAGACCGCCCGCGAGGCGCTGCCCGCGGATGTGAACGCCCCCGCCGTCTCCCGCTGAGCCGGCTCCGGGGCCCTGAGAGCCCCACCACCACGCCCCAGGCGTGAGCACCACCGCCGACGGGGCGGGTCCTCCACCGAGGCCCGCCCCGTCGGCGTCTGCGCACCCGCGCCCCGCCGAACCCGACCAGGAGCTGTCTCTTATAAACATCT
>NZ_JABFNH010000012.1:85880-117485 GCF_017168435.1 Micrococcus sp. KRD070
GACCCACCCCCGCGCCGAGCGCGTCCGCGCCGTCGCCGCCCTGGCCGGCCGGCCCGCGCGACGCCGGACCGGCACGTTCCTGGTGGAGGGCCCGCAGGCGTGCCGCGAGGCGCTGCGCGCGCACCTGGGGGAGGGGCCGGCGGGCGCGGCGCGGCAGTGGCCGGCCGGTCGCGTCCTCACCCAGGTCTACGTCTCCGCCGGGCTCGCCGACCGGGACTCGGAGCTGGCGGCCCTCGTGGAGCGGGTGGCCGCCGACGGGCCCGACGGCGGCGAGCGGGTGTTCGTGCGGGAGGCCTCGGACGAGGTCCTGACGGCCATGGCGGACGCGGTGACGGGCCAGGGCGTCGTGGCCGTGGCCCGCGTCCCGGATCAGCCCGCCCTGGAGGACGCGTTCGACGGTGCGGCGCTGGCGGCCGTGCTGTGCCGCGTGCAGGACCCGGGCAACGCGGGGACGGTGCTGCGCGCGGCGGACGCCGCGGGCGCGGACGCGGTGGTGCTCACCGCCGGATCGGTGGACCCGTTCAATCCGAAGGTGGTTCGCTCCACCGCCGGGTCCCTGTTCCACCTGCCCGTGCTCGCGGGGGTGCAGGCGGAGGACGTGGCGGTGGCTGCCCGGGCGGCGGGTCTACAGGTGTGGGCCGCCGACGGCCACGGGTCCGATCGACTGGACGCCCTGTCCCCGGCGTCGCTGGGGGCGCGCACCGCCTGGCTGTTCGGCAATGAGGCCCAGGGCCTGGACGAGGCGGAGCTGGCCCTGGCGGAGCGCCGGGTGGCCGTGCCCCTCTACGGCGCCGCGGAGTCCCTGAACGTGGGCACGGCGGCCACGGTGTGCCTCTACGCCTCGGCGATGGCCTCGCCGACCACGCGGGACTGAACGCACACGCCAGAAGGGGCGGGGATCCGTGAGGATCCCCGCCCCTTCTGGGGTCGACCCGGCGGGTGCCGGGTCAGCCGATGTCAGCTCAGACGCGGGTGCCGCGGCGGCTGGTGATGGCCTGCCAGATGAAGGCCACGATGACGCCGCCGATCACAGACCAGATGAGCGTCTGCCAGCTGAACGCGTCGCCGAGCCCTTCCCCGCCGAGCAGGGTGGAGATCCAGCCACCGAGAACGGCACCCAGGAGGCCCGTGATGAGGGCACCCAGCCAGCCGGAGCCCTGTCGCCCCGGAAGAATCAGGCGAGCGATGGCACCGGCGATGAGGCCGATAATGATCCAAGCGATGATGGTGAACATGCTGATGTTCCTTTCGAGTTGCGGATGATGACGTACGGAAAGGAGCTTAGCCAAGCCGATTCCACCTGTGCCACCTCTGACGGCCCGCTACCCCTCGATCGCGAGGTCAGCCGCCCGTGGA
Source organism: Micrococcus sp. KRD070 (assembly GCF_017168435.1). Classification (NCBI taxonomy): domain Bacteria; kingdom Bacillati; phylum Actinomycetota; class Actinomycetes; order Micrococcales; family Micrococcaceae; genus Micrococcus; species Micrococcus sp. KRD070. The sequence continues at coordinate 87,237 of NZ_JABFNH010000012.1, forward strand.
CCGAGCGCGCCGCACGCGATTCACACGGTGGCGGCGGAGGGGCCGTCGTGCGGGACGGCGCCGACGGCGGGGGTGCGTCGGACCAGCAGGAGCGCGAGGACGAGGCCGCCGAGGGCAATGGCGGCACCGATGAGCGGCGGGGTCCTCAGGGAGGCTCCGGCGCCGATCGCGGCCGCGCCGACCCAGGCCCCCATGGCGTTGGCCATGTTCAGTGCGGAGTGGTTCAGGGAGCCCGCCAACTGCGGCGCGGTGGGGGCGGAGTCCACCAGCAGCACCTGCAGGGACGGGGCGATCCCGGAGCCGCTGACGGCCACCAGGAAGAGGAAGACCACCATCACGGGCGCCCACTGCGCGGTCAGGCCGACGCCCAGAAGGAAGACGGCGCTGAGTGCGAAGCTCAGACGCAGCGTGCGCACCGGGTCGCGGTCCGTGAGGGCGCCGCCGACGAGCGTGCCGACGACCATGCCCACCCCGTAGAGGGCCAGGACGGCGGGCACCCACCGCTCATCGAGGCCGGACACCGTGGTCAGCAGGGGGGCGATGTAGGTGTAGAGGGCGAACATGCCGGCGAAGCCGAGGACGCCGACGGCCACCGTGGCCCACAGGCGCCCGGACGCCAGGCCGCGCAGCTCGCGGCGCACGGACGCCCCCTCGGGCGCCGGGACCGGCGGCACGAGCCATGCGGTGGCGGCCACGCACAGGGCCGCGCACGTCGCCACGATGACGAACATCCAGCGCCAGCCCGCGCTCTGGCCCAGGGCGGTGGCGGCCGGGACGCCGAGCACGTTGGCCACCGACAGGCCCGCCATCACCCATGCGACGGCCTGGCCACGGCGGGCGGGCCCGGCCAGGTCCGCGGCGGCCAGGGCGGCCGCCGAGAAGTAGGCCCCGTGGGGCAGGCCGCAGATGAAGCGGGCGGCCATCATGGTGGCCGCGTCCGGGGCGAGGAAGGCGGCCACGTGGCCCGCGAGGAAGAGCAGCATCAGCACGATGCTGGTGAGTCGTCGGTCCACCCGGGCGAAGGCGGCCGCCAGCAGCGGGGCGCCGACGACCACGCCGAGGGCGTACATCGAGATGAGCACGCCGCCGGCCTCCAGCCCGATGCCCAGGTCCGCCACGGCCTGGGGGAGCAGCCCCATGATCGCGAACTCCGTGGTGCCGATCGCGAAGCTGCCCAGGGCCAGCGCGAGGATGGCCGGCAGCAGACGCACGCGGCGGCCGCCCAGCAGCGCGCCGGGGCCCGTCGGCGCGGTCGGTGGGATGGACGGGTCCGGGCGCGTCGGACGCGGGGCGCGGGGGGAACGGTCGTGGGCGGCACCGACCCAGCCTACGGACTCCGGTCTGCGGGGGCGGGGGCCTCGCTAGCCTGGGCTCATGACCTCCGCCACACCTGCTCGCCCCGTGCTCCCTGCCAGCCCGACGACGTCGCCCCGGGACGGTGCGCGACCGCGGCTGGTCGTGGGGCTCGCGCTGCTCGACGATGCGGCCGCGCCGACCCGCCTGCTGGCGGCCCGCCGCAGCGCGCCCGCCGCGCTGCGGGGACTCTGGGAGTTCCCCGGGGGCAAGGTCGAGCCGGGGGAGGGTGCCCAGGAGGCGCTGCTGCGGGAGTGTCGGGAGGAGCTCGGGGTCGCCGTGCGGCTCGGCCCCGAGGTGGCGGCGCCGGAGCCGGCCGGGTGGGAGCTGGCCAACGGCGCCCGGATGCGGGTGTTCTGGGGCGTCCTGGCGGAGGAGGGGGCGAGGCCCCGAGCCCTGCAGGACCACGATCTGCTGGCGTGGCTGCCGCTCGCCGGGCCGGGCGTGCGGCACCTGGACTGGATCCCGGCGGACCGGCCGATCGTGGCCGAGGTGCTCCGTGGCGCCGCCACGGCGTTCTCCGCGGGGCGCTGAGTCGACACGCGGCCGGCCGCGCCCCGCGGACCGGTCAGAACAGCGCGGGCTGCGCCGCCGGAGCGGAGGGCCGGGGTGCCGGGGTGCGCCGGGCCGTGGGACCGTCCTCGCGCCGGATGCCGTGGGCGCCGCCGCGGGCCAGGCCGTGCCGTGCGGCGGCCTCCCCGGCCACCCGGGTGAGCATGCGACGGTACGACTCGGGCGCGTAGGCGGACCGGGCGTACATCTGCTCGTAGCCGGCCAGCAGATCCGGGTGCTCACGGCGGATCCAGTCCAGGTACCACTCCTTCGCGCCCGGCCGCAGGTGCAGGGCGCCCGGCATGACGCGCGCGGCTCCGGCGTCCGCCAGCGCGCGCATGAGGGCGTCGATCTCGCGGTCCCCGTCCGTGAGCCACGGCAGCAGAGGCATGGCCATGACGGTGACGTCCGCACCCGCGGCGGCGAGCCGCTCGATCAGGCGCAGGCGTGCGGTCGGCGACGGCGTGCCCGGCTCGACCGCGGCGGCGATGGCGGGATCGAGCATCGCCAGGGACAGCGAGACCTGCACGGGCACCTGACGCGAGGCCGCCTGCAGCAGGGGCACATCCCGCGCGAGCAGGGTCCCCTTGGTCAGCACGGAGAACGGGGTGCCGGAATCCGCCAGGGCGCGGATGATCCCGGGCATCAGCGCGTAGCGGCCCTCGGCCCGCTGGTACGGGTCCGTGTTGGTCCCCAACGCCACCGCCTCGCGGCCCCACGTGGGCCGGGCGAGCTCGGCGCGCAGCACCTCGGCGACGTTGACCTTCACGACGATCTGCCGGTCGAAGTCGGCTCCGGCATCGAGCTCGAGGAAGGTGTGGGTGCTGCGGGCGTAGCAGTACCGGCAGGCGTGGGTGCAGCCGCGGTACGGGTTCACGGTCCAGCGGAACGGCATTGCCGAGGCGGACGGCACCGAGTTCAGTGCGGTCTTGGCGACCACCTCATGGAAGGTGACGCCCGCGAACTCCGGGGTGGTGACACTCCGCTGCAGGTCCGAGAGCGGCAGCAGGGCGGCGGAGCCGGCCGGTGTGCCGGCCGTCGCCCGCTGGGCTCCGCCCTCGGACCGCAGGGTCTGCGCTTCCCATCGCATGGCCAGAAGTAGAACACATGTTCGAATCGACCCGCAAGCGTGTTCGAGTCCGGGCGTGGCGCGGGCGCCCAGACGCGCCTACCGTGGTCGCCATGACCTCCCCTGCACCCGCCCCGGTAACCCGCGTCCTGCTCACGGGCTTCGAGCCCTTCGGCGGGGATGTCCACAACCCGTCGACCGCCGCCGCACGGGACGCCGTGGGCATCCTGGCGGACCGGGGTGTGACGGCCGAGGCGGTCGAGCTGCCGTGCGCGTTCGGCGCGGCCGGGTCTGCCCTGACCGCGGCCCTCGACCGGGTCCGGCCGGAGGTGGCGATCGCCGTCGGGCTGGCCGGCGGCACGGCGGCCGTCCGGGTCGAGCGGGTGGCCGTGAACCTGCAGGACGCCCGGATCCCGGACAACGCGGGGGACCAGCCCGTGGACCGGCCCGTGCGCGCCGACGGGCCCGCGGCCCTGTTCGCCACCCTGCCCGCCAAGCGTGCCGTCGCCGCGATCCGGGCGGCCGGCGTCGCCGCGGAGCCGTCCCTGTCCGCGGGCGCGTTCGTGTGCAACCACGTCATGTACGCCCTCCTCGACGCCCCCGGCACCGCCCGGGCCGCCGGCTTCCTCCACGTGCCGTGGGACGCCGAGCACCGCCCGACGCCGGACACCCCGGCGCTGCCCGCGGCCGACCTGGCGCGCGCGGTGGCCGAGGCCGCCCTGACGGCGCTGGCCGGCGGCCCCGACCTCGACGTCCCCGGCGGCACCCTGCACTGACCTCCCCGGGCCCCGGGTCCGCGTCGGCGCGACCGCCCGTGCCCGTCAGCGGCGCGGCCGCAGGCCGCGGACCACGGGCCGCTCGACGTAGCCGCCCAGGGCCAGGCCCGCGCGTCGTTCGAAGACGTTGCGCGACGCCGGGTCCCCGGTCCGCCACGTCGACCACGCCGCCGCGAGCGCGTACGCCGGCAGGAACGGCAGACCCAGCAGGAGGGCGTACTGGTCCGCATGGCCGGCCTCGTGCCGCCACAGCGCGGGCGTCATGCGCAGGCCGGGGCGGGTGAACACGACGTCGCCGACCGTGAACGCGGCCCCGCCCGGGAACCGGTGCGTCCAGCCGCGGGCCTCGATCAGTCCGTGCGGCCCGGGCCGCAGCGCGCAGCCGGCGACGACGGCGCCCACCAGCCCCAGTGGCGTCGCCAGGTTCAGCAGGTTCCACAGCCCGCGCGCCCGCACGCGCGCCGGAGGCGACGACCGGGAGGGGGCGGCGGTCATGGCTGTGCCGCGGGATCGGCCTCACCGGCGGGGGACCCGGACGCGGGGACGTCGAAGTAGAGCGGGGCATGGGCGGCGCAGCCCGGGTTGAACGGCGCCCCGCAGGCCGGGCACGCGGGATCGGCGGCGGCCTCGAGGGCGAGGTAGGCGGTCACGCTCAGCTCGGTGCGGCACACCCCGCACAGCACGTGCGGCCGGTCGAAGTCGCCGGCCGGCACCGGCACGGCCGGGTGGTCGGCGAGCTCCGCGTGGCAGCGGTGGCAGGACCAGTACGCGGGGCAGCAGGCGAAGCGCAGGGCGACGACGTCCCGCGCCGTGGCGTAATGGGCGCAGCGGGTCTGCGCGTCCAGGCCCACGCCCCGCAGCAGCGGGTCGGTGCCGTCGAGGGAGTCCGGGGCGGTCATGCGCCTCAGCCTAGGCCGAGCGCGCCCGGGGCGGACACTAGACTGACGGGCGTCCCACCGTCCCCCATGCGAAGGTCGTTGCCCTGATGACACCCAGCCCCGAGACCGGCGCGGAACCCACCGCGCCCGTGGCGGAGATCTCCCCCGTGGACGCGGAGGCGGTGGAGGCCGCCGTGCAGGCCGCGCTCGCCGCGTACGAGGCCGCGGCGGACCTCGATGAGCTCAAGGCCGCCCGCCTGGCCCACACCGGCGACCGGGCCCCCCTGACTCTCGCGAACAAGGCGATCGGCGCCCTGCCCAAGGAGCGCAAGGCGGAGGCCGGCAAGCTCATGGGCGCCGCACGCGGCCGCCTGGGCAAGGCCCTGGCCGCCCGCACCGAGGTGCTCGAGGCGGAGCAGGCCGCGCGGATCCTGCGCGAGGAGACGGTGGACGTGACCACCGCGGTCCGTCGCCGCCGCGTCGGCGCCCGTCACCCGCTCTCGCTGACGATGGACCGTGTCTCGGAGATCTTCGTCGGCATGGGCTGGGAGATCGCGGAGGGCCCCGAGCTCGAGTCCGAGTGGTTCAACTTCGACTCCCTCAACTTCGCGCCGGACCATCCGGCCCGCGAGATGCAGGACACCTTCTTCGTGGCCCCGGCCGAGGCCCACCTGCTGCTGCGCACCCACACCTCCCCGGTGCAGATGCGCTCCCTGCTCGAGCGGGGCGCCCCCACCTACGTGCTGTGCCCGGGCCGCACCTTCCGCACGGACGAGCTGGACGCCACGCACACCCCGGTGTTCCACCAGTTCGAGGGCCTGGCCGTGGACAAGGGACTGACCATGGCCCACCTGCGCGGCACCCTCGAGTACTTCGCCCGCCAGATGTTCGGGGCCGAGGCGGCCATCCGCCTGCGCCCGAACTTCTTTCCGTTCACCGAGCCCAGCGCCGAGCTGGACATCTGGCACCCCGGCGCCAAGGGCGGGCCCCGCTGGATCGAGTGGGGCGGCTGCGGCATGGTGCACCCGAATGTGCTGCGCGCCGCGGGCCTGGACCCGGAGGAGTACTCCGGGTTCGCGTTCGGCATGGGCGTGGAGCGCACGCTCATGTTCCGCAACGAGGTCCCGGACATGCACGACATGATCGAGGGCGACGTCCGCTTCTCCCAGCACTTCGGAATGGAGGTCTGATCCATGCGCATCCCCCTGGACTGGCTGCGGGAGTTCGTCCCCGTGCCCGCGGAGCACCGTGCCGAGGACGTGATGGCCGACCTCGTCCGCGTCGGCCTCGAGGAGGAGGACGTCCACCGTCCGGCCGCCGAGCTGCAGGGCCCGATCGTCGTCGGGCAGGTGCTCTCCAAGCAGCCCGAGCCGCAGAAGAACGGCAAGACCATCAACTGGTGCTCCGTGCGGGTGGTTCCCGAGGGCGCCGCCCAGCCGCTCACCGGCGAGGGCATCGAGCCCTCCGGCGTGCAGGGCATCGTGTGCGGCGCCCACAACTTCGAGGTCGGGGACAAGGTCGTCGTGACCCTGCCCGGCGCGGTGCTGCCCGGCGACTTCCGCATCAGCCCCCGCAAGACCTACGGGCACGTCTCGGCCGGGATGATCGCCTCCAGCACGGAGCTGGGCATGGGCGACGACGGCACGGACGGGATCATCGTGCTCGGCGACCTCGGGCTCGACCCCGAGCCGGGCACCGACGCCCGGGACGTCCTGGACCTGCACGGCGAGGCCGCCGAGATCAACGTGACGCCCGACCGCGGCTACGCGTTCTCGATGCGCGGCGTCGCGCGCGAGTACGCGCACGCCACCGGCGTGCCCTTCACGGACCCGGCCGCCGCCGTCCACCCGCCCGCGGCCGACGACGCCGGCCCGGCCGTCCGCATCGACGACGACGCGCCGATCCACGGCGAGCCCGGGGCCACCCGCTTCGTGGCCCGCACGGTCTCCGGCGTGGACGCGACCCGCCCGACCCCGCCGTGGCTGGCCGCGCGCCTGCGCCTGGCCGGCATCCGCACCATCTCCCTGCCGGTGGACATCTCCAACTACGTCATGTGGGAGCTGGGCCAGCCCCTGCACTTCTACGACGCGGACACGCTCTCCGGCGAGATCGTGGTGCGCCGCGCGCGGGCCGGAGAGACTCTGACCACCCTCGACGGCAAGGAGCGCGAGCTCGACGCGGAGGACCTGCTCATCACGGACGACTCCGGCCCCATCGGCCTGGCGGGCGTCATGGGCGGGGCCGCCACCGAGGTCACGGACGCCACCACCACGATCGTGGTCGAGTCCGCGAACTTCGACCCCGTGTCGATCGCGCGTACGCGGCGCCGGCACCGCCTGCCCTCGGAGGCGTCGAAGCGCAACGAGCGCGGCGTCGACTGGGAGATCGCCGACGAGGCGGCCGAGCGGGCCGTCCAGATGCTCGTCGAGCTCGCCGGCGGCACCGCCGAGCCCGGGGTCACCGACGTCGGGACGCGGCCGCAGCCGGCCGTCGTCGAGATGGCCGCCGACTTCCCCTCCGCCCTGGTGGGCGTGGCGTACACGACCGACGAGGTCGTGGTGACGCTGCGGGCCCTGGGGGCCGAGGTGACCGTCGCCGAGGCCGCCGCCGACGTCGCCCCGCGGCTGACCGTGACCGCGCCGTCGTGGCGCACGGACCTGCGCATCCCCGAGGACCTCGCCGAGGAGGTCGCGCGCCTGCGCGGCTACGACGCGATCCCCTCCGTGGTGCCCGTGGCCCCGCCGGGCCGCGGCTTCACCCGCCGCCAGGCCCAGCGTCGCCGCGTGTCGGCGGCGCTCGCGGCCGCGGGACTCACCGAGGTGCTGGCCTACCCGTTCGTCTCCGAGGAGCAGAACCGGCGTTTCGGGGCGGACTCGGACGCGCAGGGCCAGGCCCTGGCGATGGTGGCCCTGGCCAATCCGATCGCCTCCCAGTACCGGTACCTGCGCCTGTCGCTGCTGCCGGGCCTCGTCGAGACCGCGCGCCGCAACCTCGGACGCGGCTTCCGCGATCTGGCGCTGTACGAGATGGGGCTGGTCTTCCTGCCCGGCGCGCAGCTGGGCTCGGCGACGATCCCCCCGCGCGCGGTCCACCCCTCCGCCGAGGTCCTCGCCGACCTCGAGGCCGGCATCCCCGCTCAGCCGTGGCACGTGGCCGGTCTGTACGCCGGGCACGACTCGGCGCCCGGGCCGGACCACGACCCCCGCCCGGTGGACTGGCAGGACGCGATCGCCGGGGCCCTCGACGTGGCCGACGTCCTCGGCGTCGAGCTGACCGTCCGGCAGGGCCGGCACCACGCGTTCCACCCGGGCCGGGTGGCCGAGCTCGTCGTCGTGACCGAGCACGGGGACCGGGTGGTGGGCGTCGCCGGCGAGCTGCACCCGCAGTGGCTCGAGGCCGAGGACCTGCCCGCCCGCACGAGCGTGTGGGAGCTGGACCTGGACGCGCTGTGCGCCGCGGCCCCCGAGATCGTGGTCGCCGCACCGCTGTCCACGTTCCCCGTGAGCACGCAGGACGTGGCGCTCGTGGTGGACGAGGCCGTCGTGGCCGGGGACGTGCGCGCGACCCTCGCCGAGGGTGCCGGGGAGCTGCTCGAGGCCGTCGAGCTGTTCGACGTCTACCGGGGCGCGGGCGTGCCGGAGGGGCGGAAGTCCCTCGCGTTCTCCCTGCGCTTCCGCGCCCCTGACCGCACGCTCACCGCGGAGGAGGTCTCCGAGGCCCGCGCCGCGGCCACCGCGCTCGCGGCGCAGCGGCACGGGGCGGTCCAGCGCTGACCGTGTCCGTCGCGACCGGCCCGTGGGGCCTGACCTCGGCCGTCCCCGCCTCGGCGGGGGCGGCCGACGCCGTCTCCGCGCTGCTCGGTCAGGTGCGCACCGCCCTGACGGCGGCCTGGGGCGTGCCGGTGGGGCCGCTCGGGCTCCGGCACGCCTGCCCGCGCTGCGGCTCGGCCGCGCACGGCGTCCCCGCGCTGACCGGCCTGCCCCCCGGCCGGGTCGCCCTCGTCTCGTTCACGCGCGTCCGGATGCCCGGCACTGAGGACCGGGCTCGGATCGGGGCGTGGTGGGCGCCGGCACGGCCCGCCGACGGGCTCGGCCTCGGGGTGGACGTCGAGCGGGCGGACGCCGCGGCCTTCGCGGACGAGGACGGCCTGGGCGGGGTGGGCTTCTCGACGGCGGAGCGCGCCCGGGTGCGGGAGCTTCCCGCCCCCGAGAGGCCCGCCGCGCGGGCCCGGCTGTGGACGCGGAAGGAGGCGCTCGTGAAGGCCGCCGGCACCGGCTTCACGGGCGACCCCGCCGCCGTCGACGCACTGACCGTGCCGGCCGACGTCGTGCTGGTGGACCTCACCGACCGGCTGCCGGGCGGTCTCCTCGGGGCGCTGGCGCTGCGGGGCCGCTGAGTCGACCGCGCGGGCGCCTCAGCCCGGGAACGGCGGCAGCTCGGGCCGCAGCGTCCACGCGTCGAAGAGCTCGTCCACCTGCGCTCGGCTCACCCCGGCGTGCGGGGCCCACGCGTGCACGTGCGTGCGCAGCCCCAGGGAGTCGACGGTGCCGAACCGGTGCTCCCGCACCCAGGCGCGCAGCATGGAGCCGAAGAGGTCCGTGCCCAGCAGGTGCCGCAGCGCCTCCACGGTGAGCGCGCCGCGCTTGTACACCCAGTCCTCGAACATCTCCTCCGGCCCGGGCTCGGCCAGCGCCTGCTCCACCGGGTGCGCGGCCAGCTTCTGCCAGGCCCGCCGCGCCATCGAGGTGATGCTGGACCGCCCCGAGGCCTCGGCCCACAGCCACTCGGACCAGCAGGCGAAGCCCTCGTGCAGCCACAGGTCGGACCAGCGGCCCAGGGTCACGGCGTTGCCGAACCACTGGTGGGACATCTCGTGGGCGATCAGCCGCTCGGACTCCCACGAGCCGTCCAGGTGGTTGGTGCCGAACAGCGACATGCTCGCGGCCTCGAGCGGGATCTCGAGCTCCTCGTCGGCCACGACCGCGGTGTAGTCCTCGAATGGGTATGGCCCGTAGGCGTCGATGAACGTGGCCATCATGGCCGGCTGGGGGGCAAGGGCCCGGAGGGCCCGCTGCTCGGTCCGCGGGGAGACCACGAGGCGCAGCGGCGGCAGGCCCTCGGCGGGAGGGGCGGCGTCCACGAGCCGGTAGCGGCCGATCTGCACGCTGAGCAGGTAGGCGGGCACGGGCTGGTCGAGCCGCCACCGCCACGTGACCCGCGAGCCGCGCGTGCGCACGGGCGCGCCCACGCCGTTGGCGACGGGCAGGTAGCCCGCGTCGCAGGTGAGGGTGATCTCCGCCGTCGAGCGGGAGGTGGGGGAGTCCACGCACGGCAGCCACGTGGAGGCGCCGTGGGGCTGCCCGGCCACGAGCACGCCGTCCGTGAGCTCCTCCCAGCCGATCGTGCCCCACGGGCTGCGCCGCAGCGTGGGCGTGCCCGCGTAGACCACGGTCAGCTCCACGAGCGTGCCCTCCGGCCGGCTCTCGTCCAGGTCGACGACGAGGCGGCTCGGGGCGCGGCCCGGCTGGGTGAACGAGGAGGCGACGGCGCGGCCGTCGACGACGGCGTCCACCCGGGACACGCGCAGCCGGTACAGGTCCAGCTCGATGCGGCGGCTCTGCTTCGTCAGGCGCACGCGCAGGACGGCGGTGCCGGAGACCCGGTTCGCGGCCAGGCGCACGTCGAGGTCCAGTGCGATGTGCTCGACGGTGGCGGCGTCGGTGCCGACGCCCGGGACGTAGGGATCGGTGCTCATGCTTCCTCTCGGGAGGGGGTGGCCGCGGCGGCGGGGTCGCCGTCGGGACGACGCCACGGGGAGACCGGGTTGCCGAGCCACCACGTGCCGGCGGGCAGCTCCTCGCCGCGCATCACGAGGGACCCGGCGCCGACGGTGGTGCCGCGGCCCAGGCGAGCGGCCGGCAGCACCACGGAGTGGGGGCCGAGGGTGGCGCCGTCCTCCAGGACGACGGCGTCCAGGGACATCACGCGGTCGTGGAACAGGTGGGTCTGGACGACGCAGCCGCGGTTCACGGTGGCGCCGTCGCCGAGCTCCACGAGGTCGGCCTCGGGCAGCCAGTAGGACTCGACCCAGGCGCCGTGGCCGATGCGGGCGCCCATCGCGCGCAGGAACCAGACCAGGGCGGGGGTGCCGGCCGCGGCCCGGCTGAACCACGGGGCGGCGAGGAACTCGGTGAAGGTGTCCGCGACCTCGTTGCGCCAGATGAACGAGGACCACAGCGGGTGCTCGCCCGCGCGGATCCGGCCGACGAAGGCCCGCTTGGCGAGCACGGTCAGGCCCGCCGCGACCGCGCCGGCCGCGAGCAGGACGACGCCGCCCAGGACGAAGGCCAGCACCCACGTGCCGACCGCGATGAGGGCGGCCAGCGTCGCGCCGACGGCGATGGACAGGGCCACGTGCAGCCACACCGGGATCGCGCGCAGCAGCTCCCAGGCGGTGCGGGCGGCCTTGAGCCGGGCCGGCGGGTCGTAGGTGAGGGAGGCGTCCGCGGTGACCTCGTTGCGGCGCAGGCGCACGGGCGGGGAGCCCATCCAGGAGGTGCCCGCCTTGGTCTTGGCCGGGGTGGTGGACAGCACCGCCACGAGCGAGTCGCGGCGCAGGGTGCGGCCGCCGGGCACCATGCCGGAGTTGCCCACGAACGAGCGCTTGCCGACCTTCGCGGGGGCCACGTGCATCCACCCGCCGTCGAGGGAGTAGGAGGAGACCATCGTGTCGTCGGCGAGGAACGCGCCGTCGCCCACGCGGGTCATGCTCGGCACGAGCACCACGGTGGAGGCCTCGACGCCGCGGCCCACCTCGGCGCCGAGCAGGCGCAGCCACGTCGGCGTGAAGCGGGAGGCGTAGATCGGGAAGAGCTGGTCGCGGGCGGCGTCGAGGACGCGCTCGGTGGCCCACACCTGCCAGCCGACCCGGGAGCGCACGGGGTGGTGCCCCTCCGTGATGCCGAGCGCGAGCAGGCGCACCGTGACGAGCACGAGCAGCATCTGGGTCAGGAACCACACGCCGGCCACCAGGGGGCTCGCGGCCAGCAGGCGCGCCGCGGTGGTCCCGACGGCGGCCAGCGGTCCCGCCTCCGGGGCCGGCGGCCACCAGGTCAGCGACCACGCGGCCACCGCGGCCGCCGCGGCGGCGGAGACGAGCGGCAGGAGGGAGATGAGGGTCGAGAGGACGGTCGCCATCAGGCGCCAGCCCGGGGTCTCCCGCGGCGCCTCGGCGGGGCCGCGGGACTTCACCTTGCCCACCTTGACGGCGGGGGAGCCGGCGTGGCGCTGGCCGCCGCGCACCCGCCCGGCGACGGTGGACCCGGCCTCGACGTGCGCCCCGGCGCCGACCCGGGCGCCCGGCAGGAGCGTGGAGCGGGCGCCCACGACGGCGTCCGCGCCGATGCGCACCTCGCCGAGCCGGACGACGTCGCCGTCGACCCAGTAGCCGGACAGGTCCACCTCGGGCTCGATCGCGGCGCCCTCCTCGACCGTGAGCATGCCGGTGACCGGTGGCACGGTGTGCATGTCCACGTCCTTGCCGATCCGGTTGCCCAGCAGCCGCGCGTAGGCGGGCACCCACGTGGCGCCGGCCAGCGAGTAGGGGTCCACGAGGTCGCTGATCTGCTGGGCGAGCCACAGGCGCAGGTGGACGCGGCCGCCGCGTGGGTAGGACCCGGGGCTCACCCCGCGCAGCAGCAGCCGGGCCGTCGCGGCGGTGAGCAGCATGCGGCCGGGTACGGTCACCACCAGCAGGCCGGCCACGATCAGCACCCACCACGGCACGGTGGGCAGCCCGGGCGCGAGCCCGGAGAGCGTCAGCAGGTTCAGGGCCAGGCCGGTCCACACGCCCAGGCGCAGGGCGGGCAGGACGAACACGGGCAGCCCCACGAGGGTCTGGACCCACTGGGTGCGGTGGCGGGTGCGGTCGACGTGCCGGTCGTGCACCTCGATGCCGTGGGGGCCGTGCTCGCCCACGACGGCGGCCACGAGGGCCCCGGCGGTGGGGTTGCGGTAGACGTCCTGGACGGTCACGGCCGGGTGGCGCAGGCGCAGGCGGGCCACGAGCTGGGCCGCGGCGAGCGAGCCGCCGCCGGCCTCGAAGAAGTCGGTGTCGGCGTCCTTGGGGGGCGCGCCGAGCACGTCCGCCCACTGGCGCAGCACCCAGCCGTCGGCGGTGTCCTCGTCCGGCGGGGGCGCGTCCTCGTCCACCTCGGCGCCGGGCAGGGGCCACGGCAGCGCGTGGCGGTCCACCTTGCCGGAGGTCTTCGTGGGCAGGGAGTCCACGACGGCCAGCCGGGGCACGAGGGCGGCCGGCAGCTCCGTCGCGAGGTGCTCGCGGGCCATGTGCAGGTCGAGCCCGGCGTCGGGGTCCGCGGGCACGAGATAGCCGACGAGGATCTGGTGGCCCGCCGGGGTGGTCTGCACGGCCGCGGCGCCGCCGTGGACGCCGGGCAGGGCCTGGAGGGCCGCGTCCACCTCGCCGAGCTCGATGCGCCGGCCGCCGAGCTTCACCTGGTCGTCGGCGCGGCCGACGAACAGCAGGCCCTCCGGCTCGAAGACCACGAGGTCGCCGGAGCGGTAGGCGCGCTCCCAGCCGAGGGAGGGCATGGGGGCGTACTTCTCGGCGTCCTTGGCCGGGTCGAGGTAGCGGGCCAGGCCGACGCCGCCGATGATCAGCTCGCCCGTCTCGCCCTCGGCCACGGGCAGCGTGGTCTGCGGATCGACGACGGCCAGGTCCCAGCCGTCCAGGGGCAGGCCGATGCGGACCGGGTCGAGACCGGTGAGCGGGGCCGCGCACGCGACGACGGTGGCTTCCGTGGGGCCGTAGGTGTTCCAGACCTCGCGGCCGTCCTCCGCCAGGCGCGCGGCGAGGTCGGGCGGGCAGGCCTCGCCGCCGAAGATCAGCAGCCGGACGTTGTCCATGGCCTCGGTGGGCCACATCGCGGCGAGGGTCGGCACGGTGGACACGGCGGTGATGCGCCGCTCGGCGAGCCACGGGCCGAGGTCCATGCCGGAGCGCACGAGCGAGCGGGGGGCCGGGACCAGGCATGCACCGTGTCGCCAGGCGAGCCACATCTCCTCGCACGAGGCGTCGAACGCGACGGACAGTCCCGCCAGCACGCGGTCGCCCGGGGCGAGCGGATCGTCCGCCAGGAAGATCCGCGCCTCGGCGTCCACGAAGGCCGCGGCCGAGCGGTGGCTCACCGCCACGCCCTTGGGGGTGCCCGTCGAGCCCGAGGTGAAGATGATCCACGCGTCGTCCTCGAGCCCGGGGGCGCGGGCCTCGGCGGCCGGGTCCACGGTGTGCTCGGGGTGCGGGGCGTAGACCCGCTCGTCGGTGAGGACGCCGGCCACCTTCGCCTCGCCGAACACGAGACGGGCGCGCTCCTCCGGATCGTCCGCGTCCACGGGGACGTAGGCCGCGCCGGCGGCGAGCACGCCGAGGATCGAGACGTACAGCGCGGCCGTGCCCGAGGCGATCCGCACGCCGACCCGGTCTCCCGCCCGCACGCCGGCGGCCCACAGGTGGCGGGCGGTCTCGTCGACGCGCTCCCGCAGCTCCGCGTACGTCAGCGGCTCGACGCCGTCGTCCAGGGCGGTCGCGTCCGGGTGCTCGCGCGCCGTGGCGTCGAAGAGCTCGACGAGCGTCCGGGCGGGCGGGGTGCGCTCGGAGCCGGGCAGCTGCGGCCGATGCGGCGCGCCCGCGGGGTCGATGGGGACGGAGGGCGGGGTGGGCGCGGCGGACGAAAGGGACACAGGGGCCTCCGGGGGTGTGAGCGGCAAACCGAGGGTCGGACGCGGACCAGGCCGCAGCGGGACATTCTATGCCCCGCCCGCGGCCGCGCGGGGCGCCCGGAAGGCACCGGGCGGGTCCGGTTCAGGAGAGGGTGAGCAGTACCTTGCCCGTCGTCGACCGGGACTCGAGGGCGGCGTGCGCGGCGGCCGCGTCCGCGAGCGGGAAGCGCTCGCCGATCCGTACGTCGAGCTCGCCGGAGGCCCACGCCCCGAACACCTCTCCACCACGCCAGCGGGTCTCCTCGCCCGTGCGCGTGTAGTGCACCAGCGAGGGCCGGGTGACGTACAGCGCGCCGGCCGCGTTGAGCCGCTGCAGGTCGAAGGGGGGCACCTGCCCGGAGGCCCCGCCGAAGAGCACGAGCGTGCCGCGCACGCGCAGCACCTCGAGCGAGGTGTCGAAGGTGTCCTTCCCCACGCCGTCGAACACGGCGTGCGCGCCCTCGCCGTCGGTCAGCTCGGCCACCGTGGCGGCGAGGTCCGGGTAGTCCACCGCGGCGACGGCGCCCGCGCCCCGGGACAGCTCCCGCTTCTCCTCCGTGGACGCCGTGGTGACCACGCGGGCGCCGCGGGCCGTCGCGAGCTGGGTGAGCAGGAGCCCCACGCCGCCGGCACCGGCCGTCACGACCACCGTGTGGCCCTCCTCCACCGGGAAGGTGGACCGGCAGAGGTAGTGGGCCGTCATGCCCTGCAGCGGAAGGGCGGCGGCCTCGGCCAGGTCGATGCCCTCCGGGACGGCGAGGAGACGATCCGCGGGGGCGGTGAAGTGCTCGGCGTACGCACCGGTGGCCGTCGCGGTGGCGACACGGGCCCCCAGGAGCGCGGCGTCCACGCCCTCGCCGAGCGCGACGACCTCGCCGGAGCCCTCCGTGCCGGGGGTGAAGGGCAGGTCCATCGCGTAGACCCCGGAGCGCTGGTACGTCTCGATGAAGTTCAGGCCCGCCGCGGCGGTCCGCACCAGCACGTGCCCCGGTGCGGGGGAGGGCACCTCCGTCTCGGTCCACTGCAGGACCTCGGGGCCGCCCGTGGCGGACACGACGACGGCGTGGTGGGTGCGGGGGACGGCGGGGGTGTTCGCAGTGGTCATGGCCCCACTCTAGGAGCGGGCCCGGACATCCGGCCCGTCCCGGGGGACCCGAGTCAACGCATAGATATTCCGTGCAACGCATATCTACGCTAGGATGGGGCCATGACCCACACCGTCGCCGTCTCCGGAGCCAGCGGCTACGCCGGGGGAGAGGCCCTGCGCCTGCTCGCCGGCCACCCGTCCGTCACCGTCGGAGCCATCACGGCCCACTCGAACGCGGGGGAGCGCCTCGGCGCCCTCCAGCCGCACCTGCACGCCCTGGCGGACCGCGTCCTCGCCGAGACCACCGCGGACGTCCTCGCCGGTCACGACGTCGTGATCCTCGCGCTGCCCCACGGGGCCTCCGGGGCGCTCGCGGCCGAGATCGCCGAGCGCTCCCCGGACACCCTGGTGATCGACGCGGGCGCCGACCACCGCCTCGAGTCCGCCGCGGACTGGGAGGCCTTCTACGGCACCGCGCACGCCGGGACCTGGCCCTACGGCCTGCCCGAGCTGCCCGGTCAGCGCGAGCGACTCGCCGGCACCCGCCGCATCGCCGTCCCCGGGTGCTACCCGACCACCTCGATCCTCGCCCTCGCGCCCGGCTTCGCCGCGGGGCTGCTCGAGCCGCAGGACGTGGTGATCGTCGCCGCCTCGGGCACCTCCGGGGCGGGCAAGGCGCTCAAGCCGCACCTGCTCGGCGCCGAGGTCATGGGCGGGATGCGCCCGTACGGCGTCGGCGGCGGGCACCGGCACACCCCGGAGATCGAGCAGGGTCTGGCCCAGGCGGCCGGCGAGCCGGTCCGCGTCTCCTTCACGCCCACGCTCGCGCCGATGTCGCGCGGCATCCTCGCGACGGCCACGGCGCGGCTGCGCCCCGGCGTCGCCGCCGCGGACGTGCGCGCCGCATGGGCCGCGGCCTACGGCGGCGAACGCTTCGTGCACCTGCTCCCCGAGGGGCAGTGGCCCACCACGAAGGCGGTCCTCGGCTCCAACCACGTGCAGCTGCAGCTCGCCGTGGACGAGCGGGCCGGCCGCGTGATCGTCTGCGCGGCGCTCGACAACCTCACCAAGGGCACGGCCGGCGGCGCCGTGCAGTCCATGAACATCGCCCTGGGCCTGCCGGAGCAGGCGGGGCTCGAGCAGCAGGGGGTCGCGCCGTGAGCGTCACCGCAGCACAGGGGTTCCGGGCGGCCGGCGTCACCGCGGGGCTGAAGGCCTCGGGCACGCCCGACGTCGCCGTCGTCGTCAACGAGGGCCCGCGCGACGCGGCCGCCGCCGTCCTCACCGAGAACCGGGTGGCGGCCGCCCCCGTGGTCTGGACCCGCCGCGCCGTGCAGGACGGCCGCGCCACCGCGGTCGTCCTGAACTCCGGCGGGGCCAACGCGGCCACCGGCGCCGAGGGCCTCGAGGACGCCCGTCGCACCGCCGAGCACGCGGCCGCGGCCCTCGGGACCGCCGCCGACGACGTGCTCGTCTGCTCGACCGGCCTCATCGGCGAACGCCTGCCGATGGACACCCTCACCGCGGGCGTGTCCGAGGCGGTCGCCGCCCTGAGCCCGGCCGGCGGCGAGGACGCCGCCGTCGCGATCAAGACCACGGACACCGTGGCCAAGACCGCCGTGGCCCGCGGCGAGGGCTTCACCGTGGGCGGCATGGCCAAGGGCGCGGGCATGCTGGCACCCGGCATGGCCACCATGCTCAGCGTCATCACCACGGACGCCGACGTCCCCGCCCCCGCCCTCGACGCGGCCCTGCGCGAGGCCGTGCGCGCCACCTTCAACCGGGTCGACTCGGACGGGTGCATGTCCACCAACGACACCGTGATCCTGCTGGCCTCGGGCGCGTCCGGGACCGCGCCCGATCCCGCGGCGTTCGCCGCGGCCCTCCACGAGGTCTGCGCGGACCTGTCCCGCCAGCTCGTCGCCGACGCCGAGGGCGCCCGGCACGACATCGCCGTGCGCGTGGTCCACGCCGAGACCGAGGAGGCGGCCGAGGCCGTCGCGCGCGCCGTCGGCCGCTCCAACCTGTTCAAGACCGCGATCTTCGGCCAGGACCCGAACTGGGGACGCGTGATCGCCGCCGTCGGCACGGTCCCGGAGTCGGTCGCCGCCTTCGACCCGTACGCCCTCGACGTGCGCTTCAACGGCGTCCAGGTGTGCCGCGCCTCCGGCGTGGGAGAGGACCGCTCCCGTGTGGACCTGACGGCCCGCGAGGTGCTCGTCGAGGTCGACCTGCACGCCGGCGACGCCGAGGCCACGGTCTGGACCAACGACCTGACGCACGACTACGTCCACGAGAACTCCGCCTACTCCACGTGAGGACCCCCAGCATGAGCCCGCACACCGACCCGGCCACGGCGGCCACACCCGTCCTGTCCACCGCGGACCGGCTCGACCGCGCCGAGTCCAAGGCGGAGGTCCTCATCGAGGCCCTGCCCTGGATCCGGCGGTTCGCCGGAACCGTCATGGTCGTCAAGTACGGCGGCAACGCCATGGTCTCGGAGGAGCTGCGCCGGGCGTTCGCCGAGGACATCGTGTTCCTGCACCACGTGGGGGTCCACCCCGTGGTGGTGCACGGCGGCGGCCCGCAGATCAACGCGATGCTCGACCGCCTCGGCATCGCGTCCGAGTTCCGCGGCGGCCTGCGCGTGACCACCGAGGAGGCCATGGACGTGGTCCGCATGGTGCTCACGGGACAGGTGGGCCGCGAGCTGGTCGGCCTCGTGAACTCCCACGGCCCGTACGCCGTCGGCTTCTCCGGCGAGGACGCGGGGCTGCTGCGCGCCCGCCGCACGGGCGCCGTCGTGGACGGGCAGGAGGTGGACCTCGGCCTCGTGGGCGAGGTCACCGGCGTCGACCCGACCGCGATCCTCGACGTGATCGAGTCCGGGCGGATCCCCGTGGTCTCGTCGGTCGCCCCCGAGATCGACGACGACGGCCAGCCCACCAGGCAGGTCCTCAACGTCAATGCGGACACCGCCGCCGCGGCCCTGGCCGCCGCCCTCGGCGCCGCGAAGCTCGTGCTGCTCACCGACGTCGAGGGCCTCTACGCCGACTGGCCGGACCGGGACTCCCTCATCAGCTCGCTCACCGCCGCCCAGCTGCGTGCACTGCTGCCCTCCCTGGCCTCCGGGATGATCCCGAAGATGGCCGCGTGCCTGGCGGCCGTGGACGCCGGCGTGCAGCGCGCCCACGTCGTGGACGGCCGCCGCCCCCACTCGATGCTGCTGGAAGTCTTCACCTCCGCGGGCGTCGGCACCCAGGTGGTGCCCGACGCCGAACCCACCGCCCCGACCACCCCCGAGGAGGACGCATGAGCACCGACCAGTCCGCGCTGCTGGAGCGCTACCACGCCGCCCTGACCGGCGTCTTCGGCCGCCCCACCCGCGTGCTCGTGCGCGGCGAGGGGGTCCACGTGTGGGACGCCGACGGCCGGCGCTACACGGACCTGCTGGCCGGCATCGCCGTGAATGCGCTCGGCCACGGCCACCCGGCGCTGGTGCGGGCCGTGTCCGAGCAGATCGCCACGCTCGGCCACGTGTCCAACCTCTTCACCTCCGAGCCGCAGATCCGCCTGGCCGAGCGCCTGCTGGAACTGGCCGGCGTGCCCGCGGGCTCCACCGTGTTCTTCGCGAACTCCGGCACGGAGGCCAACGAGGCCGCGTTCAAGCTCGCCCGCCGCCACGGTGCGGACGACCCGTCCGGCCGCCGGACGCGGGTGATCGCGCTCGAGCGGGCCTTCCACGGCCGCACGATGGGCGCCCTCGCGCTCACGCACAAGGAGGCCTACCGGGCGCCCTTCGAGCCGCTGCCCGGCGGCGTGGAGCACGTGCCGGGCGGGGACGCCGCAGCCCTGCGGGCGGCCCTGGCCCCGGACGACGACGGCGCCACCGTCGCCGCCGTCATCCTCGAGCCGGTCCAGGGCGAGGCCGGCGTGCACGGCTGGCCGGCCGGCTACCTGGCCGAGGTGCGGGCCGCGACCCGCGAGGCCGGCGCCCTGATGATCCTCGACGAGGTGCAGTCCGGCGTGGGCCGCACCGGCACGTGGTTCGGCTTCCAGAACCCGGCCATCACCGGGGCGGCAGAGCCGGTGGTGCCCGACGCCTTCACCCTGGCGAAGGGACTGGGCGGCGGCGTGCCGATCGGGGCGCTCGTGTGCGTCGGCCCCGCCGTCTCCGGGCTGCTCACCGCCGGCCAGCACGGCACCACGTTCGGCGGCAACCCCCTGGCCACCGCCGCGGGCCTGGCCGTGCTCCAGACCGTCGAGGACGAGGGCCTGCTCGGCCACGTCCGCGCCGCGGGTGAGGCCGTGGCCGCCCTGCTGGAGGACCTGCACGAGGTGGCCGCGGTGCGCGGTCACGGCCTGTGGATCGGCGTCGATCTGGCCGACCCCGCGGGACCGGCCCCGGCCGGCGGGCTGGCCCCCGCCGTCGTCGCCGCCGGCCTCGAGGCGGGCTGGATCCTCAACGCCACCGGCCCCTCCACCCTGCGCCTGGCCCCGCCGCTCACCGTGCCCGTGGCCGAGCTCGAGCGCTTCGCCGCAGCCCTGCCCGGGCTCGTGACCGCCGCCCTGACCCCCGCCGAAGGAGACCGCCCATGACCCCCGCTGCCGCCGTCCGCCACTTCCTGGTGGACACGGACCTCGCCCCGGCCGAGCAGGCCGAGGTGCTCGACCTCGCCGCGCAGATGAAGGCCGACCGGTTCCGGCACCGCCCGCTGGCCGGGCCCCGGACCGGCATCGTGTTCTTCGACAAGACCTCCACGCGCACCCGCGTCTCGTTCGCCGCGGGCATCGCCGAGCTCGGCGGGACGCCGCTGATCGTGAACCCGGGGGAGTCGCAGCTGGGCCACAAGGAGTCCGTGGCGGACACGGCCCGCGTGCTGGAGCGGATGGTCGGCGTCATCGTCTGGCGCACGTTCGCCCAGGCCGGCCTCGAGGAGATGGCCGCCCATTCCTCGGTGCCCGTGGTCAACGCGCTCAGCGACGACTACCACCCCTGTCAGATCCTCGCCGACCTGCTGACGGTGCGCGAGCACCTCGGCGGCACGGCGGGCCGCACCCTGGCGTATCTGGGGGATGCGGCGAACAACATGGCCCACTCGTACCTGCTCGGCTGCGCGACGGCCGGCATGCACGTGCGGGTCGCCGGACCCGAGGGGCACCTGCCTGCCGAGGACGTCGTGGCCGCCGGCCGACAGCGGGCGGCGGAGACGGGCGGTTCCATCCTCGTCACGACGGACGCGGCCGAGGCCCTGGCGGGCGCGGACGTCGTCGTGACCGACACGTGGGTGTCCATGGGCCAGGAGGAGGAGAAGGAGGCCCGCCTGGCGCTGTTCCGCGACTACCAGGTGGACGCCGCCGCGATGGCGCGGGCGGCCGACGACGCGATCTTCCTGCACTGCCTGCCCGCGTACCGGGGCTACGAGGTCACGGCCGAGGTGATCGACGGGCCGCGGTCCGTGGTGTTCGACGAGGCCGAGAACCGCCTGCACGCGCAGAAGGCGCTCATCGCCTGGCTGCTGTATCGCTCCGGCCTGGCCGAGGAGCCGCGCTGATGGCCGCCCCCACGACGAAGATCGCCCGTCAGGCCGCGATCCGGGAGATCCTGGCCACCCGGGGCATCCGCTCCCAGGCCGAACTCTCGGACGCCCTGGGTGATCGCGGGCTGTCCGTCACCCAGGGCACGCTCTCGCGGGACCTGGTGGACCTCGGCGCGGTGCGGACGCGCGGGCCGGCCGGCATGGTCTACGCCCTGCCGGCGGAGGGCGACGACGGCGCCGTGCCGGGCCGCGGTTCGGACGCGCAGCTGAACCGGCTGGCGAGCATGGCCCGCGAGCTGCTCGTCTCCGCCGAGCCCACGGCGAACCTCGTGGTCCTGCGCACGCCCCCGGGTGCGGCGCAGTTCCTGGCCAGCGTGATCGACCAGGCGCGCGTGGAGCACGTGATGGGCACGATCGCCGGCGACGACACCATCCTCCTCATCACCACGGGGACCACGTCCGCCCCGGCCGTCGCGGCCCACCTGCTGGGTCTGGCGGGCTAACCGACCCGTCCGGCCCCGCCCGCGCGGGTGACGGGCACCAGGCACGAGGAAGGCCCCCGCCGACGGCGGGGGCCTTCCTCGTGTGGTACCGGTCCGGGGGACCGGTCAGGCGTCTCAGGCCTGCGGCAGGACGAGCTCCTGGCCGACGTAGATCACGGCGGCGTCGGAGACGGCGCCCTTGTTGGCCTCGTAGAGGGCGGTCCAGCCACCCTCCACCTCGTACTCGTTGGCGAGCTTCCAGAGGGAGTCACCGGACTTGACGACGATGGTCTCGGCCTCGGCGACGACGGCCTGCTCCGCGGCAGCGGCCTGCTCAGCGGCGGCAGCCTTCTGAGCGGCGGCCTTCTCCGCGGCGGCAGCCTTCTGAGCGGCGGCCTTCTCAGCGGCAGCGGCCTTCTGAGCGGCAGCCTTCTCCGCGGCGGCGGCACGCTGGGCGGCAGCCTTGTCGGCGGCGGCCTGCTCGGCAGCAGCCTGCTTGGCGGCCCAGCGCTCGGCGGCGGCCTGGTCGGCAGCAGCCTGCTTGGCGGCCCAGCGCTCGGCGGCGGCCTGGTCGGCAGCAGCCTGCTTGGCGGCCCAGCGCTCGGCCGCGGCCTGGTCGGCAGCAGCCTGCTCAGCCGCGGCCTGGTCGGCAGCAGCCTGCTCAGCCGCAGCCTGGTCGGCAGCAGTCTCGTCCGCGGCGGACTGGCGCTGCACGGTGGCGGTGCGCTCCACGGCGACCGGGGCGGCGTCCACGTCGCCGGCGTCCGCGTCAGCCTGGGTCAGGCCCAGCTTCTGCGAGCACAGCGGCCAGGCGCCCCAGCCCTGCAGGTCCTGGAGGATCTCGGCGCGCTTGATCTGCTCGGCCTTCGAGGCCTGATGCGGGTAGCCCTCGCCGCCGACGGCCTGCCAGGAGGACAGGGTGAACTGCACGCCGCCGTAGAAGCCGTTGCCGGTGTTGATGTCCCAGGTGCCGTTGGACTCGCACTCGGCGAGGCGATCCCAGGTGTCCACGGTGGCGGCCTGGGCCGGAGCGGAGAAGCCCACGGCGGCGGCGCCGGCGAGGGTCATGCCCGCAACGATCGAGGCGGTGGCACGGCGGGAGCGGGTGGCGGAAGTGGTGAAGAGAGTCATGGTGTCCATGGCGAGTCCTCGCTGATCGGCGGCCGAGGCGCGCCGGGGTCGTCCTTCTCCTTGGTCGGGTCATGCCCTCCGTCGGTTCGAGACGACCCAGCAGCGGGCGACCGTCGGAGGGGGTTCGATGTCGTGGCCTCCCCGTCCCCGACCTCTCGGTCAGATCACGGTTCGATCACGAATCGGCTACGGAAGAGTCAACGACGGGAGCCCCCCTCGCGTCAAATCATGGGTCGACGGATTCTTGCCCGTCCGTCTCACATTTGAGATCAGGTGACGAATCGCTACCTGAGGCGGGAGTACGTGGACGAAATGCACGCCACTGCCCGCATTGGATCTCAGGGCGTCTGATTGGACAGTGTGGACAACCTCCGTCACAGGGGCGTGGGCGAAGGTCACGATCGACGGTCGAAGCCGTGACCGGCGTCGCGTTCGACCCGAACTTCGAGCGCGGGGCCATGGTTGCGGGTGGCCGCCGCGGTGGGCGCAGAGGGGCTGCGCAGGATCCATCGGGAGCTGATATTCCGTCAGTTGCATATTTATTCAAGACCCGGGTAGGATCGTCGCCGAGCACGCCTTCGACGGCCACGTGCCGCGCTCGGAGACGCCCCCCTATATAAAGGAGAAAACGTGAAGGAACGCATCATCCTTGCCTACTCGGGCGGCCTGGACACCTCGGTGGCCATCGGCTGGATCGCCGAGGCCACGGGCGCCGAGGTCGTCGCCGTCGCGGTCGACGTGGGCCAGGGGGGCGAGTCCCTCGAGACGATCCGCCAGCGCGCCCTGGACTGCGGCGCCGTCGAGGCCTACGTCGCCGACGCGCGTGAGGAGTTCGCCGAGCAGTACTGCATGCCCACGCTCAAGGCCAACGCCCTCTACATGGACGCCTACCCGCTGGTCTCCGCGATCTCGCGCCCGGTCATCTCCCGCCACCTGGTCGCGGCGGCCCGCCAGTTCGGCGCCTCGACGGTGGCGCACGGCTGCACCGGCAAGGGCAACGACCAGGTCCGCTTCGAGGTCTCCATCCAGACCCTCGGCCCCGACCTGAAGTGCATCGCCCCGGTGCGCGACCTCGCCCTGACCCGCGAGAAGGCCATCGAGTACGCCGAGCGCAACGACCTGCCGATCGTCACCACCAAGAAGAACCCGTTCTCGATCGACCAGAACGTGTGGGGCCGCGCCGTCGAGACCGGCTTCCTCGAGGACATCTGGAACGGCCCCACGAAGGACGTCTACGACTACACGGACGACCCCGCCTTCCCGCCGGCGCCGGACGTGGTCACGATCGCCTTCGAGCGCGGCGTCCCCACGGCCCTCGACGGCCGCGCGCTGAGCCCGCTGGAGATCATCGAGGAGCTCAACCGCCGGGCCGGCGCCCAGGGCGTGGGCCGGATCGACATCGTCGAGGACCGCCTCGTGGGCATCAAGTCCCGCGAGATCTACGAGGCCCCGGGCGCCATGGCGCTGATCGCGGCCCACCGTGAACTCGAGAACGTCACCCTGGAGCGTGAACAGGCGCGCTTCAAGAAGCATGTGGACCAGCGGTGGACCGAGCTGGTCTACGACGGCCAGTGGTACTCCCCGCTGAAGCGGAACCTGGACACGTTCATCGACGCGACCCAGGAGCACGTCAACGGTGAGATCCGCCTGGAGCTCCACGGCGGCCGCGCCACGGTGCAGGGTCGCCGGTCCGAGACCGGCCTGTACGACTTCAACCTCGCCACGTACGACGAGGGCGACTCGTTCGACCAGTCCTCGGCCCGTGGATTCATCGACATCTTCGGCCTGTCCGCGAAGACGGCCTCCGAGCGCGAGCAGCGCCTGCGCGGCGGCGCCGACCTCCAGGACGTCGCCCGCCTGTCCAACGACTGACCCCGCACGCCCCGCGCACGACGGCGGCCCGCCCGCGCCCGGGCCGGCCGCCGTCGGCCTGTCACCGACCTCGAGGAGACCTTCGATGACCGAGAACACCGACGCCCGCCACGGGACCAACGAGGGCGCCCTGTGGGGCGGCCGCTTCGCCGGCGGCCCTTCCGAGGCGCTCGCCGCGCTCAGCAAGTCCACGCACTTCGACTGGCGCCTGGCGCCCTATGACATCGCCGGCTCCCGTGCCCACGCCCGGGTGCTGCACACCGCCGGTCTGCTCAGTGCGGACGACCTGGACGGGATGATCGCGGCCCTCGACCGGCTCGAGGCGGACGTGCGTTCCGGTGCCTACACCCCGGCAGCGTCCGATGAGGACGTGCACGGCTCGCTCGAGCGCGGCCTCATCGAGCGGGCCGGTCCCGAGCTCGGCGGCCGCCTGCGGGCCGGCCGATCCCGCAACGACCAGGTCGCCACCCTCGGCCGGATGTTCCTGCGCGACCACGCCCGCATCATCGCGCGGGGCGTGATCGCCACGGTGGACGCGCTGCTCGATCAGGCGCGGGCGCACCCGTACGCGCCGATGCCGGGCCGCACCCACCTGCAGCACGCGCAGCCCGTCCTGCTCTCGCACCACCTGCTCGCGCACGCCTGGGCGTTCGCGCGGGACCTGCAGCGGCTCGTGGACTGGGACGCGCGCGCGGCCGTCTCGCCGTACGGCTCCGGGGCCCTGGCCGGCTCCTCCCTGGGTCTGGACCCGAACGCCGTGGCCACCGAGCTCGGCTTCGAGTCGGCCGTGTGGAACTCGATCGACGGCACCGCCGCCCGCGACGTGTACGCGGAGTTCGCGTGGGTCGCCGCGATGGTCGGCGTCGACCTGTCCCGCATCTCGGAGGAGGTCATCTTCTGGGCCACCAAGGAGGCGGGCTTCGTGACGCTGCACGACGCGTACTCCACGGGGTCCTCGATCATGCCGCAGAAGAAGAACCCGGACGTCGCCGAGCTGGCCCGCGGCAAGTCCGGCCGCCTCATCGGCGACCTCACGGGGCTGCTGGCCACGCTCAAGGGCATGCCGCTGGCCTACAACCGCGACCTGCAGGAGGACAAGGAGCCCGTCTTCGACGCCGCGGACACCCTCGAGCTGCTGCTGCCCGCCGTCTCCGGGATGATCGCCACCCTCGAGTTCCAGACGGAGCGCATGGCGGAGCTGGCCCCGCAGGGCTTCGCGCTGGCCACCGACGTCGCCGAGTGGCTCGTCCGCCAGGGGGTCCCGTTCCGCGAGGCCCACGAGCTGTCGGGCGAGGCCGTGAAGGCGGCCGAGGCCCGGGGCGTGGAGCTGTGGGACCTCACGGACGACGAGTACGCCGCCATCTCGCCGGCGCTGACCCCGCAGGTCCGCGAGGTGCTCAGCACGGAGGGCTCGCTCGCCTCTCGCGACGCCCAGGGCGGGACCGCGCCGACGGCCGTCGCGGCGCAGATCGGGGCGCTCGAGGACGCCCTGGCGCCGCTGCGCCGCTGGGCCGACACGCCGGGCTCCGTCGTCGACGCCCGCTGACGCGGTCGCCCGGCCGAGTCGGCGCCGACCGGGCCGGACGCGGCGGCGCCCCCAGGGCACCGCCGCGTCACCCGCCGTTCACCGCGGTCGGCGTAGCATGGGTGGTCACTTTTCCGCCGGGCGGGCCGCAGCATGGTCCGCCCCTCACCGCACCGCGAGGGCCCCCGATGACCGATACCGTGTCCGTCCGCCAGTCCGAGCTCGACCTCGAGCGGGGTCGGGTCGCCGAGCGGTACGCCCGCCTCGACGCCCTGCGTGAGGAGAAGGAGCGCCAGCTCGCGGCCGTGCGCCGGACCGGCCCGCAGGGGTCGCTGCAGAACCACTCCGAGCGCGACGCCTTCGCCAGCCTCTACGAGGACCGACTCGCCCAGCTCTACGCCGTGGACGACCGCCTCGTCTTCGGCCGGCTCGACCTCGACGCCGAGCGGGAGGGTGGGGCCGACGAGCAGCGGTACATCGGGCGCATCGGCCTCACCACCGAGGACCACGAGCGCCTCCTCGTCGACTGGCGCGCGGCCGAGGCCGGCGCCTTCTACCAGGCGACGGCGGCCCACCGGGGCCGCGTGCGCCGTCGTCGTCACCTGATGCTGCGGGGGCGCGAGGTGCGCGACCTCGAGGACGACATCCTGGACCCGACGCTGCTGGGCGAGGACGGCGTGCGCGCCGATGCCCAGGGTGCGCTGCTGGCCGCCGTCACCGCCCGACGCACGGGACGGATGGGGGACATCGTCGCCACGATCCAGTCGGAGCAGGACGAGGTGATCCGCGCGCCCCTGCCCGGGGCGGTCGTGGTCCAGGGCGGGCCCGGCACGGGGAAGACCGCCGTCGCCCTGCACCGCGCCGCCTACCTGCTGTACACCCACCGGGAGCGCCTCGCGCGCTCGGGCGTGCTGATCGTCGGTCCGTCGACCGCGTTCATGCGGTACATCGAGCGGGTGCTGCCCTCGCTGGGTGAGACCGGTGTCGTGATGTCCTCGCTGGGGACGCTGATGCCGGGCGTGCGGGCCGTCCCGGAGCGGGACCTCGACGCGGCGGCGGTGAAGGGCCGGCTGGACATGGTGGACGCCGTCGCCCACGCGGTCGCGCAGCGCCAGCGCCTGCTCGTCGAGCCGCGTCGCCTGATGATCGACGGCACGGCCGTCAAGCTCAAGCCGGCCATGGTCCGGCGCGCCCGGGACAAGGCACGGGCCACCCGCAAGCCCCACAACGAGGCCCGGGTGACGTTCGTGAAGATCCTCGTCCGCGAGCTCGCGGAGAAGCTGCGCAAGAAGCTGGAGAAGTCCTCGGGCACCCCGGTGCAGCGTGACCTCCTGCTCGAGGACGTGCGCACCTCGCGCGACGTGCGCATCGCGCTCAACCTCTGCTGGATGCCGCTGACGCCGGAGAAGCTCATCGGCGACCTCCTCACCCGGGAGGACCTGCTCCGGGCGGCCGCCCCGTGGCTGTCCGACGCCGAGGTCGGCGCGCTCCTGCGCCCGGCCGACGCCCCCTGGACCGAGGCCGACGTGCCCCTGCTGGACGAGGCGGCCGAGCTGCTCGGACGCCTCGACACCCCGGGCCGGGGCGGCGAGTCCGCGGCCCAGCACGAGCGCAACCTCGAGAACGCCCGGGCGTCCCTGGAGAACATGCACCAGACGCTCGCGGACCTGGGCGTCGACGGCGTCGTGGACGCCGAGCAGCTGGCCGCGGCCAATGAGGCGCGCGGCGTGCGACGGACCACCGCCGAGACCGCGGCCCGCGACCGCACCTGGACGTACGGGCACGTGGTGGTGGACGAGGCCCAGGAGCTCTCTCCGATGCAGTGGCGCCTGCTGGCGCGCCGCTGCCCGATGAAGTCGTTCACCATCGTGGGCGACATCGCGCAGTCCTCCCGTCGCGACGCGGCCGGCTCGTGGGCGTCCGTCCTCGCCCCGGAGTTCGGGGACCGCTGGCGCCTGGAAGAGCTGACCGTGAACTACCGCTCGCCGGCGCGCGTGATGCGCTGGGCCGCGCAGGTCGCACGGGCGGCCGGGCTCGAGGTCTCCCATCCGCGCGCCGTGCGCGAGGGCGACCACCGCCCGCGCCTGGTGACGGAGCCGGGCGGTGACGTCGCGGCCCTGGCCCTCGACGCGGTCGAGGCCGAGCGGGACCGCGTGCCCGAGGCCCTGACCGCCGTGATCGCCCCCGCCGAGCGGACGGGGGAGCTGCTCACGGCCCTCCGGGAGCGGTGGGGGGAGGCGGCCGTGGACACCGCGCCGCTGCCCGGCGTCGAGATCGTCGTCGCCACCCCGTGGGAGACCAAGGGGCTGGAGTTCGACACCGTCGTGCTCGTCTCGCCCGAGCGGATCGTGGCCGACGCGCGCGGCGTGGTGGGCGATCTGTACGTGGCGATGACCCGCGCCACCCAGTCGCTGTCCGTCGTCGCCGGGACGGACGCGGCCGCGCTGCCGGCCGGGCTGGCGGACGTCCCGGAGTGAGCCCCGCGGGCGACGTCGCACGTGCGCGGCGTCGCGGAGGCGCGCGGGCGCGTCGCTAGGCTGGGGGCTATGGCACCCCAGAACGAGGAGCGCGCGGCCCGACTGCGCGCACAGGCGAACGACCCGAGCTTCGAGAACGTCTGGCAGGAGCTGCGCTGGCGCGGGCTCGTGCACGTCTCGACGGACGAGGCCGCGCTGGAACAGGCGCTGGCCGGGGAGCCCGTCTCGTATTACTGCGGCTTCGACCCGACCGCTCCGTCTCTCCACCTGGGACACCTGGTCCAGCTGCTCACACTGCGCCGCCTGCAGCTCGCCGGCCACCGCCCGTATGCCCTCGTGGGCGGCGCCACCGGCCTCATCGGCGACCCGCGGCAGACCTCGGAGCGCGTTCTGAACTCGCAGGAGACCGTGGCGGCGTGGGTGGAGTCGCTGCGCGCGCAGATCGAGCCGTACCTCTCCTTCGAGGGGGAGAACGCGGCGACCATGGTCAACAACCTGGACTGGACCGCGGGCATGAGCGCGCTGGACTTCCTGCGGGACGTCGGCAAGAACTTCCGCGTCGGCACGATGGTGAAGAAGGAGATCGTGGCCAAGCGCCTGAACTCTGATGAGGGCATCTCCTACACGGAGTTCTCCTACCAGGTGCTGCAGGGCAACGACTTCCTCGAGCTGCACCGCCGGCACGGCGTGACCCTCCAGACCGGCGGCTCCGACCAGTGGGGCAACCTCACCGCCGGCACCGAGCTGATCCGCAAGGTGGAGGGGACCCACGCCCATGCGCTGGGCACGCCGCTGATCACGAACGCGGACGGCACCAAGTTCGGCAAGTCCGAGGGCAACGCCGTCTGGCTCGACGCGGAGATGTGCTCCCCGTACGCCTTCTACCAGTTCTGGCTCAACACGGCGGACGCGGACGTCGTCGACCGGCTCAAGGTCTTCACGTTCCTGACCCGCGCGGAGATCGAGGAGTACGCGCAGAAGGTGGCCGACGAGCCGTTCCGCCGGGAGGCCCAGAAGCGCCTGGCGTGGGAGGTCACGGCGCTGGCCCATGGAGAGGAGACGACGACGAAGGTCATCGAGGCCTCCCATGCCGTGTTCGGAGGCGGCGACCTCACCACCGTGGATCCGGACACGCTGACCGCCGTGCTGGCCGAGCTGCCGCAGGCCGACCGGACCCAGTGGGAGGGGGAGCCGGGCACCGTGACCGCGGTCGAGCTGCTGGTCTCCACCGGGCTGGTCGCCTCGCGCTCCGAGGCGCGTCGGACGGTGCGCGACGGCGGCGCCTCGGTGAACAACGTGCGGGTGACGGATGCCGACCAGGTGTTCACCCGAGACGACGCCCTCGCCGGCCGACACCTGCTGGTGCGCCGGGGCAAGAAGAGCATGGCGGGTGCGGACCTGGGGGAGGGCTGACCGCGGCTGCAGACCACCGGTGTCCACCGTGAGTCGCGAAAAGTGACCGAGGACACGACGGGCGGCGACGGCGAAGCAACCGCCCACGGGAGGAGCACAGGGCCCCGTTTCCCGCAGGATTCTGCGGAGAACGGGGCCCTCCTTCGTGCCCGGACGCCGGGTGTCACCCCTGATTTTGTGTTCGGTGGGATTCGTGTGTAGAGTTCCATCTCGTGCTCAAGACGCCGACCGGGTGACCGGGAGGCGGGGTGAAGAACACAGAATCCGCGGATTCATGCCGAGAATGGCAGGTCCAGGGCGGGTGGTGCTCACCGGGT
>NZ_JABFNH010000012.1:117585-120176 GCF_017168435.1 Micrococcus sp. KRD070
CCCCCCGTCCCGCCGTCGCCCCGCTCGCCGTGGACCCGGAGGTGCTGGCCGCCGTCGCGCAGGGCCGGCACCACGATCCGCACACCGTGCTGGGCGCCCACCCGCATCCCGACGGCGCGGCGGTCACCTACCGCGTGCTGCGCCCGCTGGCGCGCACGGTCACGGTGGTCCGCGCCGGCGACGGGCAACGGGTGGAGCTGACGCACGAGCACGACGGCGTGTTCGCGGGCGTGGCCCCGACGCCCCGCGTGGCCGGGGCCGCCGCGGGCGACTACCGCGTCGAGGTGGCATACGAGACCGAGGACGGCACGACCGGCCCCGTCCAGGAGCAGGACGACGCGTACCGGCACCTGCCCACGCTCGGCGAGCTGGACCTGCACCTGATCGGGGAGGGCCGGCACGAACGGCTGTGGGAGGTGCTCGGCGCCCGCGTGGTCCGCACCTCCGCGGGCGAGGCCGTCGGCACGGCCTTCGCGGTCTGGGCGCCGAACGCGCGGGCCGTGCGCGTGGTGGGCGACCACAACGGCTGGGACGGCCGGACCCATGCCATGCGGTCCCTCGGCTCCTCCGGCGTGTGGGAGCTGCTGGTGCCTGGCGTCGGTCACGGCGACCGCTACAAGTTCGAGATCCTCGGCCGGGACGGGCTCTGGCGGCAGAAGGCGGACCCGATGGCC
This sequence comes from Micrococcus sp. KRD070, assembly GCF_017168435.1. Taxonomy (NCBI): domain Bacteria; kingdom Bacillati; phylum Actinomycetota; class Actinomycetes; order Micrococcales; family Micrococcaceae; genus Micrococcus; species Micrococcus sp. KRD070. The sequence goes on from NZ_JABFNH010000012.1 coordinate 118,260, forward strand.
CGCTGGACGGAGGTCCCGCCGGCCACGGCCTCGCGTGTGCTCGAGTCCGACTACGCCTTCGGGGACCGCACCTGGATGGAGCGCCGCCGTCTCACGGACCCGCACGAGCGCCCGCTGAGCATCTACGAGGTGCACCTGGGCTCGTGGCGGCCCGGGCTGGACTACCGCGAGCTGGCCGAGCAGCTCGTGGAGTACGTGCAGTGGCTCGGGTTCACGCACGTGGAGTTCCTGCCGGTCGCGGAGCATCCGTTCGGCGGGTCCTGGGGCTACCAGGTGACCGGCTACTACGCCCCCACCTCCCGGTTCGGCTCCCCGGACGAGTTCAAGCACCTGGTGGACGCGCTCCACCGGGCGGGGATCGGCGTCATCGTGGACTGGGTGCCGGCGCACTTCCCGAAGGACGAGTGGGCGCTCGCGCGCTTCGACGGGACCGCCCTGTACGAGCACCCGGACCCGCGGCGGGGCGAACATCCCGACTGGGGCACCCTCGTGTTCGACTTCGGCCGCACCGAGGTCCGCAACTTCCTCGTGGCCAACGCGCTCTACTGGCTCGGCGAGTTCCACATCGACGGGCTGCGCGTGGACGCCGTCGCCTCGATGCTCTACCTGGACTACTCGCGCGAGGACGGGCAGTGGGAGCCCAACGTGCACGGCGGCAACCACAACCTCGAGGCCATCGACTTCCTGCGCGAGGTCAACGCGACCGTGTACCGCCTGCACCCCGGCGTCCACATGATCGCGGAGGAGTCCACGGCCTTCTCCGGGGTGAGCGCTCCCGTGGACGCGGGCGGTCTCGGCTTCGGCAAGAAGTGGAACATGGGCTGGATGCACGACACCCTGGCCTACCTGTCCCAGGACCCGGTCAACCGCCGGTGGCACCACGAGCAGTGGACGTTCTCCATGGTGTACGCCTACTCGGAGAACTACGTGCTGCCGCTGTCCCACGATGAGGTCGTCCACGGCAAGGGCTCCCTGCTGGGCCGCATCCCGGGCGACCGACGGCAGCAGCTGGCGACCCTGCGCGCCTACTACGGGTACATGTGGGCGCACCCCGGCAAGCAGCTGCTGTTCATGGGCGGGGAGTACGCGCAGCCGAGCGAGTGGTCCGAGGGCGAGGGCCTGGACTGGCCCGTCTCGTGGGATGAGGCGCACCGCGGGGTCCAGCTGACGATCCGGGAGCTCAACGCGCTCTACCGCAGCAAGCCGGCGCTGTGGTCGCTGGACCACAGCCCGGAGGGATTCTCGTGGGTGGACGGCGGCGACGCCGACGGCAACACGCTCGTGTTCCTCCGCATGCCCGCGGCGCAGGTGGTGCCGGAGACACGGATCGACGACGACGGCGCCGCGGTCCCGGCCGCTGAACCGGGCGGCGCCCCGCTGCTGTGCATCACCAACCTCTCGGGGTCGCCGCGTCAGGGGCTGCGCGTGGGGGTGCCGTCCGCGGGGGAGTGGACGGTGGTGCTGGACACCGATGCGACCGACTTCCACGGTGACGGCTGGCGGGAGCAGACCGGCCAGTCCGAGGTGATCGCGGCACACGAGGGCCAGTGGCAGGGCCAGCCGGCCCACGTCACGGTGAACGTGCCGGCGCTGACCACCCTGTGGCTCCAGCCGACCCTGGACACGACGGCCACGCCCTGAGGAGTGGTGCACGTCACGGCCGGGGGTGACGGCGCTGGAGCGTCGAACGGGGCGGGCCAGGCCGAAGGAATCCGCGAGAACAGGCGGAAACCGGCCGCCCACCCTTGACCGCACGCCGGGTGTCACCCCTGATTTTGTGTTCGGTGGGGTTCGTGTGTAGAGTTCCATCTCGTGCTCAAGACGCCGACCGGGTGACCGGGAGGCGGGGTGAAGAACACAGAATCCGCGGATTCATGCCGAGAATGGCAGGTCCAGGGCGGGTGGTGCTCACCGGGT
>NZ_JABFNH010000013.1:0-24712 GCF_017168435.1 Micrococcus sp. KRD070
CGGCAGGGGCAGCGAGGAGGGTCTCGCTCATGCGGCTCAGCGTAGGGCGCGCCCGGGACCCCGTCACGAGGTCTCGGGCGCGTCGCCGGGGCCGCGGACCGGCGCCGAGCTGTGGGGCGCGGCTCGCACGCACCGCGCCCCGCCTGCTCACACCTCGGTGGAGGTGGCGGTGTCCAGGTTGCCGGTGGGCTCGTCCCCGAACACGACGCCCGGTCGGGTGAGCAGGGCGCGGGCGACGGCGACGCGCTGCTGCTGACCGCCCGAGAGCTCGTGCGGGCGGTGGCGCAGGCGGGTCAGGGCGGTGTCGTCCAGTCCTGTGATCTCCGTGCCGCCGATCCTCACGGAGCCCGAGGTCCGCGCGTCCAGCCCGGCCAGGCAGTGCAGGAGCGTCGACTTGCCCGACCCCGAGGGCCCCATGATCGCGGTGAACGCGCCCGAGGCGAAGTCCACGTCCACCCCGCGCAGGGCGTGCACCTGCGCGTCACCGCGCCCGTAGGCGCGGGTGAGGCCGCGGGCGCAGACGGCGGGCGCCGTCGTCGTGGTGGCGGACGACGACGGCGTGCCCGGCCCCGGCGCGACGGGGCCGGGGGTCGTGGGGGAGAAGGGGTGTGCGGGGGGAGAAGGGGTGTGCGGGGGAAGAGGTGTCCATGGCGGCCACTCTCCCGCGCGGACCCGGCGGGGCGGATCGGAGGAGGGGACCACCTCCGCGGGCGGCGGGTCATGCCCGGGGATGAGGCGGGCCGGCGAGGCGTGGACCCGAGGGCGTCAGGTCCCCGCCGCCGGGCGGTGCGGGGTGGAGTGGGATGATGGGGACATGAGAGCCGACGCCCGCGCCAACCGCCAGGACCTGCTGGCGGCCGCCGGCCGTCTCATCGCCACCCAGGGGGCGGCGATGTCCCTGCGCGGGGTGGCGCAGGAGGCCGGGGTCGGCGTGGGGACGCTGTACCGGCACTTCCCCACGCGTCGGGATCTGCTGGACGCCGTGCTCGAGGACGTCGTGGCCCGCACCGGGGGATCCTGCAGGCCTTCCTCGACGGGGTGGGCGGGCACGGCGGCGGGGCCGAGGCGCGGTGGCGGAGGCTCGCCGAGGACCTGGGGGCCGTGAACCTGGCCTCGCTCGCGGCGGCCCGGGACGACTTCGACCCCGCCGACCGGCCGCCCGAGGCCCTCATCGCCGAGGCCGAGCGTGTGATCCTCGAGCTCGCGGACCAGGTGGTGGCCGAGGCGCGGCGGGCCGGGCTCGTGGGCCCGGACGTGACCGGGGCGGACTACCTGTTCGGCCTGCTCATGGTCACCCGGTCGCCGGAGTGCGCGCTGCTGGGCCACGGCCCGGACCAGCGGGGCTGGCTGCTGGACACGTACCTGCGCGGCCTGCGGCCCTGAGGGCGCGGCCGGGTCAGTCGCCCGGGGCGTCGTCCTCCAGGACGGGGCGGGCGGTGGCCCACGCGACGGCGCCGGCGAGCAGGCCGGCGCCCGCGGTGAGCGCCAGGCGGAGCAGCCCCTCGACCCCCGTGAACAGGCTCAGGCCCAGCATCACGACGGCGGCCGTCACCAGCGCCACGAAGAAGGCCACGCATTCACTGTCCCGCTGCGCCTGCTCGGCGGCTGGGTCGGAGGCGCGGGACGTCGTCGGGGTGGGGTGGTCCAGGATGCTGCCGGTCATGGTGCCTCTCCTCCAGTGCGCGTCGGGCCGGGGCGGCCATCGGCGCGTGCACCCCGGCGGCGGACCCGCTGCGGGGCCTGCGTCCAGCATCGCGGAGGGGGTGGGCGCACCGGCAGGGCCATGAGGATGAACCTCGGGGCGTCCGACTCATACCCAGGTATGACCTGTGATTGTGCTGGCAGGCGCCTGGGGAGTGGCTCAGGGAAGGGCCCCGCCGCCCCGGCCGACCGCCCCGGCCGACCGCCGAGGCCGGCCGTTGAGGCCCGCAGACACGCCGCTACGACGACGGCGTAGCGGCGTGTCTGCGGGCCTCGACGAGGGGTGGGGCAGGGGCTAGGGCGGAGGCTGCAGGGCGTGCCGGAACGGCGGGTCAGAACTGCACGAGGCCCGCGCGGTGGGCGATGAGCACGGCCTGCACGCGGTCGCGGGCGCCGAGCTTGGCCAGCACCCGGCCGACGTGCGTCTTCACCGTGGCCTCGGAGAGCACGAGCTCGGCGGCGATCTCCAGATTCGCGGCGCCCTGCGCCATGAGCACCAGCACCTCGTGCTCGCGCGGGGTCAGCGACGCCACGGCCGCCTGCTGCTCCTCGCACTCGGCGCTGCGGACCTGGTCCGAGCGCAGACGCGGGGCCATGTGCGTCAGGAGCCGGCGCGTCGTGGACGGGGCGATCACGGCGTCGCCCCGGTGCACCGTGCGGATCGCGGCGAGCAGCTCCTCGGGCGGGGCGTCCTTGAGCAGGAAGCCGCTGGCGCCCGCCTCGATCGCGTCGAAGGCGTACTCGTCCAGGTCGAAGGTGGTCAGCACCACGACGCGCGGGGCGTCCGGCCGGCGCAGCAGCGCGCGGGTGGCCTCGATGCCGTCCATCTCCGGCATGCGCACGTCCATCAGCACGACGTCGGCGCCCGCCACGGACACCGACGCCACCGCCTCGCGCCCGCTGCCCGCCTCCGCCACGACCGTCAGGTCCGGCTGCGAGTCCACGAGCATGGCCAGCCCGGACCGGATCAACGCCTGGTCGTCCACCAGGGCCACGCGGACGGGGGCGGTCTCCTCGGAGCTCATGGGGTCATCCTCTCAAGTCGGGCGGGGTGAGCGGGCGAGACGGGGGCGGCCACCCCTCACACCGCCGAGTACGGCAGGTGGGCGGACACGCGGTACCCGGCCCCGACGCGCGGCCCCGTCTCGAGCGTCCCGCCGAACAGGGCCGTCCGCTCGGCGGCCCCCCGCAGACCCTGGCCGCTGCCCCGGGTGGCGGGGTCGGCGGCGGCGCCGCGGCCGTCGTCGTCGATCTGCAGGTCCAGGCCGTGCGCCGTCCAGGCGAGCGTGACGAAGGCGTCCGCGTCCGGCCCGCCGTGGCGCAGCGTGTTGGTGAGCGCCTCCTGCACGATCCGGTACGCCGCCAGCTCCCCACCCGCCGGCAGCGTGCGGCGGGGTGTGCCGGTCTCCAGCAGGGACACCTCGAGCCCGGACAGGCGCATCGTCTCCACGAGGGCGGGCAGGTCCGCGAGTCGCGGCTGGGGCCGGCGGCCCGGGGGCAGGCGGGTGCCGCGGCCGTCGGGGGAGGCGACGACGTCGGCGGCGGGTCGCCGGGCGTCGTCGTCGGTCACGCCGGGCACCCCGGCCACGGTCTCGCCGGTCTCGCGGAGCACGCCGAGCAGCTGGCGCATGTCCGCGAGCGCGGAACGGCCGGTCTGGCCGATGGTCTCGAGCGCGGTGACCGCGAGCGCGGGCTTGGCGGCGGCGGCGTACCGGGCGCCGTCGGCCTGGGAGATGATCACCTGCAGGGAGTGGGCGACGATGTCGTGCATCTCCCGGGCGATGTGGCTGCGCTCGTCGGCGGCGGCGAGCTCGCGCTCCTGCCGGGACTGCACCTCGAGGCGGTGGGCGCGGTCCTCGAGGGCGCGCACGGCGAGGCGGCGGTTGCGCACGACGTCGCCGAACGCCCACGCGGTGAGCACCACGAGCCCGCAGCCGATCGCCATGATGACCATGGCCAGCGGCTCCGCGGGGGAGCGGACGGTGAGGCCGTCGGGGGTGACGAACTGCGCCGGGAACAGCCACACCTTCACCCCGTTGGCCACGCCGCCGACCAGCCCCAGGAGGAGCCCGGCCACGGAGACGCTCCGGGGCGCGTTCGCGGCGAGGTTGTAGACGGTGAGCGGCACCATCAGCAGGGACAGGCTGAACTCGGGCCCGGCGAGCAGGTGCAGGACGGCCGCGGCCGTCACGACGGCGGCCGAGGCCACCGGGCGCACCCGACGCACGGCCCACGGCAGGACCATGCCGGCCCCGGCCAGGAGGGAGACGGCCGTCTGCCGGCCCTGGGGGTCCGGGGCGACCATCGGCCCGAGCGCGATCCACGGCAGCGCCACGAGCACGGTGAACAGTGCCGCGGCGGCCATCACGTCGGTGCGCACGGGGTGCAGGCGCGTCCACTGGTCGAGGCGGCGCAGGGGGTTCACGCGGGCCAGCCTAGGCCGCAGGCCGAGGGGCCGGCGTCAGTCCGCGGGATGATCCGGGACGGTCCTCAGGGCGCGAGGGAGGCGAGGACGTCGGCGGCCGGCGCCTCACGGACCCGGTGCGCCTCGGTGCCGGCCCACAGGTGGACGCGTTCGAGGTCGCCGGCGGCCGCGGCGGCGGCGCGCAGCCCCTTCGTCAGGACGTTGACCTCGGGGTACGCGGCGGGGGCGTCCGGGTGCTCCGCCATGAACGCGGTGGCCAGCGACCGCGCCCACCGCCCCGTGTAGGCGCGGGTCAGGCCGGTGCGGGCCCGGCCGTCGTCGGCGGAGAAGCGTGTCCCGGCCGCACACGCCGCGACGGCGGCCCGGTGCGCCGCCGAGGTGCCCGCCTCCGGGGTGAGGAGGAACGCGGTGCCGGCCGAGACGGCGTCCGCGCCGGCGGTCAGCAGGGCGCGCACGTCCTCGGCGGTGCCCACGCCGCCGGCGGCCACCACGGGCGCGGCGCTCGCGGCCCCCGTCCCGACGACGTCGCGCACCGCCGCCAGCACCGTCGGCATCTCGGCGCGGGTCGGCTCCGCGGCCGGGTCCGACGTGCCCCGGTGCCCGCCGGCGCGGTGGCCCTGCACCACGAGGAACGCGGCCCCGTGGTCGAGGGCGGCCCGCGCCTCGGTCGCGTCCGTCACGGTGGCCCCGGCCGGGATGCCCGCGGCGGCCAGCCGGGCGAACACGTCGGCGGCCGGCAGGCCGAACGTGAAGGAGACCAGCGGCCACGCCTGCTCCTCGGCGGCGGTGAGCAGGGCGTCGAAGTCGGCCCGTTCGGCGTCCGGGTCCGGGACGACGTCCGCGGCGGTGGGCAGGCCGGCGGCGCCGTCGGCCGTCAGGCCCGCCCGGTACGCGGCGACGGCCGCCGTCCGCGCCGACCGTGCCGCCTCCGTGCGCGCCGCGTCCGGGATGGCCGTGTTCACCGCGTCCGGCACGAACAGGTTCACGCCCCAGCGGTCCGGCCCCTCCGCGCCCAGCAGCGCGCGCAGCGCGTCCACCTGCGCGCGCATCTGCGCGGCCGTCCGCATGCCGCCGGCGAGGAACCCGCCGCCGCCTGCGCCCACGACGGCGGCGACCAGCTCCGGGGTCGAGGGGCCGCCGGCCATCGGGGCCACCGCCACGGGCACGGGCGGGATCAGGCGGGCGCGGGTGACGTCGTCGGGGTGGGATGGCTGCGTCATGACCCCCAGAGTAAGGGGAGGGGTGTCGGCCCCACCCCGCGCCTACAGTGGGGCGCAGTACACGAGGGAAGGGGGTGCGCCGTGGAGGTGCTGCTCGCGCTCTCACCCATCCTGCTCACCCTCGTGCTGCTGCTCACCCGACTGCCCGCGTGGGTGGCCCCGGCCGCCGGGACGGCCGTGGCCGTGCTGCTGGCCCTCACGGCCTTCGGCGTGGCCCCGGGCGACCTGGGCGGCGCGATCGGCGCCGGCGTGCCCACGCTGCTCGAGATCCTGGCGATCATCGCTGGCGGTATCACCCTGTCCCGCGTCATGGAGTACTCGGGCGGGCACGCGCGCCTGGCCGCGTGGCTGTCGGCGGGCAACGGCCCCACGATCGCGACCGCGCTGCTCATGGTGCACGGCGTCATCCCGTTCCTCGAGACCGTGACCGGGTTCGGCGTCTCCCTGATCGTGGGTGTGCCGCTGCTGCTGGGTCTGGGCTACACGGCGTTCCGGTCCGCGCTGATCTCCGTCCTCGCGCTCACCATCGGCCCGTGGGGGTCCATGGCGCCGGGCACGCTCATGGGCGCCCGCCTGTTCGGCCTGGACTTCCGGGAGATCGGGGTCACCGCCGCGGTGTTCAACCTGCCGGCCTGCCTGGTGGCGGGCGTGGCCACGGTGCTGCTGCTGCGCGGGGCGCGCGGCATGCGAGTCGACGCCGGCCCGGCCCGGACACTGCCCTGGCTCGGCGTCGCCGTGCTCTCCGGGGTCGCCCAGTGGGCGCTGATCCTGGGGGCGAACCTCGTGGTCGGCACCGCGCCGGCGGGCGCCGTCGCCACGTTCGTGCTCACCGTGGCCTGGCTGCTCGTGATCCGCGGCGGCCGGCTGCTGCCCGGGCCGGGGCGGGACGTGGTGCCGTACCTGACGCTCATGGCCGGCACCGTGCTGGGCACCACCGTGAAGGGCGCCTTCGGGCTCGAGGGGGTGGCGGCCCTCGTGGGGACGCCGGCGCTGTGGGCGTTCGTGGCGGTGGGCGTGGGCGTGCAGCTGCTCCACCTCGACGCCGCCGCCCGCCGCCGCGTCCCCCGCGAGGCCGGGAAGCTGTGGGTGGGCACCGCCATCCCCAACGCGCTCTACGTGGCGTTCGGGCTCATCCTCTCCGCCGGCGGGGTCTCGCAGGCGCTCGCGGGCGCACTCAGCGGGATGGGGGAGTCCTACCTGGTGGCGATGCCGTTCCTCGGCGCGTTCGCCGGCTTCATCACGGCCTCGAACACCGGGGCCATGGCCCTGATCGGCCCCCTGCAGATGGACACAGGCGCCGCCCTGGGCGTCCCCCCGCCCTGGTCCAACGGCCTGCACAACGCGGCCGCGGGCTGGGGCATCGTCGCCGGGCCCGCTCGCATCCAGGTGGCCCACGGCATGGCCGCGGGGGCGCAGTCGCCGCAGATGCCCGGCTGGGCCGTGACGCGGCGGAACCTGTTCGTGGTGCTGCTGCCGGCCATGCTCGCCGGGATCCTCGGCATGGCCGTGATGGGCTGGTTCCTGCTGCCGCGGTGACGCGCGGGGGGTGGAGCGGGGCCCGGGTGGGGCGGCCCGGTTCCGTGGGCGGAAGCGGCAGGCCAGAGCGTTCCGTGGGCAGAAGTGCCCTCTCTTCTGCCCACGGAGGCGATGGGGTTGTGGGTTCTGCCCACGGAGGCGCCGGGACTGCGGTGGCCGGCCGGGCGCGGGAGCCGGCCCGGTCCGCCCCGAGGCGGGGGCCGACGTCGACCTTCGGTGGACGCGCGGCGGCCTGTGCGCCTCCTAGGCTGGACGCCATGATCCGAGTAGTCGTGGCCGACGACCAGGCGTTGATGCGCACCGCCCTCGAGCACTTCGTGGCCCAGGCCGAGGACCTCGAGGTGGTCGGCTCCGCCGAGGACGGGGTCCAGGCCCTCGAGGCGGCCCGCACGCTGGCCCCCGACGTCGTGCTGATGGACATGCAGATGCCCCGCATGGACGGCGTCGAGGCCACCGCGCGCATCTCCGCCGAGGCCCCGGGCGTGCGCGTCCTGGCGATCACCACCTTCTCCTCCGAGCAGTACCTCGTGCCCGCCCTGCGCGCCGGCGCCGCAGGCTACCTCGTGAAGGACGCACCGCCGGCCGAGGTCGTGGACGCCATCCGCCGCGTCCACGCCGGGGACGCCGTGTTCTCCGCCCGCGTGGCCGCGGACCTGGTGGAGGCCGTCACCGCGGCCCCCGAACACGCCGCCCCGTGCCCGGCCGAGCCCCTCGCCCCGCACGAGCGCCTCACCGAGCGCGAGCTGGACGTGGTCCGCGAGCTCGCCAAGGGCGCCTCCAACGCGGAGATCGCCGGCGCCCTGTTCCTCGCGGAGGCCACGGTGAAGTCCCACATCGGCAAGGTCCTGGACAAGTGGCAGGTCCGTGACCGCGTGCAGATCCTCATCCGCGCCGCCCGCGCGGGCCTCGTGGACATCGGATGAGCATCGCGGCGCCCGCCCCGGCTCGGACGACGACGGCGACGTCGCCCCCGCCTGCCGAGTCTCCCCTGGGCTCCCGCCTGCCGGCGATCCTGCGCGCGGAGCCCGTCTCCCGGCACATGCGGATCGTCCTCTACGTGATCGTCGGGCTCATGGTGGTGGGGGAGATCCTCACCCTGGTGCTGGGGCCCATGGTGGCCGCCGGGCTGAGCGCCGACCCCGAACTCGCGGGCATCCTCGAGGAGGACGGCGGGCTGACGGGTGAGGGGCGGGAGCCGCTCCTGCGCTGGGTCCTGTTCTTGGCGGAGCGTGCTGGTCACGCTGCTGTTCGGGTGGCAGCCCACCCTCGCGGCGGTGTTCGTGCTGCTCGGGAGCACGTTCGGTCTGGTGGGCCTCGTGGAGGCGGACCACGCGCACCTCACCCCGCAGGCGTTCAGTGGCGGGGTCGTCCTGGGCGCGGCCATGGTGACGCGGTACTCGCACCGGGTGTTCGTCTGGTTCGCCCTGGGCGCCCTCATCCTGCTCACCGTCGCGGGCGAGGTCCTCACCGACGGCACGTGGGCGGACGAGGACAGCCTCAAGGGCGTCATGGTCATCACGCTCATCGTCGCGCTGTGCGTGGCGGTGCCGGCCTTCATGATCCGCCGATCCCGGCATCGGGCCCGGGACCGCGAGGCGGCCCTGCGCCGGGCCGAGGAGGCCGCCGCCTGCGCCGCGGAGGCCGAGCGGCAGCGGATCGCGGCGGAGCTGCACGACGTCGTCGCGCACGGGCTCACCGTGATCTCGATGCAGGCCGCCATGCTGCCCACCCAGAGGGACCCGGACAAACGGGCCGCCGCGGAGAAGGCCATCGAGGAGGCCGCCCGGCAGTCCCTCGTGGACCTGCGCCGCATGCTCACCGCGCTGCGCGGCTCCTCCCGCAACGCGCAGACGGCGGAGGGGGACGCCGTCGTGGACCTGCCGGCCCGCCTCGACGAGTTCGAGGCCCAGCTGCACGCGGCCGGGTTCGCGGTCGAGCGCTCGCTGACCGAGCTGGACGAGCTGCCGCGCTCCCTGGAGCTGACCGTGCTGCGTGTGGTGCAGGAGTCGGTGACGAACATCCTCAAGCACGCCCCGCGCCGCGGCACGGTGCGCCTGACCTCGCAGCTCGAGGGCGCGGACCGCCTCGTGCTGTGCATCGCCAGCCCCATGGACGAGGGCGAGCCCCGCCGCGACCGCGTGGTGGTCGCGATGGCCAGCGGCTTCGGCCTGGCCGGCATGCGCGAGCGCGTGGCCGTGTTCGGCGGCACCCTCACGGCCGGCCCGCTGGGCGGCTGCTGGGTGGTCCGCGCCGAGCTGCCGCTGCGCTGAGCCGGGGCGGCAGCCGCGTCCTCCCGCGTCCTCCCGCGTCCGGGGGCGAAAGTGGGCGGTATCCGCGCGGGATACCGCCCACTTTCGCCCCCAAAGGGACGGGGTGGGGTGGCCGACGACGGCGGCCCTCAGTCCAGCGGGACCGTCAGCTTCTCGCCGGGGGACAGGGTGTGCTCGCGGCCGGCGATGATCATCGGCACGTCGTGCCACATGCCCTCGCCCGCGGCCACCGTCACCTCCCGCTGGGTCATCTGGATGACCACGGGCTGCTGGCGGAACCGGATGGTGAACCGGGCGCCGGGCAGCTGGGCGGGCATGCGGGGGTGCAGCCGGACGACGTCGTCGCGCGTCTCGAGGCCCGCGTAGCAGCGGATCACCGTGTCCACGGTGCCCGCCATCAGGCCCAGGTGGATGCCCTCCTTCGTGGTGCCGCCCTGCGTGTCCGAGAGGTCCGACTCGAGGGCCTCCGTGAACAGGTCCCAGGACCGGTCCGGGTCCGTGCGGGCCGACACCCACGCGTGCACCAGCCGGGAGAGCGTGGAGCCGTGCGTCGAGCGGGCCTCGTAGTACGTGACCATCCGCTCGAACGCCTCCTCGGGCAGCTCGTAGCCCATGCGGCGCAGGATCCGGTCCAGCTCCTCGGCGGAGAACAGGTATCCGAGCATGAGGGTGTCGGCCTGCTTGGAGAGCTTGTACCGGTTGGTGGCGTCGCCCTCGGCCTGCAGGATCAGGTCCATGCGGCCGATGTTCCCGTACTTGGCGCGGTAGGCCTCCCAGTCGAACTCGAGCAGGTCCTGGTAGCCCTCGAACTGGGCGAGGATGCCGGCCTCCTCGCCCTCCTCGAAGAACGGCACGGTCAGACGGGTGCTGACCTCCTCCCAGCGCTCGATCTCCTCCTCGGAGATCTCCATGAGCTCGGGCAGGCCGTCGTCGATCGTGTCCAGCCAGCGGACCAGGCGGGCGGTCTCCGCGAGCACCCACGAGGTCAGCACGTTCGTGTACGCGTTGTTGCGCAGGCCGGAGCCGGGGGTCTCGGGATAGCCGTCGTGGAACTCGTCCGGGCCCATGACGCCGTGGATCTCGTAGCGGTCCGTGACGGCGTTGTGCAGGGTCATGGACATGAAGAACCGGGAGATCTCCACGAGCATCTCCGCGCCGTAGTCCGAGATGAAGGACGTGTCCTTCGTGATCTCGATGTACCGCAGCACCGAGTAGGCGATGTCCAGGGAGACGTGCCGCTGGTTGTGGGAGTTGTCCGGCATCCACATGCGCGAGCGCGGGTTCCACAGCTCGGTGGGCGTCTCCTCGGAGCCGTCCGCCCCGGACTGCCACGGGTACATGGCACCGGCCCAGCCCTCGGCCTGGGCGTTGGCGCGGGCCTCGTTGAGACGCCGGTAGCGGTACATCAGCAGGCCCCGGGTGATCTCGGGGCGGCGCAGCGTGAGCATCGGGTAGACGTAGATCTCGTCCCAGAAGATGTGGCCGCGGTAGCCCTCGCCGTGCAGGCCGCGTGCCCCCACGGAGGCGTCCAGGTCCCGGCGGCGGCCGTAGGCCGTCTGGAGCACGTGGAACGTGTGCAGGTTCAGGGCGAGCTGCTGGCGCAGCGACGCGCCGTCCTTGCCCATCGGGACCGCGGACCCCACCGGGGCCGAGTGGCCGGCGTCGACGACGGGCGGCGCGTATTCGCCGCCGGCCTCCGCCGCCGTGGAGCGGCGCTGATGCCGGTACGGCTCGGCCAGGTCGATGCGCACGGAGAACCGGTCCCAGTTGGTGCCCCAGCGCTGCTCGTGCAGGGTCAGCAGGTTGCGGAAGTTCTGGGCGCGCTGGACGTCCTTCACCGCCGACTCCCACACGGAGGCGTTGGCGTGGTCGTGGCTCGTGGCGACGGCGGCGATCTTCTCCAGCACGAGCGGCACGCCCTCGTCCACGTGGAGGAGGATGTCCTGGCCGACCACCAGGTCCGAGCCGTCCACGGGGCGGCGGATGGGCTCGTGGTGGCCCACCGGCGCCACCTGGCGGGTGCGGGTGGCCACGGCCACGTGGATGCCGGACTGGTTGGTGGCGGTCTCGAGCAGGACGGTCTCGCCGTCGATCTCCCGGGCCTGGACCGGCTCGAGGTGCTGGTTGGCGAGGGTGCGGTCGTCGGAGACGTTGAGGTTGGCCACGCGGCCCTCGATCTTCGAGCGCACCGTGAGGTCCCCGGACCAGTTCTCCGCCACGACGGTCAGCTCGATCGCGGCGAGGTGCCGGTTGGCCAGCGAGGTGAACTGTCGGGTGTGGACCGTGGTGCGCCGGCCCTGCTCGTCCTCGAAGGTCATGGTGCGGGAGAGCACGCCGCGGCGCAGGTCCATCTCCTGGCCGTACTCCACGAGGTTCTCCTCACCCGGCAGCAGCGGGCGGCCGTGGCGCGGGGTCACCACGAGCGGGGTCCAGTCCTGGATGTTGACCATGTGCTCGGTCTCCACGACCCGGCCCTGGACCATCGAGGTCAGCCGGTTGAACACCCCGGCCATGTAGGTGCCGGGGTAGTGGACGGAGGAGATGTGCGTGCCGGGCACAGCGCCGCGGGTGCCCCAGTACCCGTTGGCCAGGGTGCACAGCACCTCGCGCGTGCCCTCGGAGGCCGGGTCGAAGCGGTCCCAGCGCAGCACCCACGCGGGGTCGAACGGGGTGGTGGTGCGGTCCTCCAGATGCAGGGTCCCGTAGTCCTGGACCACCAGGTGGGCGCCGGCCGCCTTGAGTCGGCCCTTGCCGAGCTCGGGCTCGCGGTCCACGCCGATCACGAGGCCGAAGCGGCCGTCCGAGGCGGCCTTCACGCCGGAGACGGCGTCCTCGAGGACCATCGCGTCCGCGACGTCGACGCCCAGCTCGCGGGCGGCCTCCCAGAACATCGCCGGGTCCGGCTTGCCCGGCAGCCCGCGCTCGACGGCGGTGTTCCCGTCCACGATCACGGGGAAGAAGTCCAGCACGCCGCCGGCCGTGAGCACGGCGCGGGAGTTCTTGGAGCTGGTGACCAGTGCGACCGGCACACCCTTGGCCCGCAGCCGCTCGAGGAGGTCCTGGGCCTCCGGGAACACGCGGACGCCGTCGCGCTCGAGGACCTGCTCGAAGTAGCCCTGCTTGCGCTCGGCGAGGGCGAGGACGGTCAGCTCCGGGGCGGCGTCCGCCTCGGGGGCGTCGGCCTCCGGCACCCTCAGGCCGCGGGAGGCGAAGAACGTGCGGACCCCGTCCTCGCGGGGGCGCCCGTCCACGTGGTGCAGGTAGTCGGCGGCGGCGTCGAAGGGACGCAGCACGTCCGGGTCCGCGGCGACGACGGCGGCGTTGGCGGGCAGCGCGCCCACGGCGGGCAGCGCCCCGTCGAAGAGCTCCTTCCACGCCTGCGCGTGCACGCCGGCGGTGTCCGTGATGACCCCGTCCATGTCGAAGATGACGGCGCGGTAGCGGCGGAGCCGGTGACGGCGGGCGTTCAGGTCCTGCGGAGCGGCGGGGGTGAGCGTCTGCGACATGGGAACCAGCCTACGGGCGGGGAAGTGGGGCCGCACGGGGAGTGCCGCGGCGATGTTCACCGCAGCGAGCGCGCCGTCGTTCCGGCCGACCGCACCGCAGCGACATCACAGCGGTTCTCAGCTGCGGTGATGTCGCTGCGGCGCGGTGGGTTCCGGGAATAGGGTCGTGCCGACGGGGCGGACGTGTGCCCCCGCGCGCCGGAAGCGTGGCCCGGGAACGAGCAGGACACACTCGGCGGAGATGGCCGGGGGGCGAAGGGCTCATGAACTGGATGATGAGCAAGTGATGGATGCTAAGCCGACGCGGTTGCGGAAGAAGGCGACGCGGGAGGAGATCCTGGCGAGTCTGCCGGTGCAGGCGCGGGTGCGTCCGGCGCGGTGGTTGCTCCTGTGGCTGATCGTCGTGGTGTGCATCGCGGTGTTCGTGTGGGTGATCTTCCGGCCGCCGGAGGATGTCTCGGCCGGGTTCGGGGTGTGGCGTGTGGCGTCGTTCATCGGGTTGGCGCTGGCGTTGGCGGTGCTTCCCGCCGCGACGATGGGTCTGTTCCGGCCTCGGCATGTCACGTTCGATGAGCGGCGGGTGTGGACGCGGGACTGGTCGGTGGACTGGGCGGACGTGAAGGAAGTCCGTGCTGTGGCGCCAGAGTCGGAGCACACGATGAAGGTGGCGCTCAAGGTGGACGAGCGGCTGTGGAACGAGGGTGGTCTGCGCAAGGCCAACCGGTGGGACTCGGGACGGCCGTTGCAGGGTGGCGGGTTGACCCGTGCGCAACCGCTCGTGCTCACGCAACCCGCGCTCGCGCCGTCGGCTCTGACGCTGCTGCAGGTCTTCGTCGAGTTGAAGAAGCGGAACCGTCGGGCGGGGAGCCCGCGGTGACGCGCCCCGGCCCCCGTCACCGCCGGGTCAGCAGTGTGAGCACCTCCGCGTGCCGGGTCTGCGGGAACATGTCGAACAACTGCACCCGCGCCACCCGATAGCTCGGCATCCGGGCCAGGTCCTGTGCCAGCGTCGTCGGGTTGCAGCTCGAGTACAGCACGGTGGGCGCGCCCGAGTCCTCCAGCGCGTCGGCCAGCTCGGCGCCGATGCCCCGCCGCGGCGGATTCACGACGACGGCGTCCGGGCGGGACCGCCGTTTCTCGAACGAAAGCGCCTCCGGAGCCCGCCGTTTCTCGAACGAAAGCGCGGAGGTGGCGTCGCCGGCGGAGAAGCGCGCCCGGTCGGCCAGGCCGAGCTCCGCGGCCGTCTCCCGGGCCGCGGCCACCGCCTCGGCGGAGGACTCCATGCCCCACACGTCGCGCACGCCGGCCCGGGCCAGGTGGAACGCGAACCCGCCCACCCCGCAGTACAGGTCCCACGCCGACGCCGGCACACCGCCCTCGGCGACCCACGCCGCCGCCGTCGCGTACAGCCCCTCGGTCACCGCGGTGTTCGTCTGGAAGAACCCCTGCGGGCGCAGCCGCAGGCCGATCCCGTTCAGTTCCATCCGCAGGGTCGGCCCGCCGGCGAGCACGATCTCCTCGTCGCCCTCGGGCAGGGCCACGTGCTCGGGCAGCAGGTTCGCGCTCACCACGGCGGCGGGTGTCCCGCGCGCCGCGAGGTCATCCAGCAGCCCCGGCACCGCCGCGCGCAGCGCGTCCAGCCGGTCGGCGGAGCGCAGCACGAACCGGACCATCGCCTCCCGGTCGGGGGAGAGCGTCACGATCACGTTCTTCAGCTCGCCCGTGCGGGCGGCGACGTCGTAGGGCTCCAGCCCGGCCGCCGTCACCGCCGCCGCGCACGCCTCGAACACGCCCTCCATGCCGGCCTCGTACAGGCCGCAGTCGCGCAGGTCCACGCCGGCGCCGTCGTGATGGCGGGGGTGCTGCCGCGGGTCCAGGATGCCCAGCCGCGGCGCCGCCGCCGACCCCGTGACCACGAGCTTCGCCTTGTTCCGGAACCCGGCCTCCGCGGAGGCGAACGGCTCGGCCACGACCGTGTCCGCATCGAGCGCGTCCGCCAGCGCGGCCAGGACCGCGGCCTGCTTGTCCGCGAGCTGCCGGGCGTACGGCACGCCCATCAGCGGGCAGGAACGGCACTCGCCGACATCGAAGTGGGGGCACTGCACGGGCGTCGCCTCAGCCCTCGAGGCTGACCCGCAGGCCGGGCCGGTCCAGGCGGATCGCGAGCTGCTCGAGGGCCAGCTCGGCGGCCGCGGCCAGGTCCGCGTCCACGTCCATCACCATGCCGGTGAGCACGGGCAGGGCGGACTCGAGGTCCTCGGGGCGGGCGAGGGCACCCAGTGCGGACGCGGCCGACGCGCGGACCTCCGGGTCCGGGTCGGCACAGCCGGCCCGCACCGCGTCCACGAGGGTGCGGTCGACGGCGGCATCGCGGCGCAGCGAGCCGGCGCGGGAGGCGAGCACGAGGTGGGCCGCCGAGCGGACGTCCGCCTCGGGGGCGGTGAGCGCCCCGGTCAGGGCGGGCAGCGCGCTGCGGTGCCACGCGTGCATCAGGGCCAGGGCGCCGGTCGCGGCGGGGCTGAGGTCGCCGTCGTCGCCGGTGAGGGCGCGGGCGGCGCCCGAGGTGACGTCATCGGGAGTGGCCGCGCCGGTCATCAGGCGCACCGCCAGCCCGGCGACGGCGGCCTCCCCGCGCTCGGCGACGGCGGCCTCGGTGCGGCGGCGCAGGCGGTCGTGCGGAGTCTGGGGCTCCGCGGGCAGGGGGAGACGGTCGAAGGCGGTCATGGGTCCATTGTCCCCCGTGCGCGGACCCGCCTGGGGCGCGGCCGGGAGGTTCCCCGCAGACTCCTGGACGGGGCGTGACCGGCCGCACAGGGCCCGGACTCGGGTGATACGTTCGACGGCATGAGACCCCCCGGAGCCCTCGCCCTCGAATTCCGGGCGGACAGCTTCGATCATCCCACCGGCCTGGTGGACGCCGGCACCGTCATCTCCTGGATCGAGAAGGCCGGCTACGCCGTCGCGGCGAGTTGGGCCGGGACGTTCGTGCGTGCCCGCTACATGGGGCACACCCAGTTCCGGCACCCCGTGCCGGTGGACCGCCGCGCTGTGGTGCAGGCGCGCGTGGTCCACACGGACGGCGCCGAGGTGCACGTCCAGACCCGCCTGCTGCTGCCGGAGATCCGCGACGACGACGGCGACCCCGTGGTCGCCACCTCGTCCCTCGTGGTCTACGCCGCGGAGGAGGGCGGGGTGCCCGTGACCGTGCCGGTCTGGGAGCCCTCGACCCCCGGCCAGATCGAGCGCGACGAACAGGCCCGCCGCTCCACCGTGGCCCGCCGCGCCGTCGAGCGCGGCATGGCCCGACTGCCGTTCCCCGCGCCCGGGGAGGCCCCCGAGGAGATGAGCACCCTCGCGTTCCTGGCCCCCAACGCGGAGGCCACCGTGGGCGGCACCATCAACGCGGGCGCGATCCTGCGCTGGGTGGACGAGGCGGCCGCCGTCTGCGCCGCCCGCTGGACCGGACATGAATCCGTGGTCGCGGTGTTCGGCGGCGGTGTGCGCTTCGTGCGGAACATCCACGTGGGCGACCTCGTGCGCGTGGAGGCCCTCCTGGTGAACACCACGGAGCGGTCCATGCATGTGGCGCTGCGCGTCTACGCGAGCCGACGCACCGGGGCGGAGTCCCGCCTGGTGGCGCACTCGATCGCCGTCATGGTGGACGTCTCCGCGGAGGACCAGGCCCAGCGGGTGCGGCAGTACATCCCCGAGAGCGAGAGCGCCCGGAGGCTGCAGGAGACGGCGATCGAACTCGTGCGCATGCGCTCCGAGGTGAGCGCGGCCTGGACCGAGATGCGCCGCTCGACCGATCCGCGCTGACGGGGCCCTGAGTAGACTGAGCGAATGCGTCGACCGTCCCTGCCGTCCCTGTCCCGCCTGCCGGTCCGTCGTCTCCTCCGGGGAGCGGCCGTGGCCGCGGGCGTCGGTCTCGTGGGACTGCCGCTGACGGTCGCCGCCGGGCTCACCGGCGTGGACATGGTCAAGCGCGGCGGCCGAGTGCGCCGACCCGCGCCGAACCCCGGCGTGTTCGACGCCCACGTGGAGGGCTCCGAGCTGCGCATCTTCACCTCGGGTGAGGACCTCTACAAGGAGATGATCGCCGCGATCGACGGAGCGCAGCGGATCATCAAGTTCGAGACCTTCATCTGGAAGGGCGACCCCACGGGCCAGCGGTTCATGGACGCCTTCAACCGGGCGGCCGCGCGCGGCGTGGAGGTCTACGTCTCCTACGACGGGTTCGGGAACCTCGTGGTCCCGCCCCGCTTCTACCGTCAGCTGGACCCGCGCATCCACGTGTTCCGGCTGCCGGCCTTCGCCCGCCCGATCTGGCGAGGCGTGGTCCGGCACAGCGGGTTCAACCACTCGAAGATCATGGTGGTGGACGACGAGGTCGGCTTCGCCGGCGGCTTCAACATCGGCGACGACTACGCCCGCCTGTGGCGGGACACCCACGTGCGTGAGCGCGGCCCGGCGGTGTGGGCGCTGGGCCAGTCGATCTCCATCAAGTGGAACGCCCACCACCGCGCGGGCGAGCAGATGTCCTGGCGCCCCCCGGACACGTGGGACCCGCGCGTCACCGTGGCCGCGAACCAGCCGCCGCTCCTGGTCTACCCGATCCGGCTGAGCTACCTCGACGCCATCCAGCGGGCGCAGCACCGCATCCTCATCAACACGCCGTACTTCATCCCGGACCAGCAGGTCCTCGAGGCGCTGCTGCACGCGGCCCGGCGCGGGGTGGACGTGCAGGTGATGGTGCCGGAGGACTCCAACCACATCGTGGCGGACTGGGCCTCGCGCGGCTTCTTCGGGAAGATGCTCGAGGCCGGCATCACGATCCTGCTGTACAGGGCCAGCATGATCCACGCGAAGACCGCCACCGTGGACGGCATCTGGTCCACCGTGGGCTCGGCCAACGTCGACCGCCTCTCCCTGGGCTTCAACTACGAGTCCAACGTGGTGGTCGTGGACCGCGACTTCGCCGCCCGGATGGAGGAGATCTTCGCTCTCGACGCCCAGCGGGCCGTCCGGATCGACACCCCGCGCTGGGAGGACCGTCACGGCCTCGCCCGCGTGGTCGAGGCCCTGCTGGTACCACTGCGTCCCCTGCTCTGAGGACCCCGGGCGCTGAGCCAGACGTTTCTGCAGTTCTGACGCCCGATCCGCAGCGGAATCATCTGGCTCACGCCCCCCGCCGCGTGAGCCAGACGTTTCTGCCGTTCTGACGCCCGATCCGCAGCGGAATCATCTGGCTCACGCCCCCTGGCGACGTCTCCCGACCGTGCCGTCCCTTCCCGTCGCCGCCCGGGCTCACCCTCTCTCTTGCATACCCCTGGGGGTATACCCTACGCTCGTTCTCGACATACCCCAGGGGGTATCGGATGGACATCGAGACCCCCCGACCCGGAGGAGAACCATGCTGCTCGAGCGCATCTACGACGAGGACCTCGCCCAGGCCAGCTACGTGATCGGCTGCCAGGCGAAGAACGAGGCGATGGTGGTGGACCCCCGCCGCGACATCCAGGTGTACCTGGACCTGGCCGCCAAGAACGGCATGACCATCACCCACGTGACCGAGACCCACATCCACGCGGACTACCTCTCCGGCACCCGCGAGCTGGCCCACGCCACCGGCGCCCAGATCCACCTGTCCGGCGAGGGCGGCGAGGACTGGGCCTACGGCTTCGAGGGCAACCTCCTCAAGGACGGCGACACGGTGACGCTCGGCAACATCACCGTCGAGGCCGTGCACACCCCGGGCCACACCCCCGAGCACCTGTCCTTCCTCGTCACCGACGGCGCCTTCGCGGACGCCCCGGGCTACATGCTCACCGGCGACTTCGTGTTCTCCGGCGACCTCGGCCGCCCGGACCTGCTGGACGAGGCCGCCGGCGGCGTCGACACCCGCTTCGAGGGCGCCCAGCAGCTCTTCGCCTCCCTCAAGGCGAAGTTCCTGACCCTCCCGGACCACGTGCAGGTGTTCCCGGCCCACGGCGCCGGCTCCGCCTGCGGCAAGGCACTCGGCGCGCTGCCCTCCACCACGGTCGGCTACGAGCGCAAGTACGCGTGGTGGTCCGACTACCTGAAGAACGACGACGAGCAGGGCTTCATCGACGAGCTGCTCGACGGCCAGCCCGACGCCCACGCCTACTTCGCCCGCATGAAGCGCCAGAACAAGCAGGGGCCAGCCATCCTGGGCGAGCTGCCCGAGCTCGAGGAGCTGGACGCCGGGGGCGTGCAGGCGACGCTCGCCGAGGGCGCCGTGTTCGCGGACACCCGCGGTGTGGACGAGATCCTCGCCGGCACCGTGCCGGGCGCGCTGGCCTTTCCGTCCCGCGGCAAGGTCGCCACGCACGCCGGCTGGGCCTACGACCCGGAGAGCGACGACGCCGCCCTCGTCCTGCTCGCCGAGGACCGCGAGGACGCGCACACGATGCGCGACCACATGATCCGCGTGGGCGTCGACGCCGCCGCCGCGTTCACCACCTCCGTGGACGGCCTCACGTTGGAGCCGGTGCCCACCGTGCAGGCCGACGAGCTGCGGTCCCGCATCGAGGCCGGCGAGGTCGGCGCGGAGCAGGACACCGTGCTGGTGGACGTGCGCAACAAGACCGAGTTCTCCCACGGCACCGTGGCGGACGCCCGGCAGCTGAACGCCGGCAAGGTGCTCTTCCACCAGGAGGAGCTGCCGAAGGACAAGACCCTGGTGACCTTCTGCCAGTCCGGCCTGCGCAACATCGTGGCCGCCCAGGCGCTGCGCCGCGCCGGGTTCGACGTGATCGAGCTCGAGGGCAGCTACGCCGCCTGGCAGCAGTCCTGACACACCCCCAGACCAACCCCGAGGAGCCCCTCCCATGAGCGTCACCCTGTCCCCCGTCGCCCCGCGCGACCTGAAGGCCGAGCTGGCCGCCCGCCCCGACGCCGTCGTGCTGGACGTGCGCACCCCCGGCGAGTTCGAGACCGAGCACATCGCCGGCTCCTACAACGTGCCGCTGGACCTGCTCCAGGAGCACGCGGACGAGGTCGCCGCCCGCCTGGACGGCACCGCGGTGCTCGTCTGCCAGTCCGGCAGCCGGGCCGGCACCGCCCAGGACCGTCTGGCCCAGGCCGGCTTCACCTCCGCGCGCGTCCTGCAGGGCGGCATCTCCGCCTACGCCGAGGCCGGCGGCGAGGTCGTCCGCAGCGGCAACCGCTGGTCCATGGACCGTCAGGTCCGCATGACCGCCGGGTCCATCGCGCTGGTCGGGGCCGTGGCCTCCCAGGTCGGCTCGAAGCGGTTCGGCCTCATCCCCGCCGCGATCGGCGCGGGCCTGTCCTTCTCCGCCGTGTCCAACACGTGCGCCATGGCGTCCGTGCTGGCCAAGATGCCGTGGAACCGCCCCGCGCAGGAGCGCTCCGCGGGCGACGTGATCGGCCGCATCCCCACCGGCGCGGGGAAGCGGAGCTGACCCGTGATGTGGATCGTCCTCGCCCTGGCCCTCGTGGTCGGCCTGCTGCTCGGCCTCATGGGTGGCGGCGGGTCGATCCTGATGGTGCCCCTGCTGACGTACGTGGCCGGCCTCGAGCCGAAGCAGGCCATCGCGGGCTCCCTGTTCGTGGTGGGTGTGACCTCGCTGGTCTCAGTGCTGCTGCACTCGCGGCACGGCACCGTCCGGTGGCGCACCGGCCTGATCTTCGGCGCGGCCTCGATGGTGGGTGCCCTCCTGGGCGGCGTCGTCGGCGGCTTCCTGCCGGGGACCCTGCTGCTGATCGCCTTCGCGGTGATGATGCTCTTCACGGCGTGGGCCATGATCCGGCCCAAGAAGACGCAGCCGGCGGCCGCCCCCTCAGTGGAGGCCTCGGCTGACGTCGAGCCCCGCCGCCACCCGCTCGGGAAGATCCTGCTGGAGGGCGTCGTCGTCGGCTTCGTCACGGGCATCGTCGGCGCCGGCGGCGGGTTCCTCGTGGTCCCTGCGCTGGTCCTGCTCGGCGGCCTGCCGATGTCCGCTGCGGTGGGCACGTCCCTGCTGGTGATCGCCATGAAGTCCTTCGCGGGCCTCGGCGGCTACCTGACCAGCGTGACGCTGCCGTGGGACCTGCTGCTGTGGGTCACCGGTGTGGCCGTGGTCGGTGCGCTGATCGGCGTTCCGCTCATGAAGCGGGTCCCGGAGAAGGCGCTGAAGAAGGGCTTCGGCTGGTTCGTGCTGGCCATGGGCCTGGTGATCCTCGTCCGGGAGCTCATCGGTCTCCTCGTGTGACATCCGGCGACGTCGCCGGATACCCCTGGGGATATGATTCCCCTCCCCGCCACCGTGACAAAGGAGGTCGCCGTGCGCACCGCCGACGCCGAGACCCAGCGCAAGATCCTCAACCGCCTCAAGCGGGCCCGCGGCCAGCTGGACGCCGTCATCCGCGAGGTCGAGGGCGAGGGTCGCTGCAAGGACGTGGTCACGCAGCTCTCCGCCGTCTCCACCGCGCTGGATCGCGCCGGCTTCGCGGTCGTCTCATCCGCCATGCAGTATTGCCTCGCCGACCCCGAGAAGGCGGAGGACGAGGAGAAGCTCACCGTCGCCGAGCTCGAGAAGCTCTTCATGACCCTGGCCTGACCGGCCACCCCGAAGCCCCCTCGCCGAAAGGATCCCTCATGTGCCGTCCGGCGCGCTGACCCGTCTGCCGCAGGGCCACCTGGGCCGGATGCGGCCGGCACGTCGAGTCCCTCAAGGCCGTCGTCCCCGCGGCGCAGTGGTGCGATGGCCGTCACCCTGATGCCGAGCGCGACGCAGCCCGCGCGGGCCGTGCCGGGGCCGCAAGGTTCTTCGCGAGGCTCTTCGGGCGCTGAGCCAGGCGTTCCGGGGGCGTGAGCCAGATGTTCGTGCTGTTCTGAGGGACCCTCAGCCGCGGAAACGTCTGGCTCACGCCCCCCGTCTGGCGTCGCTCAGTCCTCGTGCGGGTCCGCCAGCGGGTGGTTCGGCAGCCGGCTGTCCGGGGTGCGCCCGCGGCGTCCGACGACGACGGCTGCTGCCCGACCTCCTCGCCCGCGGCTGGGGCACAATGAACCCGGCCCACGTCGGCCCACCTCACTGCAGCCCACGCGGCCGCGCGCCCATCCCGACTCCCTGGGAGCCCCATGCTCTGGACCCTGCTCCGCCGTCACGGCCGGCGCTATCGCGGCGCCGTCGCGGCCGTCGTCGTGCTGCAGCTGATCAGCACGCTGGCCATGCTGTACCTGCCCAGCCTCAACGCCCGCATCATCGACGAGGGCGTGGCCCGCGGCGACACCGCCCGCATCTGGGACCTCGGCCTCGTGATGCTCGGCGTCGCGCTGGTGCAGGTGGTCGCCGCGATCGCCGCCGTGTGGTTCGGCGCGAAGGCCTCGATGGGCGTCGGCCGGGACCTGCGCCGCGCCGTCTACACCCGCGTGGACGCGTTCTCCGCGGAGGAGCTCGGCCGCTTCGGCGCCGCGACCCTCATCACGCGCGGCACCAACGACGTCAACCAGGTGCAGATGCTCACCCTCATGGCCCTGAACTTCATGGTGGCCGTGCCGATCATGGCGGTCGGCGGCATCATCATGGCCATCCGCGAGGACCCGGGCCTGTCCTGGCTCGTGTGGGTCTCCGTGCCGGTGCTGCTGGTGATCGTGGCGTGGATCGTCGCGCGTCTCATGCCGCTGTTCCAGCGGATGCAGGACAACATCGACGACGTCAACGGCGTGATGCGCGAGCAGATCCAGGGCATCCGCGTGGTCCGTGCGTTCGTGCGCGAACGCCACGAGACGCGCCGGTTCACGGACGCCAACGCCGCCCTGACGGAGACGTCCGTGCGGATCGGCCGGCTGTTCGTGCTGCTCGGCCCGGTCATCACGATGATCCTCCACCTGGCCACCGCTGCCGTCCTGTGGTTCGGCGGCGAGCGCGTGGACGCGGGGCTCGTGCAGGTCGGCGCGCTCACCGCGTTCATGCAGTACCTGCTGCAGATCCTCATGGCGGTGATGATGGGCACCTTCATGATGATGATGCTCCCGCGCGCCGTGATCTCCGCCCGCCGCATCGGCGAGGTCCTGGACACCGTCCCGACGCTCGCTGAGCCGGTCCGCCCGGTGACCCCCGATCGTCGCGACGGCGCCGTGGAGCTGCGCCACGTCACCTTCCAGTACCCCGGCGCCGAGGCGCCGGTGCTCGACGACGTCAGCTTCGTCGTCGCCCCCGGCACCACGACGGCGATCATCGGCTCGACCGGCTCCGGCAAGTCCACGCTGATCAGCCTGCTGCCGCGGCTGTACGACGCGACGTCCGGCGAGGTGCTCGTGGACGGTGTGCCGGTGACCGACCTGGCCCGGGCCGAGCTGACCGAGGCCGTGGCCCTCGTGCCGCAGAAGCCGTACCTGTTCTCGGGCACCGTGCGGGAGAACATGCAGTTCGGGGCCCCGGACGCCTCGGACGAGCGCATCTGGGCGGCCCTCGAGACGGCCCAGGCCGCGGACTTCGTGCGCGCCCGCACCACGGGCAGGGGAGAGGCGGCGGCCTCCGGTCTGGACTCGCGCCTGTCCCAGGGCGGCACGGACGTCTCCGGCGGCCAGCGCCAGCGCCTGTCCATCGCGCGTGCCCTCGTGGCCGAGCCGCGGATCCTCGTGTTCGACGACTCGTTCTCCGCCCTGGACGTCACCACCGACGCGCGGCTGCGGTCGGCGCTCGACCGCGCGGCGGCCGGGGTGACCCGGATCGTCGTCGCCCAGCGGGTGGCCACCATCATCGACGCCGACCAGATCATCGTGCTGGACGAGGGCCGCGTGGTCGGCCGCGGCACCCACGCCGAGCTGCTGGCGGACAACCAGACCTACCGGGAGATCGTGGACTCCCAGCTGACCGCGGAGGACGTGGCATGAGCGAGCACCTGACCGACGAGGAGATCCTCGAGATCCAGGAGCAGGGCGCCACCGACGACTGGGGCGGCGGGCCGGCCCGCAAGGCCAAGGCGTTCTGGCCGTCCGCGAAGCGGCTCATGAGCCTGTTCCGCACGGAGAAGCTGGGGCTGGCCGTCGTCGCCGTCATGGTGCTGGTGGCCGTGGTGTTCAACGTGTGGGCGCCGCGCGTGCTCGGCCGGGCGATGGACGTGATCTTCGGCGGCGTGGTCTCCGCGCAGATGCCCGGCGGGCTGAGCCGCGAGCAGGTCATCGACGGGCTGCGCGCCCAGGGCGAGGACCAGGCCGCGGAGATGCTCTCCGGCATGGCGTTCACACCGGGCGAGGGGATCGACTTCACCGAGCTGGGCCGGCTGATCCTGATCGTGCTGGCCATGTACCTCGTGGCCCAGCTGTTCATGTGGCTGCAGGGCCGCGTGCTCAACGATCTCGTGATGCGCCTCGTGTTCCGCCTGCGCGAGGACATCGAGGCCAAGATCAACCGGCTGCCGCTGAGCCACTTCGACCGCGGGCAGCGCGGCGACCTGCTCTCCCGCACCACCAACGACGTGGACAACGTCCAGCAGGCCCTCCAGCAGGCGTTCGCCTCGCTCGTCTACTCGGCGCTGACCGTGATCGGCATCGTCGGCATGATGTTCTGGCTGTCCTGGCAGCTCGCGCTCATCGCCCTGATCGCGCTGCCGGTGGCCGGCGTGGTGGTGGGCGTGATCGGCAAGAAGTCCCAGGCGCTGTTCTCCGCGCAGTGGCGGGAGACGGGCCGGCTCAACGGGCACATCGAGGAGTCGTTCACGGGGCACGAGCTGGTGACCGTGTTCGGCCGGCAGCGGGACATGGCCGCGCGCTTCGACGAGCGCAACGAGGAGCTGTACGAGGCCGCGTTCACGGCGCAGTTCTACTCGGGGATGATCATGCCGATCATGCAGTGGGTGAACTGGCTGGGATACGTGGGCATCGCGGTGGCCGGCGGCCTGCGCGTGGCCAACGGGCAGATGACCCTCGGCGCCGTGACCGCGTTCATCCAGTACTCGCGTGAGTTCAACCAGCCGCTGGGCCAGATCGCCGGCATGTCCAACATGCTGATCTCCGGCGTGGCGTCGGCCGAGCGCATCTTCGAGCTCCTCGACGAGCCGGAGGAGACCCCCGACGGCACCCCCGCC
>NZ_JABFNH010000014.1:0-10875 GCF_017168435.1 Micrococcus sp. KRD070
GCGACCGTGCGGTGGAGCGCTCCGCCGCGAGGTCCGGCGGCTCGTCCTCGGGCGCGGCGCTGACCGTGGGCGCGCTGCTGGACGGCATCCCGGAGCAGCTCGTGCTGGGCATCGGGCTGGCCGCGGGCGAAGGCGTCTCCCTCGCGCTGCTCGTGGCGATCTTCATGTCCAACCTGCCTGAGTCCATCGCCGCCACGGCCGACTCCCTCGACGGCGGCAAGACGCGGCGCCACCTGCTGGTCCAGTGGTCGCTCGTGGCGGTGGTCTGCGCTCTGGCGACGTGGGGCGGCGGGCTGATCGCCGACGTCGCCTCCCCCGCCCTGACCGGCGGCATCCAGGGCTTCGCGGCCGGCGCCCTGCTGGTCATGCTGATCGACACGATGATCCCCGAGGCCCGCGAGAAGGGCGGGGAGAGGGCCGGGCTGCTCACCGTGGTCGGCTTCGCGCTCGGCGCGTTCCTGTCCCTGGTGGTGTGACCGCCCAGGGACAGGAACGCCCGGCTCCGGTCACGGGGTCGGCATGCCGCCGGTCACCGGGATGGTCGCGCCCACCACATAGGAGGACTCCGGCGAGGCCAGGAACACGTAGGCCGGGGCGAGCTCGGTGGGCTGGCCGGCGCGGCCCAGCGGGGTGGACTGGCCGAACTCCGGCAGGTCCTCCG
The DNA here is from genome assembly GCF_017168435.1 of Micrococcus sp. KRD070. Lineage (NCBI taxonomy): Bacteria > Bacillati > Actinomycetota > Actinomycetes > Micrococcales > Micrococcaceae > Micrococcus > Micrococcus sp. KRD070. Next base: position 662 of record NZ_JABFNH010000014.1, read on the forward strand.
ACTTCTGGCCGCCGGAGGGCTGCAGCGGGGTCCAGATCGGACCGGGCGCCACGGCGTTCACGCGGATGCCCTTCGGGGCCAGCTGCTGGCCCAGGGCCTTCGTGAAGGTGTTGATGGCGGCCTTCGTGGCGGAGTAGTCCACCAGCTGCTCCGGGGCCATGTAGGCGACCACGGAGGTGGTGTTGATGATCGTGGAGCCCGGCTTCAGGTGCGGCAGGGCGGCCTTGACCAGGCGGAACTGGGCCAGGATGTTGATGTCGAAGGTGGCCTCGAGCTGCTCGTCGTCGATGTCCTCGATCGAGTCCTGCGCCACCTGCTTGCCGCCGTTGTTCACCAGCACGTCCAGCCCGCCGAGCTTCTCGACCGCCTGGGCCACGAGGTCGGCGCAGAACGTCTTGTCGCGCAGGTCGCCGGGGATCCCAGCGGCGGTGCGCCCCTCCGCCTGCAGGACCTCGAGGACGTGCTGGGCGTCCTTCTCCTCCTCGGGCAGGTAGCTGATGACGACGTCGGCGCCCTCGCGCGCGAACGCGATCGCGGTGGCCGCGCCGATGCCGGAGTCACCGCCGGTGATGAGCGCCTTGCGGCCCTCGAGACGGCCGGTGCCGCGGTAGGACTTCTCACCCAGGTCGGCCTTCGGCGTCATCTCCGCGTCCAGGCCGGTGCCGGGCAGCGTCTCCTCCGGCGGGCTGATCACGGGGTAGCGCTTCGTGGGGTCCTGCAGGGTGAGCTGGTCGGTGGTGGTGGTGTTCGCGTCTTCGTGCGCCACGGGGTGCTCCTCATGGTCTCGGGGCGACGCGCGGTCTGCGCGCCGTCCTCCGAGCGTAGGGAGCAGCCCCCCAGCAGAGCCACGGCTGACCGCCGGGTCACCGGACATGCCCCACCCCCCTTCCGGGACGAGCCCTGCGATATGGCCCTCAAACGCGTGGTTCAGGGGCCATATCGCAGGGCTCGTCGCGGGGCGCCGGGGCCGGGGCCGGGGCCGGGCGTCACAGCCCGCCGTGCACGAACTCCCCTCCCACGGCGGTGGCGACGACGTCGATCGCCGCGATCTGGTCGCTCGGCACCGCGCGCGGGTCCTCGCTGAGCACCGTGAAGTCCGCGAGCTGGCCTGCGACGAGCCGTCCCTTGCGGCCGCCCCAGCCGGTCGCCTCCGCGGAGCCGACCGTATAGGCGTGCAGGGCCTCGGCCACCGTGAGCCGCTCCGCGTCCGGGCCGTACTGCTCGCCGGTCTCGGTGCGGCGCAGCACGAAGTCCTGGATGACCTCCAGCGGGCGGCCGCCGGCCACGGGGCGGTCCGAGCTGCCGGGCAGCACCAGGCCCGCACGCAGCAGCCGGCCGGCCGGGTACGACAGCGCGGCCCGCTCCGGCCCGATCCGCTCCCGCACCGACCCGCCGAACGCGCTGATGAAGTTCGGCTGGGTGGCCATCACGACCTCCAGCTCGGCCATGCGGGCCACCTGATCGTCGCGGACCACCCCGCCGTGCTCCACGCGGTGCGGCATCACGGGCCGCCCGAACCGGCCCCGCGCCTCGGCGATCACGTCGAGCGCGAAGTCGAGGGCGGCGTCGCCGATCGCGTGCAGGGCCAGCGCCCAGCCGGCGGCCGCCGCACCGAGGCACGCCCGGCGCATCTCCCCCGCGTCCTGCTGCAGGTAGCCGCGGCCGTGGCCGTGGCCGCAGTAGTCCTCGGTCATCGCGGCGGTCTGTCCGAGCATCGACCCGTCCGTGAACACCTTCGCCGGCCCGATCTGCAGCCACTCGTCGCCCACGCCCGTGCGCACGCCGGCGTCGAGGGTCAGGTGCGTGCCGTCGTCGGGATGGCCGTCCACCGGGTGCAGCGCGTCCAGGGTGACCATCGTCTGGAAGCGGGTGCGCAGCAGCCCCGCGTCCCGGGCGCGCTGGTACGCGCCGAACTCGAGCGGGCTGTGCCCGATCCACCCGCCGGCCACCCCCGCATCGGTCACCGAGGTGATGCCCTCGGCCGCGTACTCCTGCGACGCCCGCGCCAGGCACGCGCCGATGTGCTCGTGGGACTCCGGCTGCAGCAGCCGGGTCACCAGGCTCATGGCGGTCTCCTCCAACAGGCCGGTGGGCCGGCCGGCGGCGTCCGTGAGGATCCGCCCGCCCTCGGGCTGCTGCAGCACCTGCTCCCCCACGCCGGCCAGGACCAGCACCGCCCCGGACACCGTGACGGCGTGGCCCGTGTTGTGGCGGATGAGCACGGGGCGCCCGGAGGCGGCGGCGTCGAGGCTGTCCCGGTCCGGCTGGGGGCCGGTGAGGTGGCCGGGATCGAAGCCGGTGCACGTCACCCAGGCGCCGGGGTCGAGCTCGGCGGCTCGGGCGCGGACCCGGCGGTGGACCTCCTCCGCGGTGCGCGCGCCCTCGAGGTCCACGTCCAGCCGGGACTGGCCGAACCAGACGCTGTGCGCGTGGGCGTCGTTGAACCCGGCGAGGACGGTGCGCCCCCGCACGTCGAGGCGTTCGCGTGCTGCGAGGCCGTCCAGCTCCTCGTCCACCCCGACGACGACGCCCCGCCACACCCCCAGCCGCGAGGCCGACGGGCGGGCGGGGTCGCCGGTGAGGAGGCGGGCGTTCTCCACGATCAGGTCGAGCTGCATGGGGGGTCTCCTGGGTCTCCTGGGGCGGGGCGGCGGGCGAGGCGCGGGTGGGCGGCCTCGTCCGCGAGCGTAGCCGGGACGCGGGTCAGGGTGAGGTCTCGGCGGCGCTCACTTTCAGGGCCGAATACGACTCTCCCGGGCCCCAGAGCCCCCGGGAGAGTCGTATTCGGCCCACAAAGTGCGGAGGGCGCGGGTCAGGCGGTCGGCCCGCCGCCCGCGGCGGTCATCGCGCGTTCCAGGTCGGCCAGCAGCTCGGCGGTGGGCTCCACGCCCACGGACAGACGCACGAAACCGTCCGGGACGTCGTCGCCCCAGCGGGCGCGGCGCTCGGCCGCCGTGTGCGTGCCGCCGAAGCTGGTCTGCGGCACCACGTACTGCGCCGCGGCGATGAACCGCTCGGCCGCCGCCGCGTCCGCGAACCGCAGCCCGACGAGGCCGCCCGCCGCCGTCATCTGACGCGCCACGACCTCCGCGTCCGGGTGGTCCGCCAGCCCCGGGTAGACCACGGCGCGCACCGCCGGGTGGCCCGCGGCCAGCTCCGCGACCGCCTGCGCCGAGGCGCACATCCGGGCGAAGCGGACCTCGAGGGTCTCGAGACCGCGGTGGATGAGCCAGGCCTCGTGGGTGCCCAGGATCCCGCCGGCCAGGGTCCGCCAGCCGCGCACCCGCGCCATCACCTGCGGGTCCCGGCTGGCCACGTGCCCGCCGAGGGCGTCCGTGTGCCCGTTGACGGCCTTCGTGTCCGAGGCCATGACCACGTCCGCCCCCAGCTCCAGCGGGCGCTGCCCCAGGGGGGTCAGCAGCGTGTTGTCCACCACCACGAGGGCCCCCGCGCCGTCCCGGCGGCCGTTCGCGTGGGCGCGGGCGGCGACGTCCGCCAGGTCCGCCACGCGCAGCCCCGGGTTGGAGGGGGTCTCCACGAGCACCAGGTCGTAGCCGCTCAGGTCCGCATGGGCGAGCCCCTGGGTGGCGACCAGGTCCACGTGCACGCCTCGGGGCGTGAGGTGCTCGGCGGCGAGGGCGCGGGTGGGCCCGTAGCCGTCCGCGGGCAGGAGGGCGCGGTCCCCCGGGTGCAGCAGGGGCAGCAGGACGGCGGCGATCGCGGCCATGCCGGAGGGGACCACGGCGACGTCGGCGTCCTCCAGCGCGCCCAGGGCGGCCTCGAGCGCGGACCAGGTGGGCGTGGCCCAGCGCGCGTACTGGAAAGGCACGTCCGCGCCGGGGGCGGTGGGGGCGCCGTCCGGGTCCGCGCCGGGCAGGTGGAACGCGCTCGCGTGGACCAGCGGCGGGGAGATGGACTCCCCCGGGGCCATCCCGTGGGCGCGGTGGTGCAGGACGGTGCCGAAGGCGGGCGGCGGCGGGGCGGCGGACATGGCCCCGAGCGTAGTCCCGACCCCGGACGCGGCAGCGCGCCCCCTCCCTAGACTGGCGGACATGACCTCCGGCCCTCCCTCCCCCGCCCTGCCCGCCGGGCCCGCCGCCCACCTGCGCGGCGAGCACCTGACCGTCTCGCTCGGCGGGCACCGCGTGCTCACGGACGCCACGGTGCGGATCAACGCCGGCTCGCGGCTCGGGATCGTGGGTGAGAACGGGCGCGGCAAGACCACGCTGCTCCACGTGCTCACGGGCCGGATCACGCCCGACGTCGGCCGCGTGACGCGGGCGGGCACGCTCGCGTTCGTCCCGCAGGCGCTGCGGGCGCGGGCCGACGGGCGCTCCCGCACGGTGGGCGACCTGGTCCGCGACGCCCTCACGGGCCCGCACGCCGCACTCGAGGCCCTGGACGCCGCCGCGGCCGCCCTGGCCGAGGCCCCCGACGACGCCGGCGCCGGACACCGGTACTCCACCGCGCTGGAGCGGGCCCACCTCTACGACGCCTGGGACGCCGGCCGGCGCGTGGACATGGACCTCGAGGGGCTGCACGCGTGCACGGACCGCGAGCGCCCCCTCACATCGCTCTCGGTCGGCCAGCGCCACCGGGTGCGCCTGGCCGTCACCCTCGGCTCCCGGCCGGACCTGCTGCTGCTGGACGAGCCGACCAACCACCTGGACGACGTCGCCCTGGACTTCCTCACCCGCCGGCTGGTGGAGCACCCGGGCGGGGTCGCCGTCGTCAGCCACGACCGCGCCCTGCTGCGCGCCGTGTGCACCGACATCGTGGACCTGGATCCCAGCCAGGACGGGCGGCCGCGGCGGTACTCCGGCGGGTACGCCGGCTGGGCGAAGGGGCGCCGCCGCGCCCGGGCCGCCTGGGAGCAGGAGTACGCCGAGCAGAACGCCGAGCGCGAGCGGCTGGAGCTGGCCGTGGAGGACGCGCGGGAGCAGATGCAGGGCTCGTGGCGGCCCCCGAAGGGCACCGGCAAGCACCAGCGCTCGAGCCGGTCGGCGGGGATCGTGCAGATGTTCAACCGGCGCTTCGACGAGCTGGAGGCGCACCGGATCACCGTGCCCGAGCCGCCCCTGCGCCTGGACTGGCCGTTCGCGGACATGCCCGACGGCGACCCGCGGGACGGCGCGGACGCGGCGGCGGGCACGGCGGGCGGGCCGGGCACGGCGGGCGACGACGTCCTGCTCACCGCGGACGCCGTGCGCGTGGCCGGGCGGCTCGAGCAGCCGATGGGCGCGGCCCTCGTGCCGGGCGGCCGCGTGCTGGTGACGGGCCCGAACGGGGCCGGGAAGTCCACGCTGCTGCGCGTGCTCGCCGGGGACCTGGAGCCCACGAGCGGCTTGGTGACCGTGGGCGCCGACGTGCGCGTGCGCCTCGTGGCGCAGGAGACCCCCGCGTGGGACGAGGAGCGCACCGCCGCCGCCGTGTTCGAGGAGCACGTGCGCCGCGTCGGCGCGGACGAGGCCGGCGTCGACGACCTGGGCCGTCCCCTGCCGGCCCCCACGCTGCCCTCGCTCGGGCTGCTCACCGCCGAGGCCGCGGACACCCCGGTCGGACGCCTGTCCCAGGGGCAGCAGGCCCGTCTGCACCTGGCGATGGTGCTCATCGAGCGCCCCCACGTGCTGCTGCTGGACGAGCCGACGAACCACCTCTCCCCCGCGCTCGTGGACGAGATGACCGAGGCCCTGCAGGTCACGGAGCAGGCCGTCGTCGTGGTGACCCACGACCGGCAGATGCTCGCCGACCTCGCCGACTGGCCGCGCGTCGAGCTGCGGACCGACGCCGCGGCGGTGTGAGGCGGGCGGGGCCCCTGGCCACAGGCCCGGCCCGGCGGTCCGCCCTCAGAGGTGCGCCCGGCACAGCCGCCGCAGCGCCACGCGGGCCGGCAGTCGGTAGGCCAGGGCGACGACGGCGGGCCCGTGGACCGTCAGCCCCGCCCGGGTGCCGCGGGGGGTGGCGGTGAGGTCGTGCGTCATGGAGACCGCCGTCCCGGCCACCCGCACCGTCCACCGCCAGGTGCGGGCGTCGTCGTCGACCTCCTCGACCACGAACGGGACGCGCAGCCCCAGGGGCGCGTGGACCACGCCGCGAAGCCCGGCCCGCAGCCGGCGCCGTGGCGCCTCCACGGCGCGGATCTGCGGAGCCCACCGCGGCCACAGGCGCAGGTCGGCGTAGCGGGCCCAGGCCACGTCCACGGCGGCGGGCCCGGTCGTCGTCACGCGGCGGAACTGTCGGGGGCGGCGCGCGCGCCTCGCGCCGGCGGGGGTGCGGGTCCAGGGGGTCCGGATCATGGTGCCGAGCGTAGGGTCCGGACCGCCGGCCGGGACACGCCCGCCGGCCCGAGCGGCTCGGCCAGTGCACCGGGGGCGGCGTCGCGCTCCGGCAGGATGGGCGCATGACCCTCCCCACCCCCTCCGGCCGCTGGACGACGACGGCGCGGCCTGCCTTCGCCGTCGCCGCGGCCCTGTCCCTGGGCGGCAACCTGCTCTCACTGTGGATCGGCTCGTGGAAGTCCTCGGACCTGCCGGCCGACGCGGGCTACGCGGGCGTGCTCGAGGGCGGCTGGGAGCACATGCTCAACCAGCCCACGTACTTCACGTTCCTCTCGAACTTCCTGGTGGGGCTGACGTCCCTGCTGCTGGCGCTGCGCCTGCACCGGCCGGGCACGCTGTTCCGGGTGCTGCGGGTGACGGGGGTGGTGTGCATCGTGATCACGGGCGTGGTGTTCAACGTGCTGCTGCGGGACGCCGACCCGATGACCGCCGTCGAGCGGTTCAACGACACCCTGCAGCACATCGTCACGCCGATCCTCACCCCGGTGCTGTGGGCGGTCTTCGGGCCGCGGCGGCAGATCACGTGGCGGGTGGTGTGGTTGTCCACGCTCATCCCGCTCGCCTGGCTGGCGTTCACGCTGCTGCGCGGGCCGTGGCTGGACTGGTACCCGTACACGATCCTGGACGTCCCGCGGCCAGCCCGATGCCCAGCACGAGCTGCTCCGGGATGCCGTCCAGCAGCGCGCCCACGGTCAGCGCCGCGCCCGAGGACGAGCCGCCGGACCTCGCGGCGGAGCGCTCCACCGCACGGTCGCCGAGGAAGTAGGCGGCCGCGCCGAGCGTCAGCCCGATGCCGACGGCGGCGGGCCCGGCCGCCTGCACGCCCGCCTCCGCGAGCTCGAAGGACACGGACGCGATCAGGGCGCCGGCGCCGAAGGCGAGCACGAGTCCGATCGTGCCCATGTGCCAGCGGCGCAGGGTCGCCAGGACGGCGCCCACGAGCAGGGAGGACGCGGCGACCGCGCCCCACATCAGGGTCATCACGCGTGCCAGGCTACGCGCTGACCGGGGGCGACGCCGGGCCGCCGCCTCAGCTCACCGCACGACCTCGTCCGCCTCGCCCGTGAGCCCGAGCTTCTCGGCCACGTAGTCCACGTCCTTGTCTCCGCGGCCGGAGAGGTTGACCAGGATCCGCGCGTCCCGGCCCATCTGCGGGGCGAGGCGGATCGCGTGCGCCACGGCGTGCGCGGACTCGAGCGCGGGGATGACGCCCTCGAGCCGCGTGAGCCGCTGGAACGCGTCGAGCACGGCCGCGTCGTCCTCGGCCACGTACCGGACGCGGCCGACGCGCGCGAAGTGGGCGTGCTGTGGGCCGACGCCCGGGTAGTCCAGGCCCGAGGCGATCGAGTGCACGGGATCCGGGGTGCCGTCGTCGTCGGCGAGGACGAGGGTGGCCATGCCGTGGAGGATGCCGTCGCGGCCCTGGGTCATGGTCATCGCGTGCTCGCCCTTGGCCGCGGAGCGGCCGCCGGGCTCGACGCCCACGAGCGCGACGTCGGCGTCGTCGAGGAACGCGGTGAACGCGCCCATCGCGTTGGAGCCGCCGCCCACCGCGGCGACGACGGCGCTCGGCAGCGCCCCGAACCGCTCCTGGAATTGGGCGCGGGCCTCGCGGCCGACCACGGACTGGAAGTCGCGGATCATCGTGGGGAACGGGTGCGGTCCCACCACGGAGCCGATCGCGAAGAGGTACTTCTCCGGGTCCGCCGCGTACACCTCGAACGCCGAGTCCACGGCCTCCTTCAGGGAGCGGCCCTCGCGCTCCACCGAGACCACCTTCGTGCCGAGCAGGCGCATGCGCACCACGTTGGGGTGCTGCTTGGCCACGTCGATCGCGCCCATGTGGATCTCGCAGTCGAGGCCGACCATCGCGGCCGCCGTCGCCAGGGCCACGCCGTGCTGGCCGGCGCCGGTCTCCGCGATCAGGCTGCGCTTGCCCATGCGCTTGGCGAGCAGCGCCTCGCCGATCGTGTGATTGATCTTGTGGGCGCCCGTGTGGTTCAGGTCCTCGCGCTTGAGCACGATCCGTGCGCCGCCGAGCTCGTCGGAGAGGCGGTCCAGCGGGGTCAGGGGGGAGGGGCGCCCGACGGCGTCGCGTAGCAGGCGTCGGTATTCGGCGTAGAACTCGGGATCCTGGCGCGCCTCGGCGTACGCGCGGGCGACCTCAGCCATGGGGCCGGCCAGCTGCGGGGGCAGGTGGGCGCCGCCGTACTGGCCGAACATGCCGTCCGCGGAGACGTCCAGGTCCGGGGTGGTGACGAGGTCGCAGGCCTCGGCGAGGGTGCGGGGCTCGGCGGCGCCTCTCAGGGCGTTGTCCTCGGGGTTGCGGTGGGTCATCGGGGGTACTCCTGGGATGGGGCCCGCCGGAGCCGCTCATGACCGAGCCGCCCGGCAGGCGAGCGGCTCGTCGTGTCAGATGCGCATGACCGGGGCCGCCCTCAGGCGGCCCACCACTGCTGCGCGCGCATCTGCATGGGGCCAGCGTACTGCACGTCGAGGCAGGCGTGAGTCTCACCATGTGGCTGCAAATCTCATCATGTGGACGCCGCTCCCCGTCTCAGTGAATCACGATTCACCCTGGATTCATGACCATCACCGCCGTCGACACCCCGTCCCCGACCGCCGAGGCCGCCGCTGTGCTCGCCGCCACTCCGGGCATGCGGTACGCCGAGTTCCTCACCGCCGCCCCCGCAGTGCCCGGCATCGTGGCCGTGGTGGCCGAGGAGTCAGCCCGTGCCGCCCTGGGCCTCACCCCCGCCGCCGGTGATGTCCTCGCCGTCGACGTGGCCGACGAGAGCCTGCAGTGCCGCGAGGTGCGCGCCGCCTTCCAGTCCGGTCGTACCGGCGTCTCACCGCTGCGCCAGGCGTTCGCCGCCCTGCTGGCGGGCGAGCTCGCCCTGGACGTGGAGCGCACCAGCCCGGGTGCGGCGGGGGCAGGCTTCGCCCTTACCCCGGAGTCCGAGGAGACGCTCACGGCGTGGATGCGGGAGCACCTGACGCTGCGCGCCTGGGTCGCCCAGGACGCCTCCGCCCTCGAGGGGGTCGCCCGAGAGGTGGTCGCCGACCTCGCCCCGGCCCTGCAGCCGGGCGCCCTGGAGGCCCCCGTGGCGCAGCGGGTCGCGGCCATGAGGGCCTCCGCCCGCCGGTCCGCCACGCTCTGAGCCGGCCGGGCGCCCGGGCGACGCCCCGGCCCTGGCGCTCGGTCTCGTCGTGCCGGGAGATCCCCCGAGGCCGCTGACAGGATGGGTGCATGAAGCACGAGATCGTCCTCACCCGCGGGGACCTCACCCTGCGCCCCCTCGTCCCCGACGACGGCCCCGCCCTGCGCGAGCTCGTCGACGCGGCCATGTGGGCGGGGAACAGCGCGCCCCTGCCGGTGGACGGCGCGGCCATGTCCGCGCACCTCGCCGAGCTGATCGAGCGGGAGGGCACCTTCGCGTTCGCCGTCGAGCAGGGCGGGGAGCTGGTGGGGCGCACGAGCCTCTACGACCTGGTGCCGGGGCTGCGAGTGGAGGTGGGGCACACGGTCTACGCCCGTCGGGTGTGGGGCACCTCCGTGAACCCCGGCTGCAAGCTGCTGTTGTTCGGGCACGCGTTCGAGGAATGGACGCTGGAGCGGGTGGCCCTGCGCTGCGACCACCGCAACGCCCGTTCGCACGCCGCCATCGCCCGCCTGGGGGCGGCGTTCGAGGGCACTCTGCGCCGCTTCCGCCCGGCGGCGGACGGCACGATCGCCGACGTCGACTACTTCAGCGTGGTGCGCGAGGAGTGGCCCGCGGTGCGCGCCGGGCTCGAGGCGCGCCTGACCGCCTAGGGGTGTAGAACGGGGAGATGCCACCCGAATCCTCTGCCCCGTCCGCCGGCCTCGGGCCCTCC